>QQSI01000038.1:3248-3864 GCA_003602645.1 Candidatus Poseidoniales archaeon | reverse complement strand
CCGCTCCAATAGGCATCAAAACCCGGATGTGTGTGTGTCCATACTTTGAATGGCGCAGCGCAACCGACCGGAGGTGCTAACGCCACGCGGCCTGGACTGCCCCAATCGACCGAGACGGCATCGTGCGCATCGATCAATACAGAGGTTTCCAAACCTGCCAGGAAAGAAAGCGCGTAAACGACATCCCAGCGACCCAGGAGGGCAGCATTTGACTGCACATCAATCAAGAATTTGTGGTCAACTTGCCGAGTTTCGGCGAGCGCACATACGCGTTGCCATGCAACACCATCGAGGCCGAGTTGATCCAGATCTGGCACCAAAATCAAGCGCTCACCTCCGTGGTTGGAAACTCGAACGCACCGTAGGTCAGCGAACCCATGGCTTGCACGGGCGGTTTGTTGCCTCTGAGGTGTTGAAGTGCCCACTGAGCACCAAAGGCCCCGGCTGCAGCAAAACCAAACTCGAGGTTTCCATCGTCCAATGCACCTGGGTGTTGGCAACTCATGGGAGGGTGGTCGGGCGTCATTTTCTTCACCAAGTCAGGTGGGGATTCGGAACTGAGCATCACATAACCATCGCCGCCACAGCGCAAGTCGAGCCAAGGCACATCAAGGGA
>QQSI01000038.1:0-3117 GCA_003602645.1 Candidatus Poseidoniales archaeon | reverse complement strand
CCGCAAGAGCATCCACCTTGAATTTTCCAATATCTGCTCTGCTGTAGTTTTGATGGCCCAAATTTGTGGCTTCGACGGTATCGCCATCCATCAAGGTCACTTTGGCACCAAGTGCTATTCGCGCAAGTGCGGGAACGAGCAAGTCAACAACGGTCGTTCCGATACCCCCGGCACCGACGATCAGCAGTGATTTTTGCGGCATATCTTCTTTCATGGAAATTAAACCAATCGACTCAATATATACTTCACCCAGTGTGCATTCGTTCAATTGATACGATTTGCACATATTTACCCGGGGATCATCTTCTGCGCGCCCTCGTCCGACGCTTGCTGTTGCCCATCGTTACCATGGTTGCCACAACATCGACACAGTTTCAGATGTGCCCATGTCCCACAAGCCGTATTCTGTTTCACTCTCATTCTTACGCGACGATTGAAAAGGGGAGGCGCTAACGGGGACACATGAACGGCAAGACGGCTATGATCACAGGTCTTACCGGCCAGGACGGGTCTTATCTCGCTGAATTGCTTCTCGAGAAGGGGTATTCAGTCTATGGTTTGGTTCGTCGAGTCTCGCAACCGACCTCCGGCCGCAGCCTCATTAACCACTTGATGGAGAATGAAAATTTTCATCTCCTTAACGGTGACCTAGCCGATCAAAACTCGATTGATAACGCTGTTTTACAAGCTCAACCTGATGAATTTTACAACCTCGGCGCCATGTCTTTTGTTCCTGAATCGTGGCGTTCACCCATGATGACCGCCGACATCACCGGCCTTGGTGCTCTGCGCTGCCTCGAAGCCATTCGCAAGCATGCTCCAAAGTGCCGCTTCTACCAAGCAGGTTCTTCTGAACAGTACGGCAAAGTTCGCGAGGTCCCACAAACAGAAGCGACACCATTCCACCCACGCTCTCCTTATGGATGCGCAAAGGTCTTCGCCTTCGAAATCACACGAAACTATCGAGAGTCCTACGATATGTTTGCCTGCACAGGCATTCTCTTCAACCACGAAAGCCCACGCCGTGGACTTGAATTCGTAACCCGTAAGGTAACGATGACCGCCGCTCGTATTGCGGCTGGATTCGATGAATGCCTTTGGATTGGTAACGTCGATGCTAAGCGCGATTGGGGCTTTGCTGGGGACTACGTCGAGATGCAGTGGCGCATGCTCCAACAGGACACTCCCAACGACTACGTTGTTGCAACAGGCCGCACTCACAGCGTACGAGACATGATCACCCTCGCATTCAGCCACGTAGGCATGAACCTTGTTTGGTCAGGCGAAGGCGTTGATACCATCGCAACCGACCAAAACGAGGTCATCCGTGTTCGAACCAATCCCAAGTTTTTCCGCCCTGCCGAAGTTGACTTATTGATTGGCGACCCTGCTCTGGCAGAGAAGGAACTCGGCTGGGTCCCCGGCACCTCGTTTGAGGAACTTGTGCAAATGATGGTTGACTCCGACGTTGCCATTGTTGAGGAAGCAGTGTCCGGTGGCTACGCTCCACCGATTCCACCTGAGTGATGAAGGAGGCCATCTGGTGGCGCTTCCAATCCTCTACTCGTTTCGCAGATGCCCATATGCCATGCGGGCTCGCATGTCTATTGTTCGTACGAACTTCCAAGTGGAACTCCGCGAAGTCATCCTTCGGGATCGTCCCGACCACATGATGGAAGTTTCACCAAAAGGCACGGTACCTGTGCTGTTGCTGGAAGACGGTACGGTGATTGAAGAGAGCCTCGAGATCATGCAGCATGTGCTCAATTGGACGCTCAGCGAAGAAGAACAACATTGGATTTCACGCAACGATGATGAATTCAAATTCCATCTTGATCGCTACAAATATCCGAACCGCTACGAAGATGTGGATGAAGTCGAGCAACGCACCCTTGCTTCGGTTTACCTGATGGATTTGGATGAACGACTCGGGGGCGAAGCACCGCTCAGTGAAGCATTGAGCGATGGTCTATTCCCATTTGTCAGGCAGTTTGCCAATCACGATCGGGATTGGTTTGACGTTCAGCCTTGGAGCAATGTGCTCGAATGGTTGACAAACAACCTCGAGAGTGAGGCGTTCAAAGTTTGCATGAAGAAGCATAAACAGTGGGTTGCTGGCGATGCTTTTGTTCAATATCCAGCTGATGAATAATGCACTGCGGCTCAATGCAGAGGGTTGTGAACAAGCAAAATCACTGCAAACCCTTGCAACGACTTTTTCCTCTTGAATGAGGTATTAACACGGTTTCATATTTGTCAGAAGTGGGCCAGAACATCCCATAATTGAGATGGTTATTATTCGGGAGGATGGAAATTATTAGACTTCATTAAATAGTTAATATCCTAGGAAGATTTGAGTTGAAGTCAAATGACTGGCCAAGGCAAAGACAAGCGCATCCCCGTCACCGTTCTCACCGGCTTTCTTGGTTCAGGAAAGACCACACTGCTCAACCATATCCTTACGAGCACTGAACACAAGATGAAGTTCGCAGTGATTGAAAATGAGTTTGGCGATGTGGGAATTGATGAAGAAATTCTGGTTGAAACCTCTGAAGAAAGCATCATTGAGGTCATGAATGGCTGCATTTGCTGTACAGTTCGTGGCGATCTGAGTGAATTGCTTGACCGAATGTACGATCGAATCAAAGATTTTGATGGCGTTCTCATTGAAACAACAGGACTCGCAGACCCCGCTCCAGTCGCTCAAACATTTTTTGTTGAGGAAAAAGTCGCTGAGCGGTACAAAATCGATGGAATCATCACCGTCGTTGATGCGAAACACGTCATTCGGCATCTCGAAGATGAAAAACCAGAAGGCGTCGAGAATGAAACGGTTGAGCAACTCGCTTTCGCCGACCGAATCATGTTGAATAAAATCGACCTTGTGTCAGAAGAGGAACTTCAAGAAGTGGAAAGGAAGATCAAAACTGTCAATGCCTTTGCTCCAATCTATCGAACAGAGAACAGTTTGATTGATCCTTCTGAATTAATTAACATAGGTTCCTTTGATTTGGAACGAACACTGGACATGGATCCTGAGTTTCTCGATGCGGATGCGGAACATGAGCATGATCAACGAGTGACGTCGATCAGCTCGAAATTTGAGGGCGAATTGAA
>QQSI01000037.1 GCA_003602645.1 Candidatus Poseidoniales archaeon | reverse complement strand
ATTGCCCTCGAACTTTCAGGTCTGTCTTCAAGAGAAGCAGACGAAGCGGCTAAAATCGCACTTTCCAAAGTTGGACTCGGGGACCGAATGCATCACGTACCAGACCAACTTTCTGGTGGACAACAACAACGGGTTGCCATCGCACGAGCCATTGCAGGAAACCGACCTGTTCTACTGGCTGATGAACCAACTGGAAACCTCGACATCGCCAGTGGGAAAGAGGTGCTTCAATTGTTCAAAGACCTCTGCCACGATGAAGTGAATCCGATTTCAATTCTCATGGTCACGCACGACCCAGATCTTGCCTCGAACGCAGACCGTATGCTGTTGCTCAACGACGGGAAAACTGAAGCATCAGACATCCGATCTGCCTGGGGACTTGAAGATGAAGAAGGAGGTGAAGAAGAATGATCGATGAATCAAAGGAACTCAAACTCCAGCCTTCAGATTTCTCGCCCTCGCAAAAATTACCAATGCGATTGATGCACAAAGTTCGAGAAACGCCATCTCAACTCAGGCTGGCTGGGTTAAGCGCTTGGCGTGGAAAAGAACGCGGGCTAGCCGTTATTGCTGGTGTTTTCCTTGCGTCACTCGTCATCACAACTGTGCTCTCGTACGGCGTGGGGCTTTCGCAATTGTTCTTCGAAGAATCGCTCAAAGGTGAACCGTTTGATGCTAAAATCGAATACGCCCGTACGCCTGTCGAAAACAGCAGTGGTTGGTCAAACAACACGAGCACCATGACCGGTGTGTGCGACGAGTTGATGGAACAGTTCAATGAGTTCAGCGACTGCACCCTTGTTCTTGGACGCCAAGGGATCCACAGCGGTGGATTCTTCAATCAAGAATTCATTGTCGCCCAACCACTAGAAATGATGGCGATCACAGACGATGCGAATCCGTACTGGGGCAATGTTACGTTTGATTATCCTGAACTCGCAGAAGCGGGCCCACCAATTTCCACCACCCGAGCTGTCCGTTTCCTCGGTCCAGAAGCATTCAATGGCACGTTTGCAGATCGCCTAGGTGAGAACATTATTGCAGGTCTGGGAGAATGGCCAACACCAGAAAAGATGCAAGCCGAACGCGGCATCATTCTTCCTTCCACCATTGCCTCCGAAGCGAAGGCAAACGTCGGCGATGTGCTTGATTCCCTCACTTTCGCCTATGTGGTCGATGAATCCACCCTCTTAGAGGCCACCGTCAACAACGAAAATTGCGACGGTGAAGTGACTCCAGAGCAGAATGAAATGGTCTACTGTCGTATGCCAATGACAGCAACGAATCTGACTGTTCTTGGTATCTATGAGCCTTGGGACCTTGGAAACCCTACCCTAGGGCCAAATCCGATTTTCACCACGTGGACCGTGCTCGAAGAATCACAACGAGCCGCCCTTATGGACAATGACCACATGTACCTCGGCGTGACCATCGACCGTGGTCAACTGCCAACGAGTTCAACCGCTGATGCGGCAGAATGGCTCGAGGACCTTGGTACAAGGGTCCAAGATGGAAACTACACGGATGAAGGTGTGGAATTGTATTACACCGACATTGTGAGCGGTACCATCACCTTCCTCAACATCTTCCTTGGTTTGATTCAAATTTTTGATTACATCATTATGATTCCAATCGTGATTCTCTCCATTGCCGTGTTGATCTATGGTTTAGTGCTTTCACTTGAACAAAGACGCAGGGAAGTGAGCATTCACAGAGTGATCGGCGCAGACGGGACAAGATTGCAAAGCATGGTATTGCTTGAGTTGTTCGTGATGTCTTCGGTGGCATGGCTTGCTGGGTACTTGCTGGCGTTGCTGGCCGTCCCAATTGTCTTGTCAGCGGTAGGATTCATGGAATTTAGGACAGGTGACTTCGATGTCAACCCAACGCTCAGTGTTGGAGCAACCATGTTCACAGCCGTGACCACGCTGGGCCTTGCGCTCTTGTTTGGGCGAAGCCGAGCGCGCGAGTTCATCGCCCTCGAAATCGAGGAAGGTGTTCGAAAGACGACCACGAAAGCCGAACCTAAGCGCTGGCTCCACTGGTTAGCCTTCCTCTTTGGCATGCTTGCTGTTGTTGACACATGGCTTGAGATGAACGGAAGCGAAGACGGCATTGTGTCGAACTTCTTCCTTGAAGGATTGCTCGGAATCATCGGTCCTTTCGCCTTGTGGATTGGTGGCGCATTGCTGCTCGGAAGAATCGGTGCCAAGGGTCCCCAGATCATGCAAGTTCTCTTCAGCAGAACGCCATTGCTGAACGATGTAAAGCGCGGCCTGAAAGGATCAGGTTCTGCTGAATCGGTCAATCGCCTTGCTGTCATCATGCTGTTAACCCTCTCGATTGTGACTTTGGCTGCGGTTCAAGGTTACACTGGAACGCTTGTGGACGAGAAAACGGTTGATGCAACCGTTGGTTCCGATCTTCAAGTCACGCTTGAACAACCTTACAACGAAGCTCAGTTACTTGAATTGGTGAGCAACTTCACCGATGCAAGCATCACACCCATTGCCACCACGGTTCCGAGTCTTTTCCTCAACGATGCAAACGGCGGTGACAAATTGCAGACATGGGTGCTGTTGGATGACAATGAGGACATTCTTCGTTGGAGTGAACAAGCTATTCCGGGAACCAACGTGGACAAGGCGATGCTCGCATACGCCAACGGCGGCTTTACTGCTGGAGAAGATGCGGCGTATTCATTGGACATCGCAGGTTCCGGTCGTGGCGATGAAAACAGACTCGATGACGTGTTATTGAAACCGACAGATTTGAAGAGTGAGGAAATCACCTTCCTCTGGGAGAAACTAGAATTCAATTTCTCCAGCGGTGGCGCAAACGAAACGGATCCAACTGTGCTCTTCGAAGCCTATTCTTCACTCATGGAAGGCGACTGGTCCGGTCTCAATCTCTCAGGTCAAGACCTTAGCGGTCGTGACTTCGGAGCCGTCGATCTCACGGGCACAGACCTCTCCAACGCAAACCTCGCGGGTGCAAACCTCGGCCAAGCCCTGTTCTTCGACACCAACCTCGATGGCGCAGATCTTTCCCAAGCCAACCTCAAGGAAGCCATCTTTGTCAACTTCATGGGAGGTTCAATGGAAGGAACCAACTTCATCGGAGCAGACCTTTCAGGAGCGTTCGGCTTTGCAGACCTTTCATCTGCAACCCTTGGAAACGCGACATGTCCGGATGGCACCTTTGCCAACCAAACTTCGTGTGCCTCGGGCTTTTCTCAAGTCCCACCACCGCTTGCCGCTCCGCTGTTCCTTGCCGACACCAACGTGCAGATTGTCATCACGCCATTCACAACTCCGATGGATTACATGGGCGTCCACGAATACATTCCCGGCGTCCCGGCAGCGACCATGAGTTCCTCATTGATCATCGGTGAATCCTCGTGGCAAGCCCTTGTTGGGACAGATGCTGTGTCAAATTACACCTCGACCACTTGGATTGTTGAAGTGAATGGTGTTTCTGATGAGGCACTCGAGGCACTTGCGTCAACCCTGTCAGCGGACTTTAGAGTCTCAAGTGTCCTTGACTGGTCCAGCACGCACAAGAGCGTCGAACGCAACGGAGGTCTCATCTTCGGTACACCAGGATTGCTCTCGCTGCAATTCGTTGTTGCAAGCATTGCAGCAATCGCATCGAGTTTCGTGTTCCTTTCGCTTGTGCTCAGTCAACGGCAAAAGGAATTGGCCGTCCTCCAAGCCATCGGGGCATCTCCAAACCAAATCATTCGATTGGTGTTGTTTGAAATCCTCTCTATCGTCGTGGTTTCCATGGCGCTTGGCATCGTTCTTGGCATAGGTGTCGCCCTTTCTTTCAATGGCTTCTTTGATATCTTTGGGTTCATCTTCCAAATCTTTGGAGGCTCAACCACCACAATACAGCGAACGCTGATCTATCCGTGGACGCAGCTGTTGCTGGTCTCATTGTCGGTGTTCTCTGCCGTCGTTGTTGCCCTTCTGGTCACCACACGTAGGGCCTTGAAGTCCGATCTAGCCAGCGTGCTCAAGGGGGAGTGAAGGATGAAAGAAAGTATTTTGAAAACGGATGGACTCTACCATGTCTATGAATCGAAGGCAGAAGATGGAAACGTGGTTGCTCTCCGTGGCCTTCATCTTGACATGAAGGAAGGCGAGGCAATCGCTGTTGTTGGGCCTTCAGGTTCAGGCAAATCGACGTTGATGAAGTGCCTTGGTGGTTTGATGAAAGCCAGCGCAGGCTCGGTCTCGCTTGCTGGCAACAACATGACTCGCTTGACAGGCCAGGAGCTGGTTGAATTGCGGCAAAAGACAGTCTCCTTCATTTTCCAGGAAGGCAACCTATTGCCTCAGATGAACGCACGCGACAATGTGGCTCAACCATTGCGTCACCAAGGAGTGTCTTCGAAGAAAGCACTCGCTTTGGCCGATGCTATGCTTGACAGGCTTGGGATGGGGCATCGAAAAAACGCTCTTCCCATGATGCTCAGCGGTGGAGAACAACAGCGCGTTGCCATCGCCCGGGCCCTCATCACAAACCCGCGGCTTATCCTTGCAGATGAGCCGACCGGTGCGCTTGATCCAGTAACCAGCAGAGAAGTGCTTGCGCTGTTCAAGGATTTACACGAAAACGATAGGGTATCGTTCCTCATTGTCACGCACTCAAAGGAAGTTGCTTCTTTTGCCAACCGTTCGCTCGAACTCCGGGATGGACGGTTCGTTGCCGAGCACGGCGACGATGTTGATGTTGAGAACCTCAGCAAAGACAGAGAACTGATCATCGACGAAACTGGAACGGTCACCTTGCCACCTGATTTGTTGGTGCGCATTGGCGGTGCTGGACGCTACACCGTCGGCAACGCAGACAGCGGCTATTTGTCGCTTCAAGGGGAAGCAATCGAAGCCATGGGCAAGATGGAACTGGCTTCTGTCTGTCCTGCTTGTAAGCATGACTACAAGGGCAGCGATGACCAATTGTGCCCGTCGTGCGGTTCAAGTAGACCCATGGTCGAGGTCAAGGCATGAAGCCATTGCTTGCGTTTGTCGGCTACCTTGAAGGATTTTCATTTCTCATCTTGATGTTCTACGCTATGCCAATGAAGTATTTTGCAGGTGAACCAGAGATGGTGTCGTTGTTCGGCGCCGTCCACGGGGGCCTCTTTACCGTCTATGTCGGTCTTCTGTTCATTGGTGTTGGCAGGCATTGGACCATCACCGCCTTGATTCACGGATTCATTGCCGCCGTCGTCCCGGCGGGTCCATTCCTTTTCGAAGGCATGTTGATCTCTGGTGAATACGACCTTGATGCACCATCAGTTGAATAAAAATCTACGAATTTCGCCTAATATCGTAGAAAAAGGGTAAACAAGCACGATTGACGGGAATATCTTTTTATGCACCAGAACTGAAAAATTTCACCAAGATGAGCAACAATCCAGTCCCAAAAAATACCACTTTTGGCTCGACAATGTCGTTTGATCTCGAACAATCTCCACAGCCAAAACGGCGCAAACGAAAGACGGAATTGGTTGCCGAAGAACCTCCCGCATTCACCCCAAGCGAACATGGAATTGATTGCCCAGGCTGCGGCAGCAACATGGATGAAAACGAATGGCTCCAAGCCCTGGTTGGTTTTGTCTCTGGAGCTCGGGATTTCGAAGTGGGCAATCCAGTCCGTGCTCGAATCGTCCAAACCTTGCACAACACCGCAACCAACATGGACACGCCTCACCCGAGGGATGTCTGGGAACTGAGCATTGTTGCTCGTCTGATGAAGGAAATTGAACGGATTGTCAACGCCGAGGTGTTGCGTCACCAATCAGAGAACAACACACAGCAGTATTCACTCGCCGAACTTCAGCACTATGTTCAGGCAGCAGAAGTAGAAACGGCCGTAAGGGTCCAAACTGAACTCTATGGACAGATTGCAGAACAGGTTCAGCAAGACCTCGAACCAGTCCTACGCCGTCAGATTGAGGCGGAATTATGGCAAGAGTTCGAACAGGAATTAGCTCGAAGGGCCGAACAGGTTTCCGATTCCAGCGATGAGTAGGGTTGGCATTCAAGCGCTCTTGACGCCTTCTGGCCATAGCACCAAGATCAGCGTTTTACCTCGCGTCTTTGGCGTGTGTGTCGTCTCCCGGTTCATCCAGACAAGGGAGCCGGCGGGGTAGGTGCCATCTTCATCCCACACTTCGCCTTCAAGAACGATGTAGGCTTCTCCACCAGGATGGCTGTGAGGCATGAACGCATCCACAGTCACTTCCGAATCGGCTTCATACAGGACAAGGGAACACGCATCTTCGCGGTACAAACGGCCCAAACGGACACCTGTGCCAAAATCCTTCCATCGAATGTTTTCTTCTAACCATTCTTTGTCGACGTTAAATCCAAGCCAATCGGCCATGTTGTGTGTGAAGGGCATGGCTCACCCCAACCGGTGAATGCTCATGAGGACTTCGGAAGCGGTCCTTTCTAACGCGCATTGATGTGAATTTATTTATGGGGTTAAAACACCCGCTATGTATGGAGAAACGCCGAAGGGACCTTCCAGTGACCATCTATCGTGTGTTGCTCTATCTTTCAAGAATGAGGGAGCGGGAGAGCGATGCTCGACGCTTGATGCGAATTGAGCGAGCCGTGAGCGTTGATCGAAAAGAACTGCGCTTGCACTTACAACGCTTGCATGAAGCAGGGCATGTCAACATCACAGAACGGGCAGGGAAAGGTCGAGGAGGCCATCCTGTGCTGATTTACGACATCACAGAAAATGGCAAGACCTTGCGTTCAGACATAGGACGTTGGATCGATTTAGGCGTTCGAATGGGCTACTATCCTGATACGTTCTTTTACCTGCCGAGTGACGATTAATTGCGGGTAATTTATACCGGTATAATTTACCTCGTCGGGTTAAGTACCCCTGCTCTATCCCAAAAACATGTCCGGCAAGAAATCGGTTGACAAGGTCTCAAAAGGCCTCACTTCGCTTATTGATGAATTTTCATCAGCAGTGAAAGAGATGGTCAATGCAGGTGAAGCAACTGTTGTTGAACTGGCTGTTGGCTCAAGTCGAGTCATCAAAGCCGCCATCAACGCCACAGGTGAAGTCACCAAGATCACAGTCGAAACCGCAGG
>QQSI01000036.1 GCA_003602645.1 Candidatus Poseidoniales archaeon | reverse complement strand
CGTGTCTTTTCTCCGGAACAAGGCGACCAACGGGCCCGTACTGGTGCTCCAATGACCGTCATGCTTCACGACAAAGGATTGTCGACAGACATCGATTGGCAAAACAAAGACTACTCTGGAAAAACCATTAATTCTCGCTACCGATCACAATTCTACCGAATGAGGAAATGGCAAAAGCGAAGCCGTGTTAGCAACGCAACCGAGCGAAACTTGGCCATGGCACTTGCAGAACTCGATCGAATGGCCAGCCGTTTGGAATTGCCAAAATCTGTGCGTGAAGCAGCTGCTGTGAACTACAAGAAAGCGGTCGACAAGCGTTTGATTCGTGGACGTTCGATTGAAGGTGTCGCCGCCGCTTCACTCTATGCAGCATGCCGCCAATGTGGTGTGCCTCGAACCCTTGACGAAATTGGACAAGCTTCGAGGACTGGACGCAAGGAAATTGGCCGAACATACCGATTCATGGTCCGAGAACTCAAAATGAAGATCATGCCAACCGGCCCAGAAGACTACATTTCCAGATTCTGTTCTGGACTTGGATTGGATGCTGAAGTCGAAGCCAAAGCCTACGAATTGATCAAGGCGGCCCAAGAAAAAGAATTGACCAGTGGACGGGGCCCAACCGGTATCGCTGCTTCAATCATCTACATCGCCTCTGTTTTGTGTGGCAAGCGCCGAACCCAACGCGAAGTCGCAGAAGTGGCCGGCGTGACGGAAGTTACGATTCGAAACCGATACAAGGAATTGATTCAAAATTTGAACATCGAACTCGATATTTGATGTTGAAATTTGTTGCTCTGAACATGAGGGTCGGGCATGAGTAAACCGCGCAACCGTTTGTCTGAAGCAGCCTATGATGCTGTTGAGCAGGGCCTCATTGCTGCGCTTGAACGCGGCACTCAATCATGGCCTCTCCCTTCCCCGCCGATCTCAGATCCTGATTTCCCGGCTGTTGCGCCGAAATCTCCACAAACCATCATTGATCAAGGCGTAGGTCTGTTACAAGTGGATCGTGGCATGTTTGAACGCAACCTCAACACGGTCGTGGATTTGATTGTACCCCATCGGATGAATTTGAGTGATGACCCGTACGAAGTGCACGAGCGCTGGCTGAAAAAGCGCGTTCCACAAGTTGCAGAACGCCTTCTGTTTGCCATTGCAACCGATTGGCTTTCGCAAGCATTCGACCAACAAGCACCAAACGTCGACCGTTGGTGGCTTGCCGTCGCACTGGTAGACGGGCTTGCCGTTGAAGCGCGGGGCCAATCAGTGCACCAAGGCTACCACCTTGTGGAATCCATTGCTCTTGCAGAACGCCCCGGAACATGGCACACTCAGCCCGATGCAGGGCCGCATCAAATGGAATGGAATCCTCATGCCGTACTCCCCCGCCAAGGTGGCGTAGTGGCCCATGATGCAGGCGTCGAGGCTGCTGTTTGGCTTTTGACTCGTCTAGAAAATGGACCGCTTGAACGCCGACTGCTGTTGATGGAATGGTCCCGCTTGCTTTTGCAACGTCCAAACTTAGTGGGTCCACTTCACATCGATCAAATTCTCATGCGACGAGCACTTGACCCAGAAGAGGAGGTGGCGTCCAGGGTGTGTTTGTGCCTAGCGAAAGCCATTGAATACGACCGCGAAGGAGGCCTCGCCCTTGCACAGCGACTTCATACTCGAACCGAAGTTCTCATCCGCCGTGGAATGGCTGATGTACTGACCCGTTTGTTTCGCCGTTTGACATGGGACGCGGTGCCTTTCCTCGAAGCCATGCTTGAGGATGAAGACGAAGGGGTTCTTGCTGCTGCAAGTGCCACCGTCGGCGATTTACGATTCTTGGATGTCGAAAAGTGGGCCGATACAATGGCCGAATTATCCAATCATCCTCTCCCCGTCGTGCGCCGAAACCTCGTTCCGTTCCTTCGCGATTACCTCGAACAATACCCGGATGACCAACGCAGGCTTCTGCCCATGCTTTGGGTTGATGGAGACGAAGTTGTTCGAACCCGCATGCGAGAATTGTTGATGCGAATGGAAGAGGTTGCACCAGATCACTTCGCCGCACGGTTGAAGGATTTCATGGCACAAGAATGCGATCTTGAACCACTCTGGACTCAACTTTCACTTCGACGACCTGAACGAGGTGAAGCATGGCAAGCCTTCCTTCGTGGCGAAGGCGAGCAACCAACCTTGCCAGAGCGGCCACCCGTTTCGGACAACATTCTTGACGAAGACATCGATGGAAACAACGAAATCGACCAGGAGCTCGGTTTCCTGGATTGAGCATTCATTCTTCTTCTTTAATCGCCAATGGGCCTCGAACAATCAGTCCGACGTACACGCCGTTAAGGAGTGCTAATCCACCAACCAATGTGAAGAACAATCCAGTCGGTTCTGGTATGTTACCATCAATGTTCAACCATTGCAGTATGGTTGGAACAGCGAGCATGCAGGCACCAAACACCACAACGGTGACCCATGTCGACTCGGGTCGACTCCAGCGGTCGACGGTTGGTGCAACTCCATTGATGTTGAAGGTGAAACGGAACCAAGCGAGGTAAAGGCATGTTATGCCAACCAAACCAATGACCCCTCGCGTGAAGGAACGTGAATCCCATGGCCCTTCAGGAGCAAGGTCAACGAAGCCTTGAGCGATACCAAGAAGGCCAATCACGGCCAACCATCGCCACTCAAGGGTTCGCTCCATAGAGGGGCGTAGAAGGGCCACGCTTGAAAGCCTGTGCCATCCAGCGGGGAGACATGGGGGCAATTGAAGACGCACTCTTGGTGGCGGGTGGACTTGGCACCAGAATGCTTCCAACCAGTGCCTCCGTGTCAAAGGAAGCACTGCCTCTGATTGATGTTCCAGCACTCGTTCACCTTGCGCGTGAAGCGCAAGCAGCGGGAGCGAAACGCTTGCACATCGTCACATCACCGCGAAAAGATCTCGCCAATTTGCTTGGCGATCATCGCTGGCTTCAAGAGAAAAGAGTCGACCTTGATCCGATTTTGCTTGCTCCGTTTTCAGATGTCGAAGTGCACATTCACGTTCAAAAAGTTCCACTCGGTCTTGGCAACGCGATTCAAAGCGCATTGCACGCCATCAACGGTCCATTTCTCGTGTTGCTTGGGGACAATTTACTGATTGACACCCATTCGACGCTTGACTCCTTTGTCCCTTCTCAAGCAAGCGCAGCGCTCGTTGCAGCTTATGAGAGCCATGGACGGCCTTGTGCTGCTTTGTTATCCGTCGCTCAAGAGGAACTGTGCAATTATGGGGTTGTGCGGCTTGATGGAACGAGGATTGTTGAAATTGTGGAAAAACCAAGCGTAGAAGACGCACCATCGGATCTCGTTCTCTGCGGTCGTTATGTGTTCACGGGCGATGCAAACACATTGCTCAATCATTATGATGTTGAAACTCACGGAGAATTACAATCCATCGCTCTACAAAAGCACTGGATGGACAATGGTGGCATGCATGGTGTTGAATTGCAAGGCTACCAATGGTATGACTCCGGAAAGCCACTCCCGTGGCTCAAGGCCCAAGTTGATCACGCCCTTCGTAGAAGTGATTTCGGCCCAAATTTCAGGTCTTGGCTGGAGCAACGTCTCAGTGAATAATCATCGTTGACCAGGTTTCCAGAACGAGAGTGGTGTCGGCGGCTCATGCTGTGCTTTCCTCAATGCAAGGTGATCTGCTCGTTCGTTCCATCTGTGACCACGGTGGGCACGAACATGTTCCCAAGAGAGCGGCCGAAGGGCACCAACGGCACTCCACAATTCTTGGACATGCGCTACAAGTGCTCTGTTGGCCTTTGCTTTCCATGCACCTGATGCAAGGTTTCCAGCGTATTGTGAGTCAGCGCGAATGATCGCTTCATCGCCCCCGCCTTCGGTCAACAACCAGCGAAGGGCTTCTGCAATCGCAGTAAGTTCAGCGGTGTTGTTTGAACCAACCTCGGCGCCAATAAAATTGGGGGCATTTGGATGGGTGATGACGTGGCCTGCAAATTCCTCGACGAGCGTTCCACTGCCTCTTCCAAGGCCAGTGTCTCCAGTGATCACCACGACAGCCCAAGCAGCGGGTGTGTCAGCGTCGACATTTTGGTTGCCAAGGCATGAACCATCGACGTAAATGGTCCAAGGCCCGGACGTCAAGGTCTTCACTCGCCAAGTTCAGCTCGATAATCAGCCGCACTCATCAAGGAAGTGATGGAATCAGGAGCATCTAGTTTCATACGAATAATCCAGCCTTCTCCGTATGGGTCGGTGTTCATGAGTTCCGGAGTGTCTTCGAGCGCCTCATTCACCGCAGTTACGGTACCGGCTAGAGGTGCAAAGATCGGCGATGCGGACTTGACGGATTCCACGATAGCAAATTCGCCCATATCTTCCATTACGTCGCCTTCACCAGGCAATTCAATGTACACAATATCAGTCAGGGCGTCTTGTGCGTGATCGGTGATCCCAATGACAATTTCATCGCCTTCAACTCGCATCCATTCGTGTTCTTTGGTGTAATACAGTTCTTCAGGAATTTGACTCATTGCCTTCGACCCGATGCAAACGAGGGGTAGGCCTTAGATGAAGGCACCGCCTTGAGCGGTTGGAAATACGATTGGTAGCAGAACCAATCATTCTTGCTCTGACAATTCTTGCTCAAGCACATTTGCTTCAAGCTCAGCCCATGCAGAGCCAACGCTTGCTTCTTTGATCGATTCATTGACATCGTCACGAACCCTAGATGCGAGTTGTTCGGCTGATTCATCCGGAAAGGCACTTGCAAGCGGCCCATTGCCATCATTGAGGCCTTTACCAAGCACCAAAGCAATCAATCCGATGAGGATGAAGAGCCAACCCAAACTTGGCTCGTCGATGTTGGCTCGCCCTTCAATGAAGCCGAATCCAGCGACCAGCAACATGCCTACTCCGGTGCCAAACAGCAACTTGGCTGCGGCGTCTGATGGATTGGCCATGGTGTGCGCTGAGAGCAAACACGGATGAAACCAGCGGCGTAAAAGGACAGAAGATGCAGGAAGCATCAGTAGGTTTCACGCATCAACTTGTGGATTTTGTAAGGGAGCAGTGCCCGGTTCACTGGCGTCACTTCCAGAATTCGCCCATCGTCCCTGCGACGAATGTCTTGCAAGAGTGGATGGCGGCTTTTCTTGTGAAGTGTGAGGAGGGTTGGTTTGTCCACTTCCAAGGCGCTTCGCACCACGTTGACGAAGGCCTCACTTTCGACTGCGAATTTACCGATCTCATCAATGACGAGCACTTCACATTCATCGCGGGCGTATTCAATCGCAGGAATAGCGACGCTCTCGAGGGCTTCAATGTCAATGCCATACCCGAGAACACGTAATCGAGAATCGATGCTTTTGTGCGCCATAATTGCTTCTTCCTTTGTCACAATATCAACGACTTTGTAGCCAAGGCGTTCGCTTCCTTCTAGGATTGGTACAGTTTGCATTCCACCGATAATTGGAGCATCGTTCAAACTCCCTCGCAATTGGATTTCTCGCTTGCGCTCATCGACGAGCATTTCCAGAACCTTTTCCATCACCGCGGATTTTCCGCTGCGCGGCAGTCCGGTGATACCAATCTTTGGATGAATGCCCACAATCTCACCTAGACCAAAGCCTAACGGTTCATCCACCGGCTTATCATAGATAAACCATTTTCCTCAAGTTCCCCGCATCGTGCGCTTAGATAACTGGAGAAATGTCGCCAAAAATTGACGGATTATCGAAGAAGTGGCACTAATTCCGGAATTTCGCTGACGACATCGAGAGGTAACATTTCCAATTCATAATTGTTGACGTTGTTGTTTGCCGACCAGGCGCGTGCCCACTCGTCTAGATCTTCATCGTTGAGAAGCGTGCACATCCATTGGAGGGCCTTGTCCAGCGTCCCATGAAGCGAAACGAGTCGCTCTTGGATGTCTTCATGCAGCTCGATATGATTGACACTGTTGCCAAGAACGCAACCTGCAGGAATGACGGCCCAACGCAAGCGTCGTTCTTGATGGGCGTTGACAATTGCTTGACAGGCTAGGCGAGGTCCAAACTTTGGTTCAGATCCGCCGCACCACATAGCGAGCTGACGTTCATTGGCCCGGGATGGAATATCTGTTCTGAACGCAGGATGTCGGACAAACACTCCACCGTCTTCGTCTTCAGAGAAATGCACGCCACGAATGAACGGTCGCGATCCTCGGCCCTTGACCCAAGTTTCGATGCTCTTCGAATGTGCAGTTTGGTCGATTTCACCAACGCGCACTCGAACGGTGTGGCCATTGGTTGCAAGGGCGTGATGTTCATCGCCTAAACGCGGTAGGAGGGCTAATTTGTCAAGCACTGCTAAGGTTTGCTTTCGTTCAACTCTGTCTCTTGGTAGACGTGGAATGGCCCAGGTGTCTTTGGCCCATTTGACCCATCGGTCTGGTGCCATTTCAAACGAAGGCACGCGATTTGAAAGTCCATGCTGGTCCCTTCGCAAGTCTGCACGGCTGATGGGCCCGTGCATGAGCAGTTGATCGACGGGTGTTTTTGCTGTTATTCCGAGCACTGCGACGCCTTGAGTCATACCGGGGAACAAATGGTTTGCTTCTTCAATGGCCCAAATATCTGACCAACCGTGTTCTTCGACGAGCAATGTTCGCAGAGGGTGTGATGACTGTTCACGGAGAATGCTATCGGGTGCAATCAGTCGAAGTCTGCCACCCTTTTCCAGAATTTGCAAACTTCGTTCAATAAAGAGCCGGTAGAGGTTGACGTTTCCTCGCATGGTGGAGAATCGAGGTTTCCCGTTGTCGGTGAGTGCGCGCAAGTGCTCCCCGAGTTCTCTTCGCATTTTACTCCCGTCTTCCATTCCGCGGAATCGGTCCTTGATTCGAAGCCAAGGGGGGTTGGTCACGACGAGTTGAGGGTCAACTGACCATGGCCATTTGCCCTGAAGCGTATCACCCTGCTGAACCGCTTGTTCGAGCAAGGTTTCAGCTTCTTCTCGGGATAGGCAACCAGGTTTTGGAGTTTTCAAACTGACCAAACCAAAGCGGATGCATTCCAACAGCAATCGCCGTCGTGTTGAAGCAACAACCAACGCATCTACATCTAAGAGTTGGAAGGAAGAGAGAAGCAGACGGGTGTCCTTGATGCGCCGCTCTTCAGTGCTGTCTTCATGATGCTCTGAATGACGTCGAATCAATCGTGCGTGGAAGATCCCCCCTCCACATGATGTATCTGCAATCGGAAGAGCAATCCCGCTGAGTGTTCGGCGCCCCTCCTCGACTCGCTTGAGTTCAATTTCATCATCGATTTCCGTCTCTTGGTTGTGCTGTGGAAGATTCAATTTCTCGATGTGTTGGCGGAAGCCGGGTGGAAGGTTGCTCAAGTGCATGGTCGAAGATTTCACAGGAGTCTTCGGCCGAGTGAGACTCTCAAGGAGCTCGGAGGCAATAACAGCATCTGCCAACCTCGGTGGCGTTGGATGCGCACCACGCGGGGAGCGCCCGTCGGTTTCGGCATCGTGGCGAGCGAGAAGATGATCCAACACATGGCCGGGATCGGTTAACAAATTGGCCGGAAGCGTTGGCCAATTCTCTGGCAATAAGGCCGCGATTGGCTGATGCACACGAAGGGATTGCTCCCAAGCTTGGAGCCAGATTTCAATCTGTTCAGGCCGATTTTCAAGGCATCGATCTAAACGAGCATACCAACCGCTGACTCCGCTTTGCATAACCCCACCCAACCTAACCGGACGGTCCGATTGGTTTGAATGTGACCCTTCGGGGAAGGGTTCGATACGGCTGGGAAAAATCCCAAATTCAGACTAATTTTAGATGTTCGAAACTTAACTTATGCCATTCCCATCCAGCCTTTACCCACTCAAAGAGTTCCGACAGTTCCTTCTTTTTGACACCGGCTGCTTTTGCAATGAGTTTGAGGGTCTTGATTTCAGCCGAATCGTATTCGCCATCAACGGCGGCCACCAAGATTGCGTCTCGAAGGGCGATTTTCAAGACAACCGGAGTAAGTTGGTCCATCACCATCTGCAATTTAGGTGGTTTTTCGAGCATTGCTCGGATGTCCACTCGCATTTCAGGATGCATCATTGAACGACCCATTAATCCCTCAATCATGGCAAGTTCTTCCTTCACTAAAGCCCCATCAGCAGACGCTACAATGATCATAATCTGGGCGTAGCCCTTTGCCTCATCAGGGGTGAAATCAACCGTCAGGTCGACATACACAGGTCTTCACTCCGACAGCGTATTGAGAAGGTCGTATCCTTCTTGCATCCACATTGCACCCTTTACGGTCCAATTGAGGAGTGCTTCAACAGCATTATCTGCTAAACCAAGATGTTCAGCAATCGCTTGGAGCACTTCACGCTCATCATCATCGACCGTACCATCTGCTGCCGCCATCAAGGTTGCATCCCGCAGGGCCAATCGACCAGCCTCGGGGCCCAAGCCTTCGAGGCAAGACTCGAGTGAAGGTGGAGTCTTGAGTGCACTTCGAATCATTTCCCTTTGTTTAGGTGACAACAAAGCAGTCCCCAATCGTTGTTCAAACATCGCCATTTCATCAACGGTGAGTTCATTGTCAACTCGGGCCATGAAGGCGAGCAAACGTGCGTATGCATAGCGTTCTTCTCGGGGGAGTTTGTGAACCGTGTCGGGGAGCATATCACCTCGGTGGTTGACCACACCTTAGAACCCAACGCCGTCAAAGCCTGCCCTTTGGTGGTTTTTTCCTCCTTGGTAGGAAATCGGACAAGCCTTCATGTGCATCGGCAGCGCCGTACCATCCATGTTCCCGAGCCGTAACGTGCTAGGCCAACCGCTTGACGATTGCTCGTGCGACCCCATGACTGGCTGGTACAGGGACGGAAAGTGCAACACAGATGACCGAGATTTCGGCAGCCATACGGTGTGCTGTGTTGTGACCGAAGCCTTTCTTGAGTTCGCGCTTCGTCAAGGCAACGATCTGATTACCCCTGCACCCCAACATGGTTTTCCAGGTTTGAAACCAGGCGATTCATGGTGCGTTTGCGCCAGAACGTGGTTGGCAGCAGTGAACGACGGCTCCGCTTGCCCTCTTGACCTCGAATCTACTCACGAGGCTGCGCTTGAGATCATTCCGCTCTCCCTGATGGAAACTCACGCTGTGTGATTATTCTTCTTCGATTCGAGTGTATCCAAACACCAACCAACGCATGGTGGCCCACGTGAACAACCCCCACACTGCGATGTTGATCAAGAATAACAACCGGATTGGGACATCTGCAAACAAATCCAACATGCTGTCATAGGTGAGCGTAGAACCCATCATCCCAACGGCGTACACCGAGATTGCACCCAACACCGTTTTGCTCACATCCCTTCGGCCATCAAAAGTGAATATTCTGTGAACAAAGTGGGCTATGATGCTCGATCCAACCCAAGAAATTGACCAGAGCAGTGTCTCATTTGTTCCGGTGTATACTGGAGAGATGCGCAGCGCTTCCCAAATAATCCAAAACAAAAACGTGTTGAATCCTCCAGCGATACCAAACCGCTGAAGCGTGCCGCGCGGCAACACTTCAGACATGGTGTGGTTCGACATTGATTCCACCATCAGTCATCGTTGGTGACCACGTCACTGGGCTTTCCTGTCAGGATACCACGCAGGAGAGCGTTGTCTTCTTGGATGGCATCCATCAGGTTGTATTTGACGCCATGAGCGTCGGCAAGAACGCCAAGGGCAAGGGAATCTTTCGGTAAGCACTTTCCTCCAAAGCCGCGGTAGAGGCCAAAAATTGGATCGAGGTGGGACGAGCCAATTGGCTGCGCTTGTTGAGCCGTGATCATGTCACGAATAGTGTACCAATCTTGGTCCAATGCTTGACAGATGTCGTACATTTGATTTGCGAAAATAACCTTGATGGCATAAAATGTATTTTTTGTGTACTTGACGAGTTCTGCTTGTGTTGGCGTCACATGGAACAGATTTTCTGTTCGCAGAACACCTGCCTGCCGGTGTTGTTCAAACACCCTTTCCGCCACATCCGAATGATGTGTTCCGCACACCAACAAATCTTGATTCGCGAAGTCTTCTATCCGCCGGCGCTCAACAAGGAATTCTGGAGAATAAGCGATTTTGAGATGAGGATAGCTGAGGTGGTACTGCTCGGTCGTTCCAGGAACGACTGTCGATTTGATCACAGCCGTGAACCCGTCTGGAAGTTCATCAAGGATACCTTCGACAATTCGAGTGTCAC
The DNA here is from genome assembly GCA_003602645.1 of Candidatus Poseidoniales archaeon. Taxonomy (GTDB): domain Archaea; phylum Thermoplasmatota; class Poseidoniia; order Poseidoniales; family Poseidoniaceae; genus MGIIa-L1. Next base: position 13,566 of record QQSI01000036.1, on the reverse strand, counting down.
AAGCTCCGGTTTCCGGGTGGGAGGGGGTTGGCACTGCAATGTAAGCGAAATCCACATGGTCGGTCACATCGCTCAGATTGGTGCCTCTTACAGGATCATGAACATACAATTCATGCGCATCAGAAAAGCATTCTTCAATGGCTCCTCCAACCATACCAGCCCCAATAATCCCGACCTTCATTGGTAGAAGCGATAGGTTGCTTACCTTTGTTGTTGCCGTGATTAGGTTCTGAAAGGGTGTGGATTCAATTTCCCTTCCTTCGCCATCATCCCAGCTTGGAGCAATGAATCTGGAGTCCCACAATCGACCCATGTCTCTTCACCCACCGTGATCAATTTAGCGGCCCCTTTCTTGACATACGCCTGGGTGACGTCGGTGATCGAAAAAGAAGCACCGTTCTTCTCCACTCCGGCATCGACCAGAGGCCAAAAATCCTCGTCAAACATGTAAATGCCTCCAATCGCTAAACTCGAAGGGGGGTTCTCAGGCTTTTCCACAACATCGACCACCTGTCCTGAATCATCGAGAACAGCCACACCAAAAGCCTCTGGATTTTTTTCATTACGCACCAATAACACGCAACCAGGCTTTTCTTGAACACGACCAAAACGAGCAATTTCTTCTTGTAACTCGACCGTTGTGATGTTGTCTGAAAAGTAAACTAACAATCGACAATCTTCGTTGTACACCCGGGCTAAGTTGAGTGCGTCGGCAACCCCTGTTGGTTCTTCTTCAAGGACATAGTGAATTTTTTCATCGGGCAAGCCAGCCCCTACATGCTTTGCGATTTGGCCAATGAATTGATTTGAGACAATGGTGATGTCCTTAATGCCCGCTCTGCGAATGGTGCCAAGGGCATAATCGATGACTGGACGTTCGTGTAAAGGCAAGAGCGTTTTTTGAATGTAGTTCGTGAATGGAAAAAGTCGACTACCGTGGCCACCCGCCAGCAGTATTGCCTTCACCTTCATGCTCGTGGGGAATTGGTCATTCCTTTTGGCCTTGTCCCATCAGTTCGTCAACTGCGCCATCCATTGCATTTTTCTCAAACCAATCGGTTCGAACTAAATCCCCCAAACGTTCGACACCAGCCTCAATTAGATCAGCATCCGATGACTCGGAAGCTTGCCACTGTTCATTCGCCTTCTTTTCATACCGAGTGTTCGCTTCATTCACGAGATGTTCCGAGCGTCGCAATTCCCCTTCTAAGCCTTCATATTCGCCATCGGAATGACTCGCATCCCGACGATTTGCGTTGGTGTCAAGTGGCTGAGCTTTTTGACCACCAGTGAATCCTTTGTCATCTTGACCCCGCACAGCACCCTTGTTTTTTCGAACTTGGAGTTCATCAAAGGTGTCGGTTTGCGCGGCANGAATCAATCGTTCNCTGNACGAATGACCTTCAAACAAATCAAGATTGACTTCAAGAAGTCTCAGCAGCGATTCTTCACGCTGTAATGCTTTGCGATGGTTTGCCGTATTCACAAGAAGGAGCACGGTGAAGAGACCCACAGTGCAGATCAGCACCACGCCGGGGTTGTACCCGTTTTTGATGCACCAGCCTCCAATCAACACAAGTCCAATGAGCAATCCAAATGAAATCCTCTGTGCTTGACGGCGTCGCAGTTCATCTTCATCGATAAAATCGAGATATTGAGCTGCCTCATTTTGCATCGTTATGCCTCATTTGAGTATTTTTTCTGCCTTTTGACGTAAGATTTCATCCGAATCTTCGTTTTCATCCCAGCCCAACACCTTCAACGCGGTGAGTTTGCTGGCGAGGATACTGTTTGAAAGACGCTCAAAGGCAAATTGAATCAAAAGAAGAAAGACGAGGGCTGCAGCAACTCCAAATTGCCATTGAGTGAACCAGGCGATTGCCATCGCAACCAGCACGCCTTGGACAGCAGCAAAGACGAGTCTCGGCTTGATTTTTGCCTGGGAATCAAGGCTGTCAATCAACCGCTGAGCACCTTCCTTCTTTGTCGCCATGGTGCCCCCAGGATGTATTCATTGGTCAACATGCCGGATTCAATCAAATAAATCAGCCAATACCGAGGCATTGAATTGTTCAGTCGCCCTTTGTCCCATTGTTTGAGTTGTGGATTGGGGCAGCGGGGTATCTTGAACCAAAACACTGTCGTGGAGCATAAGGTGCTGGCGGGGCTCCATCGCCAATTTCCGTAAAACGTCCGCAAGCGTTTGCTGGATACGAGCGGTTTGATCCGATTGCATAACAAGCAAGCGTTCCAGGCTGTCCAACAAGGCTTCATTGCGATTGCTTCGATTCTCAATCGCTTCTGATTGGACCTTCATGGCCAATTCTTGGCGAGAAAGTAATTCACGTGCTGCAGGGCTTCCAACAGCATCCCTGCGGTGAATTTCTTCCATCGCTGCACTGAGCTCTTGGCTTGTTTTCGTCAAATTAAATTGCAATTCTTCAATGTGAAGTCCGGAGCGATGTAAATGCTGCTTCAAGCCCCTGCTTTGATCCATAAGGTGATGCTGCCTCGCCCTATGTTGCGCAGATTCAAGCAAAAAAGCGGTGACGACTGCCCCACCGAAGGCCAAATCAGAATCCATTCGAAGTTCCATCAAGACCACCCATGCGAGCATCCCGAATACGATTGAGCGTACTATTCCCATACTGATAACATAGGACTGCACGGTATAATCAGTTGTCGGCTGGGGGCCCATGGAGCCCGTCTAAAAGGTTGAAAGAGCATTTAAGCAGTTGGGACAAAGCAGTCGTCATCAACTTCAATTAACGAACCGATCGTGAGCAGATGATCGATGGCCTCGTCTATTTCTTCGGGCGTGATGCCATGCTTATTCATACCCTTGAACATCACGTCAAGGGTTGCGAAAGGATCGCCTCTGGCAATCTGCGTTTCCACGACCACCAACAACATCTGGCATGCGACAGCGAGCAACGGATCGTCCCCTTCATCATCGGGTAAAAGGTCGAGGAATGTGGCTGCAGGGTGCCTTGCATCGTCGATGTCATTTTCTTGCTTCGTGGGCGTGTGAGGCTTGGCTGCACGCGCTCCCAATCCTTTGATTGCCTCGTCAATGTCGAGATCAAAACAATCGAAAATGTTCCTCTGGAGGGGGTCGACGCTCAGTTGGGAGTCGGGTTCGAGCCGGCGAGCAATCATTTCCAAACGGTGGAGGCGTTGCTCAACAGCCAGCCGCTCACGGGCAACATCAACCTTGACCAAATCCATCGACATATTGGCTTGCTCGATAAGCCAAGCCTCTACGCTCCAATTTGGATCGATGCCCAACATCGCTTCTGCAAGCCGTTGAACTTCGAGCGGCAACGACTCCAAACGAACATGACCTTCTGACACCTTGTTTCGTTTGTCGCTCATGTTCTTCCCTCTCCTTCTTGACGGCCTATGAAACCTTTCTTGATGGACTGAACCATCGTTTCCATTCTGTAACCGTTTCACTGCGTTCGTGAATCGGACGAAATGGCGTTCCAATGGACGACCACCTTCCCTCGCAACTCCTCCTTCGCCGTCTCGTGGTTTGCCCTTGTGAATCCATTCTATCAAAGGGGTCGCGTTCATGTAGGGGTTGCCCTTGGCGGAAATCATGGGAAATTATCAGATTGGGATTCTTCCCGGAGACGGCACAGGTCGCGAAGTTGCACTTGAGGCCCAGCGTATTCTCAATGCCATTGAGGCGAACACCAATCACGGTTTCGAGCAGACCGTCATCCCATGCGGTGGCCAACACTATCTCCAAACCGGAGAAGAGTGGGCCGAGGGTTCGTTCGAATTTTGCCGTGATGAGGCGGATGCAATTTACCTTGGAGCAATCGGCCACCCTGGCGCACGACTACCAAACGGCGACCTTGCAGGTGGCTCAGTCATTCTAGGGATGCGCAGTGGCTTGGACCTCTACGCCAACCTTCGCCCAATCAAACTTTACGAAGGCGTACCGCACAAAGTGCACGGTCAATTCACCCAAATTTGGCAACCTGGCATGGTGGACATGACCGTTCTGAGGGAAAACACCGAAGGTCTGTATCATTCATTGCTTCGCCGAAGCGCCGATCGAGCACAAGGCCGTGATCCATACGAACCACCTTCCATGGAATTCCCAGGTCTCGAAGGGGAAATTGCTTACGACCCACGCCCTATATCAGAACACGGCAGTGAACGGTTGATTCGCATGGGTTTTGAGATTGCTGAAACCCGTAATGGTGCGCCAATTGATGGCGTCAAGCGCGTCTCCTGCATCGATAAATCAAACGTAACCCGTGGATGCCAATTGTTCCGCCGCACCTTCGACAAAGTATCAGAACAGTATCCAGGTACTGAGAAGGACTACGGCTACATCGACGCCTTCATGCAGTGGTTGACGCGCTCTCCTGAATCCTACGATGTTGTTGTGACATCAAACATGTTTGGTGACATTGCAACAGATTTGGGGGCTGTCCTTCAAGGCGGCATGGGTATGGCTGCTTCCGGAAACATTGGCGACGACCATGCATTCTTCGAACCTGTTCACGGATCTGCTCCAAAATACGCTGGCATGAACAAGGTCAATCCAATCGCCACAATCAATTCCATCCAATTGATGATGGATTGGCTTGGTCGTAGAAACGGAGAAGAAGAGCTGGTTCAAATTGGTCGTATGATTGATGAGAGTGTTGCCGATCATCTCCGAGATGGCAAAGGGCTCACCTACGACCTTGGGGGCAATGCTTCTTGCTCCGCTGTTGGCGAAAGCATCACTTCGAGGTTGGTTGCCAAACTGAGTGAAGAGTTCTGATTGAACTTCAATCGTATCTGTCGCTTAAGCGTTGAATCTCATGACGATATGGCGCAATGCTTCTGCGAGGTTCTCGTCGTTATTGTATGGAGATTCTGGTTCAAAGATCTGTTCGTGTTGGACGAGTTCAAGCATGTTTTGAGCAACCCTTGTCAACTCGTCGACAATTGTGATGCTTCCCATTTTTGCCGACCTTGAAAGAGGGTTCAGATCGATGACGATGACGGTTTTTCCCATTGCCACCAACGCTTCACAACGATCGCCGTCTTCCAAAGGCACCAAGATCACATCAGCATCAATAATTCCTTCTTGGGTGCACTTTGCTCTTGGGCCTTTCAATCCTGGAATCCGAGCGTTCGGTTCAGCACCAAGAATTTCAACCTCTAGATTCAGTTCGCTTTTGATCGCTTCGAGACGCCCTAACAATGCTTTCATCCGCTCTGGTGTTCGATAGAAAATATTGATTTCAACAGGGCAATCAAGGTGTTCAGCGAGCTTTAGGAGAGCCTCACCCGCGAGCGCAACAGCGTTCCCGTTTAGGCTTAGCACGGGGCGACTTGCGCGCTTTAGAGCGTCGACTGCGTACAAGGTGGCGAGATGAGCACTCGCAATGGTCTGCTCTCCAAGAAGGTAATCGTAAGCCTCACCCCGGCCGTGCGCAATCATTGCACTGCCAGCAAGCAAGCCTTGTTGTTCCGCTTGCTCGAGACGGTGACGGAGCAGAAGCGATTGATAGCGCGGATGGCTTGGGTCAGCAGCAACATCATCCATGAACTCACCTCGTTCATGCCCCAGTCATGAGCATTGAAATGTCAAGAGGAGAAGTCCCTCTGTTGATGGCACTGGTTGAGAGCACGTCAAGACCGCATTCGTGCCACTGGTCAAGGTCTTCAAATTGAATTCCACCGCTTGCCTCGAGAATGACATGCTCTCGCAGGCTCATTTCAGTCAATTCCTGAGCGACTTCTTTGCATCTTTCCGGACCAAAGTTGTCGAGCATAATGACCAATTTCTTCGCGCCTTCTTCACGGCGTTTAGCCCAGAGTGCTGCAGCAATGATTGCTTCTTTGTTTTCACGCACCTCAACTTCAAGAAAAGCCCCACAGGTCTCAAGGTCAACCTCTTGCAGGTAATGTGCGATGCGGTTGGCATGACCGTCTATGTCATCCAGCATTGAGGCCAGATCGTTTTCCTTGATCATGGTCGCATCAAATTTGTTGAGCCGGTGCGTCAAGCCCCCTCCGAGATGGACCGCCCATTTGTCCATCAGCCCCCATACAGTCTTTCGCGTGCATGCGATTTGGCCAGGTGCTATTGCAGACCAGCGTTTAGCTTCAGTTGCAATACCTGACAGTTGACCGAGGACATTGAGGATGCTTCGCTCCATGGCTAACAGCACTTCTCGCTCACCCTGAATGGTTGCGATTTCCTTCCCTTTTGTGACCCGCTTACCATCGCTGGCCCACCATGTTATTTTGAGCGAAGGCGCCCAGATTTGGAGCATATGGTCGATGGCAGCAGTTCCAACAACAATCCCATCGGACCTTGCAATGATGGTCGCTTCAACATCGTTTGATCCCCCCATAAACGGCATGTCAATCCCATCGTCTGCCAGCAGTGCACCAACCCAGCGGTCGAAACTTGCAAGAAGCATGCGAGTCGGTCCATTTTCTGCAGACCACAAGACATGCCCACGGTCGTGAGGGGGTCGCGATGCTTCGGCCACGAGGTGGGCTAAGGGTTCAACAACTTCAAACCAATTGATGTCGAATGCCATGTTCCGAGATGGTACAAGTTTTGATAAGCCAAAACAACCGCATGAAATTGTGGAAATCGAAGGCACATCTTCCTTAACGGCCACTGCGTTGCGTGAACGCATCGTTTCGAGTCAAGTCATCCACATTTTTGGTGCAGGACTTAACGCCGAACGTCCTGCCCATACCGCTGTTGCGGAATTGTCCTCCCGTGGCTGGGCATGCGCTCCTGTCCATCCTAGGGATGCTGGTGGGTCAATCTCTGGCTTTCCGATTCGTCCCTCCCTCGATTCCGGGGTGCTTCCTGAAATCGTCGTGTTGTTCTTGGCACCAGAGCGAGCAAGAGCGGTTGTTCGGGATCTGATCATGAGGCTGAGCCACGAGACCTTCCCACTCATCTGGTTTCAGCGTGGAGCGCAAGATGCTGCGTCAATCGAAGCCCTCGAATCGATGGGCGCTCCATTTGTGGTCAACGATTGCATCGTTGAGTACACCAATCGCAACGATCATCATTGCGCTCAATCTCCTCTTCCACAATNATTCTGTCTCCAAGTTGCATCNGAAGACGGTGATGGCTGTTCAGTGTGGTCGGTTCACTCCACAAAAGACGCGTCACTTGCTCGTCCCACACACGCCCTTGAGTGGGTTGGCACATTGGGTGAATTAGAGTCTTCACATCACACCATCCCAAGGTACATTCGTTCTTTGCAAAAAGATGGAGAGGCGCTTGATGCTCTTGCCCTTCGCCTTTCACACTCACAGGTGATGATGTGAAAGGGTCGTGCACGATACACGGCGTGGAGGTAGCGTTATGACGGACCGGAAGGGAGGTGTTTCTGTGCGTGCAAATGTGGTGTGCCTCATATTGCTTGGAGCGCTGTTCGTTCCGATGGCTGCAGGGAGCGCCACGCTTGATTCAAATTCAGCAATGGAGGGCGCCCCATTGTTCAACGCAGAGCATCATCCAATTATCGATGAATATTCACCGGCCATCCGGGCCTCAATCGCCTTCCACAGCGATCTCAGTTCCTATGAGGAATCAGAATTGGCTACGGCCCATTCTTGGATTGTGTTCTCATCCAAGGCCATGGGTCCAGCAGCTGGCCATCTCGAAGGTGCTTTTGTCGTGGAACTCGACAGCAATGAAGCGCTTGAAACGCTGAGTGAATGGCAACGAGAGGGCGTGATTGAAGCCGCTTACCCCCTTGTCGAACGATCAATGGAGCCGCGGTGGACGCCAAATGATCCTAAATTCAACGACCAATGGCATTTGGTCAACACCGGACAAACCGGAGGCGCAAGTGGAGAAGATGTGAACATCACGGGAATTTGGAATTCCTACAAAGGAACTGGCGTGGTGATTGGCATTGTTGATGACGGTTTGGATTGGAATCATCCCGACATCTCAACATACTATGATTCCACTTTAGATTATGATTTTTGCAACAACGATGGTGACCCAACACCCACTTCAAACAACGCCCACGGCACGGCTGCTGGCGGTGTTGCCGCAGCGACCGGGAACAATGGTGTGGGTGTGACTGGGGCTGCCCCAGAAGCTAGCCTTGTTGGCCTTGAATTGATTTCGTGCAGCACCACCGATGTAAGGGAAGGAAACACCCTGAGCCACGAGCGCCAAGACATCGACATTTACTCTAATTCATGGGGGCCAAGTGACAACGGAAAAACGCTATCAGGTCCGGGGCCGTTGATGATGGCTGCAATGGAAAACGATGCACTGCTTGGAAGAAACGGCCTTGGAAACCTTATCACATGGGCGGCTGGAAATGGCTTAGATGATGATGATAATTCAAACTATGACGGCTACGCCAATCTTCGCTACACCATCGCTGTGACAGCTGTGGACCACAAAGGGCAACAGTCGTATTATGCTGAACCAGGGGCGAACATCCTTGTTGCATCCCCCTCAAACGGAGATGGAGAAAGCATCACAACCACAGACATTGAAGGTTCAGGCGGCTACACCAGCAATGACTACACCGATACCTTCGGAGGTACTTCCTCAGCAACACCTCTCGTCTCGGGGGTGCTTGCTTTGATGCTTGAAGCAAATGCGAACTTGACGTGGCGCGATGTACAACACATCCTTGTCCATTCCTCTCGACAAAATGACGCACTCGATTCGTCATGGGGCGTAAACGGTGCTGGCTTAGATGTGAGTCACAAATATGGTTACGGCGTCATTGACGCCGGCGCTGCAGTTTCAATGGCAGAGACGTGGTCCACTGTTGGCGAAGAGATCTCTTTTTCTTCTGGCACTCTTACAGTGAACACAAACATTCCAGACAACGATCCAAATTACATCTCAGACACGACCAGCGTGACCGATGCAATTTTGGTAGAAAATGTCGATGTGATCGTGGACATCCCTCATGAGTTTCGAGGGGATCTGGAGATTATTTTAACAAGCCCACAAGGCACTCAAAGTGTCCTGAGCGAAAAGCACAGTGACGACAACTCAGACTTTAGCAACTGGCGTTTTTCGAGCGTCCATCATTGGGATGAGGACAGTCGAGGCGATTGGACTCTGACCGTCGAAGATCAGGGCAATAACGACGTCGGTTCGTTTGACGAGTGGGAATTGGTCGTGTACGGCACCCAAATGAACCTCGATTCGGATGGAGACAATCTTTCGGACACCAATGAAACCGATGTTTACGGCACAGATCCAAACGACATCGACACCGATGACGATTCCATCAACGATGGGCTTGAAGTCCTGATTTACGGGACAGACCCGCTTTCTAAAGACACAGACGGGGACGGTTTGGAAGACGGCACTGAGATTCTAGTGAATGGAACGGATCCCCTTGACAACGATACGGATGATGATTTGCTTTCGGACGGCGATGAAGTCAATATTTATGGTACAAATCCGCTGATGTTCGATGCTGATGCGGATGCAGATGGGTATTATTGGTTCCAAGATTGCAATGACAGCAATGCCGACATCTCCCCTTTGGCCATCGAGGTCTTGAATGGTATTGACGATGATTGCAATGGCACTATGGACGACGGATTCAACCTCACCGACGCAGACAGCGATGGACTTTCAGACTACGAAGAATACCATGGCTACGGCACAGATTGGCAGAACAGTGACTCGGATCTTGATGGCCTTGATGATGGCGAAGAAGTGTTCACCTACCTGACGAACCCTTTGGTCAAAGACAATGATTCAGACATGGACGGATTCTACTGGTTCGAGGATTGCGATGACACCAATGCTTCCCTGAACCCCTCTATTGCGGAAGTTTTGGATGGGCTTGACAACAACTGCAACGAGGAAATCGATGAAGATTTTATTGGCACAGACGCAGACCTGGATGGGCTACTGGACATGGAAGAATACCTCACCCATGGGACAAATCCATTCGATTCTGACACCGATGGCGATGGATTACTCGATGGCGTTGAATTGTTCTCAACCAATACCAATCCTCTTGTTCCCGACCTCGATGGTGATGGCGATGGATACCGGTGGTTCAATGATTGCAATGACAATGACAGCTTAATCTCGCCAAGCGCAACGGAACGTTGGAATGGTGTTGATGATGATTGCGATGGCGAAATCGATCAAAACATTGACCGGTCAGCGTACATTTCGGCCATTCCACAAAACCGTAATCTCAATTTGAACGCCACCAATGATTCTCTTGAGGTTGGTTTGTCTGTGGCGCTTGACATGTCCACGATGGAGAAACTCAATGTTTCAATCATGTGGTATCGAAACGACACGCTGATTGGTACGGGTTCTAATTTCCAAGAACAAGCCGTCAACTGTTCATCTCCTTCCTCAGAATTCGCACAGTACCTGTGCGACACCAATGGGACGGTCGGCCCTGAATTCATTACCGCGACCCTCAGCGACGATCGAAAGCAACTCAGTGTTACTTGGGCCATCACCTATCAAGTTTGGAACCCACCTCCACCAGAACCCGTTGTTGAGGAGAAAGCGGTTGAAAATGAGCCAACACTCATGTCCACATTGGAATCAAACGCCATTTTGGTTGCAGCAGCAATTGCGTTCATCATTGCGCTTCTTGCCTTTGTCGCCACTCGCCCTCGGCGTCCGAAGCAAGCAAAGCAAAGTCCGTTTACACAGGCACCTCAATCGTATGTCCCGCCACAGTTTTCTGGAGTGCCGTCAGCCCCTGATCTGGGCAGCCCTCCTCCTTACGACCCACGTCGTTGATGCGCTTCACTGAGGCTGCTGAATGAGGCTCCAGCCAAGCAACCGTCCTTCATTGGCATCAGCTAAAAGGTTGAGTTGATTTGTCCAACCGTCGTTGCCATCCCAAGAACGGGACATATCGATGGAAACTGCTCCATCAGCGTCACTGGCAAGGCTTGAGAGAATTGAGTTGAGATCTCCACCAGGTACGACAACCAAGTACCCGACTTCCACTTCAGATTGGTATGCACCATCGGTTGTAAAGAAGAGATCTGGACCAGTCAGTTGCCCGAATAGGTTGGCATCAGACAGCCGTTCTTCCATTCCTGATATGTTCAATGTGGATGGGATTGCTTCACGGTTGTGAGCAGCAGGGTCGTCGAATGAACCCCGTTCCCAATACTCACATGTGGTGTCGCTAGGGGTTCCTGTGAGGTTGAATTTAACCCAACCAGACGTTTCTTCGTTGTTCACCCAAGACATGTTCCATTCGCTGCCTTGAGCAGTGTCTGATGTTGTAGCGCGCCAGACATAACCGCCATTGTCCAGTGCACTAGCAGCGCCAGGGGCGACACCTTGGAAGTAATCGAAGCATTGGATTGCCTGTTCGAAGGTGTGTGTTCTCATGCTTGACTCGTCAGGCATGTGCACTCCGTTTGAACCCCAAGAAATGAGGTCTGAATCATCGATTTGAATTTGATTGGCTTGGGGTCTTGAGGAATACGAACGGCCTAAATCAAGTTGCTTTTGACCGCGTTCAAGGGTTGTGCGTTCGAAAATGTGGTGCAATTCCAAATCCCCTTCAGGTAACACCAAATCGTTGAGGAGTTGCGATGTTGTTGAGCAATCTTGTTGGTTTGTTTGAGAACTTGAGATGATCACATCGACCTTTTGTTTTGCTGCCCACGGGTTACCTTCTTCGATCCACAATTCCATCGTGGCAGAGCCTAAGCAGTATGTTTTGATGTCTTGATGCGTTGCAACCACCTTCCAAGCAGGGCTGTTTGAGAATTCATCGTTACCCACAACGCGCCAGTCCCAGCCGTTGCTGCTGCCTAATGCTCCGGTCTCAATCATGTCGTTGCCCAGCAAATCTTCGATTTCGATGGGTTGCAACATCATGGCCAAACCAGGGGCAAGGGTGTCCAAACCACCAAGTAGACCTCCAACACCGTAAGAGACCGTTGTGCCACGGTAATCTGCGGGAATGGAGGGCAAGCGCAATTCCCAATCTGCTTCGGTAGAAAGCAAGGCGCGTTCGCGCAATTCAGTGTATTGTTTCGTCTCGATTTGTGCACTCCCTTCAGCGCTCGTTCCAAACGTGCTGCATCCACTGAGCACGCCAGGAGGGTAAGTTGTGATCTTGAAACGGTCAAGGGTGTTGCTGTTCACGCTTTCAACAGCAAGCCATTGACTTCCCATGCCGCCTTTTGCAATCACTGCACCAAGGCGGTCTGTTGACCCTTCTGCCAACAATTGGTCGGTCCCTCCCTCGGTGATGGAAAGGATCCCATCGCCTTCAAACTCCAACCGAATCTTACACGTTTCATCGTCCGAATCAAGTTGATCCAACACCAAAGATACATATTCTTCAGTTGCAACGAAAGTGCCTTCGGTCACAGTGTAACGCATCTCATCGCCATAACGCAATTGGTCCGCAGTAAACGGTTCAAGTTGGTTGTTGATGTAATAGTAGCCACCAGCACCCAGGATGATGAGCGTCATTAATGCCGCTGCAACTTGAGGCCGCTTGATGATGTCCATCAAGGTCGCAGGTTCAGCGGCTTTGCTCTTCGGTTTGACCTTGACCGGTTCAATGACCGTTTCTTCAACAAGCACGGCCTCGAGAATTTCTGCTTCGAGCACCTCATCCTCATCTGCTTTTACCGGTGCTGAGACTTCTTTTTCAGGCTCAACATCGGGCGTGAGTGTGTCTTCATCTTCCATGGAAAGGACAACCTCTTCCTGTTGAAGTTCTTCCTCAGGCGTTGATTCAACCTCTTCTGGAAGCCCGACCTCGCCTCGAGCAAGACCGGCCTCCAACAAACGCTCGACAAGATCGCTTTTCTTTCCCGATGTGGCAAGGTCGTTAAGAATGCAGAGGGCCTTCAGTTTTGCAACCGTCAAAGTCGATGGAACATCATCGCTCATGTTTGAACCCCATACATGCCCTGACGCCTATCCCTTTCAAGGGTGGCGCTCGTTGAGCAGGACGAAGAGAGGGTTTCTATGCCTCCATGTAGATGCGGTTAGCCTTGATATGGGGCGTAGGTACCATCTTCGTTCTTGACATACACCGTTTGGTCATAGGAGCCATCCGGCATCTTTCTGAAATAGTACCCGTTCTCTGCTGGCTCAAACACTGCCTCAGCATTTTGTTCATCAGCGCTTACCTCAGCAGCAGGCTCAGATTGCGGGGGGCCTGTTGGCCCATCTGCAGGTGGAGGTCCCGCAGGACCGGTGGAGCCAGGTGGACCAGAAGGGCCAGCTGCTATTCGTTCTTTTGAAATTGATGCGAGCACCTTGGTTTCTGTTGTTTCCAAATCCTTCTCGAGCATGCTCTTGACCGATTCACCATGGCGTTGCGCTCCGATAAAGGCGAAGGCCGACAACCCGAGACACACCACGCCAAAGATCCCAGCAATCACTTGGTTTGGATAGACTGCACCCTCAATCGTCATTTTGGTTGCGCTGTCGCCAATGTTGTTGCCATTGCTGTCAACAAATTGTACAATCACGCAATAGTGCCCCGAATCGAGCTGGAAGTCGAAGGTGTATTCGCCACCCGCAACAGGGGTTTCATCAAGCAATTGGTACTGGTATGCATGGTC
>QQSI01000035.1 GCA_003602645.1 Candidatus Poseidoniales archaeon | reverse complement strand
CCTTTGGCCAAAAGGTCTCCTGCCGATTCGTGAGTTGCACTGGTTCAGACTTTCCTTTCCAGATGTACATCAGAACCAATCCGAGTGGGAAACCGCAGATATTGAGGAAGAGTGTGCAAAAATGGTTTACGTCCACCTGCTGCTTAGTGTGACTTAGGTTGCATGGACAAGGCTCAACGAATGAAAATTAACTCCTTCACCCCACAAAGCACGCATTGAGATTGATTCTCCTGGAGGGCACATCAGCGGTTGGCTCCGCTAAAAAAAGCAAGGTTTGATTTGAAATAGGGTTGAATTGATGGCTTGGTCATGAGCGAGGAAGAGCGCGTCTTGTATTTTGGATACGGGTCAAACTTGGACACTAAAGATTGGATGCAATGGTGTGAACAACGCGGTGCTGACCCATCAGGAAGGACCGAGTTGGAGCCATGTTGGTTGCCCGATCACCGATTAGCGTTCCATTATCATTCACGCTCAAGAAAAGGCGGGGCTGCCGATGTGATCCCCGCAGGGTGCGGTCACGCGGTTCCAGGCGTGTTGTTTTCACTTGACGCAAACGCTCTTGCCAATATGGATCGCAAGGAAGGCCATCCAACGGTCTATCGACGGACAATGGTCAATGTGCTCAAAGCTGATGGCTCCTCAGTGGAAGCGATGACGTATCGCGTCACACAGGAGAGGATTTCAGATTATGTTCCACCTACATCATCGTATATCGACCTCATTGAACGGAACCTTTTGCGACATAAACTTTCAATTACAGATTTAAAAAACGCAATTGAAAATTCAGATACTTCCTATCCGGTTCGGCATCTGTTTGTCTATGGCACCCTCATGAAAGGGCAAAGCCGGCACAGCACCATCACTCACCACATTGCAAGCCAAGGCATCAAGGCCTCGGCAAAAGGGGCGCTTTACAATCTTGGAGATTATCCGGGCATGCGCTTTTCAGATACCGGCAGGGTTCACGGGGAATTGTATGAAATGGATGAAGTCTTTCTGACGCTTCAATCCCTAGATCGAGTTGAGGGGTTTTATGGATTTCAATCTCAAAACTCTTTGTTCCGCCGCACGCTGGTCCATGTTGAAGTGAACGGTGAAAGGGTATGGGCGTGGTGTTATTTCTATGCGCATGAACCCGAATTGGATGATCTGATTGAATCTGGAGATTGGCGGAAGGGGAACTCATGAGTCTTCAAGAGACAACAACGCAACACCTTGCTCTACCTGGTCATCGGCATTGAAGTGTACAGCTGTAACAATTCCATCGGATGCCGCGACAATTCGGTGCTCCATCTTCATGGCCTCCAACACCATCAATGTAGTTCCAGCCGCAACAGATTGGCCGACTTCGACCAGCACTTGCAGAACCTTACCCGGCATAGGTGCGGTTAATCCACCACCATCATCGGCATCAGTCGCACCCGGTTCAATACGTTCGAATCTGAAAGTGTGGCCTTGGTGGTGAACCCACCATACGTCACCTACCTTGGCCATATGTGCGAAGTTGACTGAACCATCCGGCCCAACCATTCGCAAACGACCATCCGTCATAGGAGTGGCTTCGATGTCACCTAGGCGCCATGCATCCCCATCTCGGGCAACCGTCACTTCAATTGGGCCCTCTGGACTTTTGAATTGGTGATGCATCAAGGGAACCTCCTGTTCAGCGTGGAGAATGGACTGGCTGGGCCCTCGGGCCCTTTGGAGGCCTGCTGCTGTGTACGATGAAGGCCAGCACTTTCACCAACGGCTGCAGCCATGAGGGCAGCATCTTCAATGGAACGCGGTACTGAAGGAGACCAACCATGAGGCCAAAGGCGATCGATTGTGGTTGTGTCTGTTTGACCAGAAATCACTTCTGCTTCATCACATAACTCACGCAAGAAACGAATGTTCGTCGTGGTGCCCAAAACAATGAATTCGTCAAGGGCTCTTCGCATTCGCTGGAGAGCTTCATCTCTGGATGGAGCCCACACAATGAGTTTAGCAAGCATTGGATCATAATTTGGTGTCACTTCGTCGCCCTCACGGACACCGGTATCAAGGCGTACACCGGGCCCTTCCGGTGGCCTAAAGATGGCCAAGGGACCGATCGCTGGAAGGAAATTATTTGCAGCATCCTCGGCGTAAAGACGAACTTCAATAGCATGTCCGCGCATCATGAGAGGTCCACATGACATTGGCTCTCCCGCAGCAATGCGCAGTTGTTCTCGAACCAAATCCACACCGGTTACTAATTCGGTTACAGGATGCTCAACCTGAATTCTGGTGTTCATTTCAAGGAAGAAAAATTCACCAGAAGGAGCAAGCAAAAATTCGACGGTTCCCGCCCCCTCGTAGTCGACAGCCTCTGCAGCAGCGACAGCTGCTTGACCCATTGCTTCACGCAATTCAGGAGTCATGGTTGCGCAGGGCGCTTCCTCGAACACCTTTTGATGCCGGCGTTGAACACTGCATTCACGCTCTCCAAGATGTATAGTCCTGCCATGGCGGTCCGCTAACACCTGGATTTCAACGTGCTTCGAGCCTGTGAGTAAGCGTTCGACATAGACTCGCCCATCGCCAAAGGCAGCGATTGCTTCACGGCGAGCACCCATTGCAGCCTCCATTAACTGATCTGGGGAATGCACGGCACGCATGCCTTTTCCCCCACCACCTGAAGATGCTTTGAGGAGCATGGGGTAGCCCACACGATGGGATGCAGATTCGATCGCTTCTAAGGCATCAGTTTCGTCTTCGTGCTCAATTTCTTCACCAGGAATCACCGGCACACCAGCTGCCCGCATGGTGATGCGAGCGGTCATTTTGTCACCCATCTTTTCAATGGCCTCTGGGCTCGGTCCAACCCATTGAATCTTGGCTTGAGTGACCGCACGAGCAAAATCCGCTCGTTCTGAAAGAAAACCAAAACCAGGATGAATTGCATCAGCTCCCGTCCGGTTGGCAATCGAGAGAATTTGTTGTTGATCGAGGTAGGTCTCACCGATGGTGTCACCGGTAAGTAAGACCGCCTCGTCAGCCAATTCAATAAACATTGAATCGGCGTCGTTTTGAGCGTAGATGGCAACTGTTGCTAAGCCTGCTTCGTGGCATGCCCTAAGGATCCGGCACGCGATTTCTCCACGGTTTGCGACCAAGACTTTGCTGACCATTGGAACCCTCCTCATCATTCTGGTTTCCAATTGGCAGATCGCTTCTCAAGGAACGAGGAAAGGCCTTCCTGACCTTCATTTGAACCTCGCATCCGACTGGTGAAATCAAGGGTCCAATCGCGCAGTGCTTCGTCTGATTCTGTCCAACGATCAAAATTCAATGTGAGTTCCTTAGCCAACGTAACCGCGCATGGGCCCGTTGTGAGGACTTCATCAAGCAGGGATTGTACGCTGGCTTCAAGAGCTTCTTTGTCGTCAACAATCTGTTCGATAAATCCGGTTCGCAATGCTTCCTCTGCCCCAATCCGACTGGCCTGCATAGCGAGTCGGCGGAAGCATGCCGATCCTAGGCGACGGTAGACGTAGGGTCCAATCACCGCAGGTAGAATTCCAAGTTTCCCTTCAGAGAGGGCGATTTTGATGTTTTGTGTTGCGATGACGTGGTCAAGGCATGCCACCAAACCCGCACCGCCTCCTAATGCAACGCCTTGAATGGCACCGATTGTGAAGCAAGGATGCGACCAAAGCCCGTTGAACAAGCGATCAAGACGCTTTGAGTCAGCCCGGTTTTCCTCAGGAGTGTTCGCCCCAGCATCCCTCATCATGTTGATGTCTGCACCTGCGCAAAAGTGTCGCCCTGCTCCAGAAAGAACAAGGCTGCGTAAGTAGGGTTGGCCGTTGTTGTCATGAAGGGCGTCAAGCCGTCCAGCACTGCGTTCAGCTGTCCAATCCAAAAGGTCACACAATTCCGTGATCAGTTGGACATTAAGAGCGTTAAATTTCTCTTCTCTGTTCAAATGAATGTTCGCTCTTGAGCCTTCAATGGTTAATTTGACCAATTCGGTCGAAGGGGGCTGTTCCATGCTTATCATCGTAAATTCTCCAATTGCATTTTTGATTTTTCAATTGACATATTTCACATTCGGAAAACGCCGAAGCGATCGTCAGGAAGCGGGGCATTTCTTGCCGCAGCGATGCAAAGTCCGAGCACATCCCGGGTGTCGCGTGGATCGATAATGCCGTCATCCCACAAACGAGCGGTGGAGTAATACGGGCTGCCTTCGGTTTCATACTGTTCCAAAATTGGAGCACGGAATGCCTCCAATTCTTCGCCCTCCATTGGTTGAAGTCCCTCACGAGCTCGTTGGTCTTGCTTGACAGTGGTCAACACGTCTGCGGCTTGAGGCCCCCCCATGACAGAAATTCTGCTGTTTGGCCACATGAAGAGGAAACGAGGGTCGTAGGCTCTGCCACACATACCGTAGTTCCCAGCCCCATGCGACCCGCCGATAATGACGGTAAATTTGGGCACATTGACACAAGAAACAGCAGTTACAAGTTTGGCGCCATCTTTGGCGATGCCGCCTGCTTCGTAGGCCTTGCCAACCATGAAACCGGTGATGTTCTGCAAGAACACGAGCGGGATGCCACGCTGCCCACACAATTCGACGAAGTGGGCACCTTTGAGTGAAGATTCTGAAAACAGAATGCCGTTGTTCGCCACAACACCAACTTTGTGCCCATGGATGTGTGCAAATCCACAGACGAGGGTTGTTCCATACCGTGCTTTGAATTCATGGAACCTCGACCCGTCAACGATTCTTCCGATGATTTCCTTGATGTCAACGGGTGTGCGGTTGTCGCTCGGTATGAGGCCGAGGAGATCCTCTACGTCGTGGGCTGGCGCTTCTGCTGGAGCACTTGCGGCCGGGGCGAGTGTGCGGGGGCCGATGTTTTCAACGACATTTCGAACCATCCTCAATGCTTCAGGTTCATCTTCTGCGTAATGGTCTGCGACTCCTGATTGGACAGTGTGGACTTCGGCACCGCCAAGCTCCTCGGCAGATACCTCTTCTCCAGTTGCGGCTTTGACCAAAGGTGGACCAGCCAAAAAGATGGTTCCGTTGCCTTTGACGATGATGGATTCATCAGACATGGCAGGAACGTAGGCCCCTCCCGCGGTGCATGAGCCTAGCACCGCCGCAATCTGGGGGATTTTATCACCGGACATACGTGCTTGATTTCTAAAAATGCGGCCGAAGTGGCCAATGTCTGGGAACACTTCATCCTGCATAGGAAGGAACGCCCCTCCCGAATCAACGAGGTAGATGCAGGGTAGGTTGTTCTCATGGGCAACCGTTTGAGCTCGGATGTGCTTTTTCACGGTCATTGGGTAATAACTTCCACCTTTGACGGTTGCATCATTAGCGACAAACAGGCATTCACGTCCGTGAACCATGCCAATCCCAGTCACAATCCCGGCGGAATGAGCGCGCCCATCGTACAGCTCGAACGCCGCGAGGGGCGAGAGTTCCAAAAATGCTGTACCAGGGTCGATGATCTGTTCGATTCGCTCGCGTGCCAGAAGTTTGCCCCTGCTTCGATGACGGTCGACGTATTTTCCACCACCGCCCATCGATGCAACGTTGAGGCGTTCCCTCAAAGTTTCAATCAACTGTGCATTGAAGGCCTTACGTTCTGCAAAGTCAGGGTCCGCACGATTCACTCTTGTTGGTAAACGGTCCATTTCCACCCCTCAATTGAAGGGAGGTGGACGGGACATTTAACCCTATTACAACTCAGGGAATGAAGGCTTCACACGCCAAGCGTCAAACGTCCGATGTCCCTTAGGCCCGGTGCAAGCCCAACAATGAGCACAGCAAGAACGATGAGAAGGCGCAAGTGCCGTTGTCGGTGCTCCACCTTCATTTCAGCAAACAACCACACGATTGTACCAATTAAGACCGCCTTTACCAACGTGAAAAGCCATGCACCTTCGCCGAATTCTACACCAATCGATTCATTGAGGCGGCCGCCCAACTTGATGACCTCGTTGCTGACTGGGTGCTTCTCTCCATAACCAAATGAGTCGATGCCCACCATGGTCGCAAATCCATCACACAGCTGTCCATAGACCATCGCCAAAACCATCGGGGTGGCGAGCAGGCCTTTCTTTGATAGCAAACCTACAGGATGTGAATTGACTAAGTCGCCAGCATCGTCCCAAGCCGCGAGCTGGACACCTTCAGGTAGCACTCCAGCTTCAAACCCAGACAATTTTAGTTGCCGCAGGTCTTCAATTCCCATTCTGTAGAGGAAGAAACAGACAACTGCTGGTATGCCGAGCACAACAAACAACGGCCAGATCGGAGTTGTTTCCAATACCCTTGCGCTTTCCTGCTCCCAAGGCGTTGCCAAAAATTGAGCCCAATGAGCGACACCCATGACCACTGCTGCTGAGCCAAAGGCCAGCATTCCACGGGTGATTGCAGGCCAATGTTGGGTCTTCAACATAATGCCAATCAAAACAGCAAATGAGGCGATGAGGCCTGTAAACACCCAGAACATACCCATCTCTTCATGTTCGATGTATGCAGGCTGATAGAGCAGCCCCCAATGCAAGAGCAACGCAATCAGCAAGATCGGCATCAATGCCCGTCGGATTTTAGCCTCATCGCGATCGCTTGTGGCGTGATCCCACTGGCCAGCGACCCACTGCGACGTTGCGGCAATACCAATCAACCAGGCTGCAAGATGCAAATGAATCAATGGAGAGATGAAAAGCACATCCATGTCTTGAGTAAAGAAATCTGCATCCTCGAGGACCCGCATTGCTGGAGCGAGACAGACCCAAGCGATCAGGGCCAATGTCATCCGGTCGTCACATGGAAAATCTGCACGGCGAAACAAAGCCTGGAGAATGACCACACAAACCAGCATCGAGCCGGTATAAATGGCTGTGTTCTGAGGTGAATAACCTGCGTCCCCTGCGGCACCTGCGTCTTTGGTCACCGGGTCCCAGATGATCGGCTTGAGCCCTTCATCCCAAACCACATCATTAGCCAAAACAAAACCGCTGAGCAAGATTGCAATCAGACCAAGCACAGCCCAAATCGCTGTTTTTTCCCAAATTGAAAACTCGGAATCTGGTAAAGCAGGCTTGTGCTGTTCGAGATGTTGGTCCAGAGCAATCCTCGACATTGTTTGACCTCAAACTGGGGTTAGAATTGTCCACAATATTCTTTGGGGCTTTATGTCGCAGCAAGTGAGCGTTTATGCTCACTCTTCTTCTTGGGAGAGACGAGCGACAAGATCCGCCTTTTTGCCACCAACTGGAAGACCTGCGGCCTTGCAGCGTTCCTTGAGCTGAGCAACGGAGAGCGAGGAGAGGTCTTCGCCTTCGTCGCTGTCCTCTTCGTCATCTTGAACACCGAATCCACGTGGTTCGTGAACTTCGATAAAGGAGACCTTGCCGCATTCAACTGCATCTCGGATGGTGGTGACCAAACGGAATTTGAGCATGGCTGCATTGGTGTCAAAGAGCATGGTTTGAGGCAGGACAATCATCAGGTCGTCGCCGTCGAAACTGACTTCAAAACCACTGTGTCCTGTGTTCGCTTGGAGCAAGGCGACCACTTGGTCTTCCTTTCCTTCGACAACTGCCACGACGTTGAAGGAATACTTGAGCGACTTGCCAGCCATAGGATGGTTGTAATCGATACGTGCTCGACCTGCTGCAAGGTAGGAGAGGTGCCCCTGTCGGTTTCCAATGGTCACAGGAGCGCCGATGTAAAGGGAGTTTGGATCTTGAACTGCACGAATCAATTTATCGATGCTGATGGTTTCAATTTGAGAAGGGTCTTTTTCGCCGTAAGCGTCTGCTGGTGCGATGACAACTTCTGTTTCTTTGCCCTTCTTTGCCTCACCTAGAGCTTCTTCGAAGCCTGGAATGAGTTGTCCGCCACCGACAACACAGACCATTGGTTCGTATGTTCGGTTTTCTTGGTGTGCATCATGCTCTTTGGCGACTGCTTCACGGGTGGTCTCTATGAGGTCACCTGTTTCGTTGTTGTAGAGTTCATAATCGACGTGGACAATTGTTCCATCTTCCATGGTATTACCTCCCTTTCGGGTAGTCCGGCGACCGTCGCCCCCTTCATAATTCCATTGGAGAGCCAGCGCCTCACTCTTCTTGCTCGGATTCCAATGAACTTAGCCGCAAGCCCTTGTTTTTGTCTGCATCACCGGCCACGACAATCGCCATTCCGATAAGCATGGTCACCCAGCCGAGCCACACCGAATGAGAAGCAGGAAGGTCGTAGACAGTGACACGGACAGTTTGCACGGATTCTTCACCACCATCCATAGTTTGTCCCATCAAGCCGGCGGCTTGACTGCCGTCAAAAATGAAGACAATGTCGCCACTCCAACGGGTCAAGGTATCGACCTCTGAACGAGCAGTACCTGTCGAATCAAAGCGGAGCATTCCCGGCTCAACCACGCCAATTTCGTCACCAATCGTGCCATCTTTGACAGCAAAGACCGTAATTTGAACACCGACATAGCCATCACCGACCTCAAGGTCATTCGATTCAAAGACGAGCCCTGTGAATTCATAGGCATAATTGCCGCTGATCACAGGCTCATCACGGAGCATCGTGATGCGATGACTTGCATCGCCCCGATCCACCAAGACTGTGGTGTACACGTGACCAATCAACAACAGCACCAGACCAAGGTGCACGAGGTGGGCACCAAATGGAATCCTACGCCACAAGGCCTGTTTTCCTGACGATTTACGCTGGACCACAAGCGCCTCGCGAGCAACTGGCAAGGCAACCAAGAAGAGCATAGGAAGCATCAACCACGCTAGGGTTCCACGGACAAGGAATGAGGAGACAACCGTACTGGAATCCATGCCAAAGGCTGCTGGTTGCCACAGGGCGAAAAGGAAGGAAAGAGCAAGGGTGCCCAAGACGAGCCATGCGTTGCGTTGTGAATCACCTTTCCTACCCGTGTAAAAGGCCATTGCCGCAGCAAAAGCGAGGACAAAAGGAGCGCCATACACTTCGTGTGCATCAAAATTGACCGCATCAATGCTTGCGATGAGGAGCACCAGCGTAAGAATAAGGTACAATCCAACCAAGACCACTGCCGCCCATAATGCAATCTGCATCTGATTCCGGCGGTCAAACAACGAGAACGAAAATTGAGCGTCTTCTTCCTCGGGATTGAACAACCAAGGTGCGACAAACAGCAACATAGTGACGCCGGCAGTCACGATAGATACCAATTCCGCCCACGCCCCAGCAAGGGCCAACATCACACCTGCTGCAGCCCAAGGCCACGCTTTCATTGCGTTTGGAGCGTAAAAGAGAGGTGTAAAGAACATCAATGCCAAAGCCGAGAAAAACACGTTTGCGGAAAGCAAGGTGAGTGCGAAAAAGGAAATGAAGATCAAACCGGGGGCCGTGTAGGTGCTCCCTGGGGAAAATAAACCGGTCTTTCCAATCGCAGTTTGATAACTCCACCCGTCTTCTGAAATGACCATGGTGCGTTGATGGGAGAGCATGTCGAGGGTTAACGGGAGCAAGAGAACCAGCGGAAAAGCAAAGTTTGGTACTATTGAGTACACATCGGCCCCGAGCAAAACTGATTCATCGCCACCAAAGCCCCCGATCACTGCGAGTGTCGCGCCAATGAAAGGCAGCGCGAAAATCCATGGCAGAGGCATTGAGGCATCGATTGAAGAGCGAGCCCTCTGATGTTGAACCCATGCGCCTATGATCAAAAACAGAAGGAGCATGTACGTCATGACTTCAACGCCAGCAAAGGTGTCTTCCTTGAGCAATACCATTCGTGAAAAAGCATCTGTTGGTGCAGTTCCATCTTCGGCTGAAACGAAAGTATGAACCGATGAAGCCCAGACTCCACCGGCTCTTGTGACAAGGGTGGCAAAAAGTGCGAGGCCCCCTGCGGCTAAGCCACCGCCGATCCAAGCACTGTCGCTTGTCACGCCCGGTTTAGTGCGGAAATGAGCAAGAAGCACAAGCGCTAACCAAGGTAAGAAGGAACCCGTTTCGACAGGGTCCCAGGCCCAATATCCACCCCAATCGAGAATCAGGTAAGCCCACAAACCGCCTAATCCAATCCCAAGTGTAGCGACAAGTAAACCGGGGCGAACGACGGTTAGCATCCTCTTCTTGATGCCGTTGGCGTCTTCGAACATCGAAGCTAGGGCGATTGCTGTTGCATGGAGGCAAAAGGAGTAAGCAAGGAAAATCAACGGGGGGTGAATCACCATGAGATCGGTCTGAAGAAGTTCATTCAAGCCCTTGCCAACAAAGAATGGTGATGCTTCCTTGAAGGGATTAAGGGTCTGCGCATTGAGAAGCAACAACAGACTGAACCCATGGATGAACCTCAACCGAAGCGCATGGGTCGCCTCATTTTCTCCGTTCATAGGCCGATGCCAAATCCAAGCTAAGAGCGTCATCCAGCCAACCCAGAGGAGCAAGGGGCCTTCACGGGCGGCCCAAGTAGCAGCAAATCGGTACTTCAGCGGTAAAGCAGCACCACCATAGGCGACCACGTGATGGATGGAGGTGTCATTGACGAGAAATCGGCTAGCAAGGGCCAAGAATGGAAGAACCATCAATCCGTGAAGAATAAAAGAACCAAGTTTTGATTGGTTGTGCAGGTGGGGTCTGAACAGCAAGACCGCAGCGGCAAGAATTGCCAGCCATAGAGTTGCACCCCACATGGTCCATTACCATAGGGCATCCTTCAAGGACATTGCTGAGTAAGGGTTGATTACCAACCAAAATATTTGGCTCTTGAATAGCCAAATGAAAGCAAGATAGGAATCACCCGCTTTGTCAGCAAAATGGGCTTCCTCACCATGATTTTCAAGACAATGCCCGCCTTTTGCAAGGGACTCATATTACCCAGCTCTTCCGGCAAACAGTGAGCCATAATCGACATTTGTTCATCTGTGAGGTTGTAGAGCGCAGTCTTTCCCTTCAAAATTTTGTGATAGGGAGGGAATTTCCCTTTCCAAGCCTTCTCGTATGCTTTGAGCCGATCTTCAGAAAGGTCGTTTTCGGCTATCGCCTTGGCAATGGTTTGAGCAGCTTGGCGTCCTGACCACAAGGCAAGATGGGAGCCACCTTCGAACAAAGGCGAGGTAAAACCTGCTGCATCACCTACGAGAATCACTCCGTCTGCCACGGTGCGTGACCGAGGTCCAGAAATAGGAATGGTTCCTCCAAAAGGACGAACCTTGATGCCTTCGGCGCGCCAAGGAGGGTTCACCGTTGGTTTTCCATCGAGGTATGTGTCTTGTATGAATGAGTTGAGGTACTTGATTGCACCTTTTTTGTCGGTTGTCACCAGGCCAACGTTTGCTCTGCCGCCTTTCTTTGGAATCATCCATACATAGCCGTGTGGTGAATACTCTGGCCATAGGTAAAAATCAAGGTAGCCGTCGTTGGGAACGTCTAACATCTCATACTGGAAGCCAGCAATCACTTCAACTTCCGTACCCATGTCCAGCAGTTTGGTGGCCGCGCCAGCAACTCCAGATGCATCGATCACCGCTTTGCATTCAATGGGAAAGCCGTCACCTCTACCGTCGATTTTCCAACTGGAAAATTGATTTTCGCTATTGAAAATACGCTCCATTGAAGTCACTCGGTGGTGGAGAAGAAGTTCGGCTCCTTGGTTGCAAGCCTCGTCACACAACCACCGCTCAAAAAGGTGCTTTTCGAGAACATAACCCGGCTCTGTGACCAGTTTCTTCGTTCCATCAGGGAAAATAACACGAATCCCAGTCACATCGAGAGCCTTGACCTCGTCGGGGATTTCGAGATCTAGGTTTTGAACAGCAACATGACTGAGGCATTCCCCGCAGTGGACCGGGGTTCCAACCTCTGGATCTGCTTCAACAATAATCGTCTTCAACCCAGCACGGGCAGCGTGTAAAGCGGCTGAACCGCCACCCGGTCCTGCACCGATTATGAGGACATCACAGTGCTGCGAGGCTTCGCCCATGGAGTGATTGTATCGGGGGAAGCCCTTGAAGGAAACGGTCATTGCGTTTGCTCATCAGCAACATTTCGACCAACATAGGCAGCGGCGAATGCTGTCATGAGAAGCCCGGAGAACATCGAGAGTGCTGGAGTGTTTTCTGCTGGTGCTTCTTCCTCTTCCTCGACTTCCACAATCGGAGCAGCATTCACAGTGATGCTTCCAACCATGCCGACGCTTGCATGAGGTTCGCAAACAAAGGTGTGCACGCCTGCTGTTCCGATTTCAAACACAAACCGGTAATCGACGTTGCGTTCTGGTTCTCCAGAGTCAAAAAGTCCATCGTCAGCGACGGCATTGTGGGGGAGTGCCTGTCCACTCCACATGAATCGAACTGCTTGGCCTTCTGTCACAGTGACTTCGGAGGGACTGAACCTTAGGCTGGTGCTATCAACGGTCACAATTACATCCGATTCGTTTGAAGTGGCAGACGCTGGTGCAGCAGCAAGCACGATGCAAAGCAAACACAAGAACCACTTCGACATAGAATGGACTATGGTGAAGTGCCTATCAATGCATGTATCCTTCTCCAACATTTTGTAATGGACTAGCTTCGGAGAAAATACGACGGTTCAAATGAAGGCTGTACCACGCAGGGGTGTGGCGTGGAAGACATCAAGGCGGTGGCTCGAGCATCTTGAGCAGCGTGGCGAGGTGCTGCGCATCAGCCGCCCCGTTGATGTTCAATTTGAGGCCGGTGCCATCGCCGATCTCCTCGTGAAGAACGATGGCCCAGCCGTCGTCTTTGAACAACCACGGCTTCCAGACGGGACCGTTAGCAACATTCCGCTGGCTATGAACCTCTTTGGCGATCAAGACCGAACCATGAGGGCATTGGGCGCCTCGCATGAAACCGAAATCGGCGATCGAATGGTGGCAATGATGAAGCCCGATATCGGACTCTACATGAGAAAACCATGGAAAGCTCTGCCGTTGCTTAGGGACGCCCTTGCAATGCCCCCTAAGAAAAAACGCAAAGGTAAATCTCAGCGGGTTCGCCTGCCGACCGATTTGACTCGACTCCCAATTCCAACAACCTGGCCGAAAGACGGTGGCCCGTTCGTCACCCTACCCTTGGTCGTGACAAAGGACCCCAAGAGCGGAGAACACAATCTTGGAATGTACAGAGCCCAAGTCTTCGGACCCAAGGAAATCGGACTCCATTGGCAAATTCACAAGCATGGGGCAGAACACGCTGCGGCAGCCAAAGCCTCGGGCAATGAGGTTCGAATGCCTGTCGCCATTTGCATGGGAGGCCCTCCTGAACTTATTTTCTCGGCCATATCACCGCTGCCAGACAACCTGAGCGAATACCAGTTCGCTGGAATCCTTGGTCGTAAATCCCTGCCCATCACCAAAGCCCTGACTCAAGATCTTATGGTTCCTGCAGAGGCGGATATCGTCATTGAAGGCTACTGCATCCCCGGAGAAACTCGACTCGAGGGGCCATTTGGCGACCACTTTGGTTTTTATTCCCTCACCGGCCAATATCCCGTCATGCATGTCACGGCCATCACATGCAGGAAGGACGCCATGCTTGCGGCCACAATTGTCGGCCTCCCGCCTATGGAAGATGGTCACCTTGGCGAAGCGATTGGGCGGCAATTTTCACCTGTGTTAAACTTTCAACACCGCGATGTCAAAAGCGTCCACCTCCCGATGGAAACCGGGTTTCACAACCTCGCTATCGTTGCATCAAAACAACGTTATCCCCGCCAGGGACGTAAAACAGCAGTTGGGCTGCTCGGTGCTGGGCAAATGATGTTCTTGAAAACCATGATTGCAATCGATGAGCACCAAAACCCCAAGGATCTCGAAGCGCTTTTGGATGCACTCAATGATAAAGTGGACATTGCAACAGACGTCATCATCCTCGATGGAATGGTTGCAGACTCCCTCGAGGCTGCAAGCCCGTATGAAAACGTGCACAGTAAACTTCTGATTGACGCAACAACACTGGCAGCCGCTGACCCCAGGTCGCCAAACCCACCCTTGGAAGGTTCATTCCGCCAAGAGACCCCTGCATGGCGGCAAGGTAAAGCCGAATCACCATCGTTCGAATCTTTCGAAGAAGTGAAGTCCATCGCCGGAGTTGCGGACGCAAGAATGCTTCGCGGAAGCATCATGGTGGTGACTCTGGATGTTGACGGCACGCCCACCCCAGAAGACGGCTGTGATGTATCAAATGACGATGCTGAACAAGCACGAAGGGACAAGATAAACCAATTGCGAAATTCAATTTGGCAATTGGACAAGGATTCTTCACTTCGTTGGCTATTTTTCACCAACAACGACATGGATCTCCACTGTGCAAAAGCCCGGCGACGTTTGCTTTGGCAGCTCACATCACGCTTCGACGTGGGCCGAGGCCTCACCTTTGATTCACAGCGATCTCGCCTTTGTTGGGATGCAACGACACCCATTCCGTCCGAGCAACATGGCGTACGCCGTTGGCCCTCAATCACGCTTCATAGCCCAGAAACACTGGAAAAAGTGGCAAAACACCCGGAACTTGCTAAGTACCAATGGCCGCCGCATCTTTCCTTTGGAGGCAAGGCTTGATGGACGTCAAACAAGTTCTATCGTTCATCAAAATCGAACATACGCTGTTCTCCCTCCCCTTCGTTTTAATCGGCTATATTCTGGCACACAATGAATTCGTAGCCACGGATACAAGCGGCGCATTTTCTTGGATTGCTGCGGACTTGCTTTGGATTCTTCTCGCTGCCGTGGGAGCAAGAGGCCTTGCTATGGGCCTGAATCGAATCATTGACCGAAACGTGGACGCCGAAAACCCACGCACAGCAGGACGTCACTTGGCTTCAGGAACAATGTCGATGACCACGGCTTGGACGCTGTGCGGTGTGTTCCTCGTTATGCTTCTTGGAAGCGCTGCAATGCTCAACCAAGTGGCATTGCTCATGTCTTGGCTCCCTGTGTCTGTGTTTGTCGTGTATCCGTTTCTCAAACGCTACACATGGCTGTGTCATTTCTGGCTCGGGTTGTGTCTTGGGCTCGCTCCCGCCGGCGCCTGGGTCGCGGTTGCGGCTGATCATCTGGGTTGGGCAGCTGTTACAGGTGGCGATTGGTACCCCAGCGTGTTCTTCATCGCCCTCGGTGTCGCTTTGTGGATCGCTGCCTTTGACCTCAATTACGCCCGAATGGACATTGAAAGCGATCGAGCCAACGGAATAAAATCATTCCCTGCTCAATTCGGTGATGCGGTCACCACTCGCACATCTGTGCAGCTCACATTGGTGTGGTTTGCCTGCTTCGCCATTTCGAATCCAATGTCAGAGATTTATTTCCTCGCTTCTGCAGCAATGATGTCGGTTGCGAATATCATTGTGATTGTTCGTCGAGAGCAGTGGGTTGATTTCCAGACAACATTGTTCCGAGCATCGATGCTCACCGGATGGATACTCTTGGCTTCCATTGTGGCCATGGACCCAATGCAAGCATCATCATGAAGGAAAGTAGGCCCGCCTGCAATGTTCAAAGGCCGGGTGGCTTGAGGGAAAGGCATGAACCCAATCGTAGCCTCCCTGCTCGAATTCAATGAAGCCTTTGAAATCCCGAAACTCGATGCACCAGGACTTGG
>QQSI01000034.1 GCA_003602645.1 Candidatus Poseidoniales archaeon | reverse complement strand
TATTTGCTTGGGTTGACCTTGCGAAATTCCCAACTTGTGACCATTGCGGTTGTCATCTTCGTATTCCTCACTTGGGCTTCCTTGTTTGGTGGCCACGCAGACGTCGCTTCAAGCGGGCGACGTGCAGATGAATGGACCGGCGAAGAAGGCGTCGCTCTTGGCAGTGTGACTGCCCTGCGCAAGCTCTCAAGCGCTCGAATCTTTGAAGATGGTGAACTCAACATCACACTGAAGATGCAAAACCACTCATCTCTTGCTAAAATTTTGGAAGTTCGCGACCGTGTTCCTGAGGTCATGCGCATCAAAGATGGTGCGAATTACATCTTAATGGAACTCGGCCCTCGCCGTGAAACCCTCATCGAATACACAGTTGAATGCCCTCTAAGAGGCTTCTACAGCGTGGGTCCTGTGGCTGTCAGGATCCAAGACCCGTTTGGTCTGTTCCACAAGGAAAAGGAATTGCATGTCTACAATGATTTCCTTGTGTTCCCGAAGATGGAAGACCTCAAAGAGACCTTCGTCAAATCTCGTGTTCCAAAGATTTTCACCGGTGCTGTCAACATTCGACAACCTGGTCCCGGGTCGGAGTTTTACTCCCTCCGTGAGTACTTCGAAGGTGATTCCTTCCGAGCCATCAACTGGTCTGCATACGCACGATCTGGAAAGTTGATGGTGAACGAGCGCGAGCGCGATGCTGTTTCCGACATCATCATCATCGTTGATTCACGATCTGTTGCTGAAACAGGACCAGTTTCACGAAACGCCCTCGTATATTCGACACGAGCCGCCGCATCACTGGCCAAGTATTTCCTTGGCCGTCGTGACAGCGTTGGTGTCATCGTGTACGGCGATGAGGTCGTCAGCGTGGACCGAGACACTGGCAAGAAACAACTCTATGTTATTTTGACCAAACTCGCTGGTGCAGTTGCTAGAGGAAACATTCCTTTGCAGGTTGTAGTGAACCGAATTTTGCCACACATCAACAAAGGGAGCCCAATCATCTTCCTTTCAAACCTCGAGGACGACCCTACGATTGTCAACGCATTGCGTGACTTCAGGGCTCGAGACTTTGACGTCACGGTTCTCACGCCTTCTTCATTGGAGTTTGAATTCGATGCACGTCGAATTGACCGCACTGGATATGAAGTCATGAAGACCGAGCGCGACGTGCTCATCAGCGAACTTCGTGGCCTTGGGGTGAACATCATGGATTGGGAGCCAGATATGCTCCTGTCAACCGCTCTAGCTGGAGCACGAGGATTCTGAGGTGATACGATGACTGTGAGCAAACCATCCAGCGATACAGCCCATCTTTACGATGGGAAAACTGTCCGATCATCCGCACCCTCCCGAAAGAAGGCAGCAGGACAAATTGGTGCAGGAAGTGACATCCCAAAGGATGCCATTCCAACCGTTGAAATTCCAACCTTTATCGAAAGTCTTCTTGGCGGGCCATTGGTTCCAAAAACAAAGTTCTTGCCGCCGGCTAAATGGGTTCAAACCCTCCAACTGTGTGTTTATGTCGTGCTTGTCGCATTGGCTATGCTCACCTACATCATTTCGCCTCCAGAGGGTACAATTTGGTACATGATCTCTGGAAGTTTGGGAATCGCAACCATTCTTCAGTTGACGCTCATCGTCGCTGCTACCGGAACCGGTTTTTGGGGCACCTTCCAACGAGATGGACGCTTCAGCCTGCTCAGCAACATGCTGTTCATTCTCGCCATCCTTCGCTTTGCGTCTTCGAAGGTCACCCTTTCCAACGACTTGTTTGGATTGCAAGACAAGGAGTTCTTGCTCTCTGCCCTTGTTGTGGTTTACGCCGTTTTGTTGATCATGTACTTCGAACTGAGCAACGGTGTGTTGCGATACTCCATGCTCGACACCAGTATTCGGACCAATGAAGTGTATGTGATGAACCCTCAGAAGATTGTCGGAAAGTACCACCGCTCCCTCATTATCAATCCAGTCATTGCAGTGGTTCTAGCAACCCTTGTGCTTTCTGCAAACACGATTCTTCCGTTCTTCGTTGGTATCTTCTCCAAAGACACAGCACTCCGGATGGAAGAATCCGTCGAACTCATCTCGGTTTACGGTGTAGCCCTTGGCACATTCTTCGTCTTCTGTGTGGTTGGAGGATTGTTCGCTTTGAACCTTCCAACACACCTGCAGAATTTCCGAGAGAAGCAAGCTGAGTGAGACTCACTCTTGATGCTCAAGGCTTTGCCTAAGCCCGTACTTTTGGCTTAAGTCATGCAACACTTCAACGAGGTTTCGACTTTTTGTTAGGAGTCGTATGGCATGTTCAGCTTCTGATAAGACCTCGACCTCTAATCCTTCAAGGTCCTGATTCTGAAGACCATCCCAGTCATTCATTTCGCGGTTACCAACAAGGGAGACAATTGCTGTATACGGTTCGACGGTTGTCGAGCCGAAGTGTTCCTCGATCAGGCGTTGTGCATGAATCGCATCATGCTGTGAGACAATCCAACGCAGTTCACCTGGTTGTGCATCAAGGTGCCAACATGAAATTTCAGCCTCAGCAAAGCGAACAAGCACTTCGCCCAATTGACCGCTTTGCTGTTCAAGTGATTTTGTTTGGCTGTGAATGGAGACGACGCTTGGGAGGCAACCAATGGCCTTGATGACGTTTTTTTCGTATACATTTGGACCAACCACAGTCGCAGCGGATTTGTCCATGGGACCGTGGAGATGACGGATTTCCAGTGGGATACCAGTGTCCATGAGTGGTTCAACAGTCGCTGGATGCAGAATCGGTGTGTCGAGCCTGGACAATTCCATTGCCTCTCCGTAGCCAAGGTAAGCGATAGGCTCTGTTTCTATGCCCCAACGGGGGTTGAGAGGAAGAATTCCTCGCACGTCCTTCCACAAGATGACGCGATTTGCATCGACCAAACGAGCGATCGATGTTGCGGTGTGATCTGAACCACCTCGACTCAGTAAGGCCAACTGTCCGTCCTTCCCTTCTCCGAACCAGCCGGTGATGACAGGGGTGTCATGCAGGGCTTTCCGGTCCAGCAAACCCATTGAGGCGGCGAGATCCACGGTTGGGGCTCTGTTGACCCCATCAAGCCGCAAACCGATGTCTTCCGCCCCAACTGGGTGTGCGGGGATGCCGTACTCCTTCAATCGGTAAGCTACGACAAGTGCAGAAAGCCGTTCGCCGGAAGCAAGCAACCGGTTGATGGCAACTCCATGTGCAGGACGTCGAGCCAACTCAACCAGTGATTGTTCAATGCCTTTGAGGACCTTTGTGAATTTAGGTCCCAGTTCACTCTTCAACAGTCCTGGTGCGAAACGCAGATGCTGGCTTGACAGGTCGTTGACCAAGCGGCTTGCGTAGCGTGGTTCCTTGCTCGCCCGCATTAAACGATCAGTGGTCCCCCACAAGGCTGAAACAACCACCATTGATTGACCACCCCAGTGCCCAACAACTTCAGCGATTCGATCGAGATCGGATGAATCTCTGAGGCATGATCCACCAAACTTGTGGATGGTGATGGCGTCATTCATCGATGAAACCTCCACGAAGGGCGAGGTCAGTCAAGACGAGCATTGCCATTGCTTCCACGACAGCAACCGCTCGTGGACCTAGAACCGGGTCGTGTCTCCCCTTGACCACTAGAGGTTCCATCAAACCGGTGTTGATGTTGAGTGTGATCTGCTCTGCTGCTATGCTGGATGGTGGTTTGAAGGCAACAGAGCAATGGATAGGAGCCCCCGTGGCCAACCCAGCAAGCACACCATCAGGTTTGTCGCCTAGGAGGACTGGTGAGTCCGGTGTTCCCGACCATGAATCGTTATGTTCTTTGCCGGTCATCCCGACCACATCGAATCCATGTCCAAAAGTCACCCCACGTGCTGCCGGTATTGACATCATTGCCCTTGCCATTGCAGGTTCAATGCCATCGAACCATGGTTCTCCTAAACCAAGAGGGAGGCCTTGAACCGTCACATCGACCCGACTCCCAATGGAGTTGAGGTTCATCCGATGATGTTCGACCACTTCGACCATCCGTTTTGCAGCATCAGGGTCTCGACATCGCATTTCTTTGCACGCTTCATTTGCCCACCGCTCCGGTTGCGAGCTCATCGGTTTGGATTCAACCGAACCAATGGCTCCTACATGCGCTTCAATCTTGATGCCACGGCTGGTGAGGATTGGTGCAACAAAAGCAGCCGCTGCGACAAGGGGTGCGGTCAATCTCGCTGATGACGTCCCACCACCACGCAGATCTGCTTGACCGTTCATGCGTTTATGCATCACCATGTCTTGGTGGCCCGGGCGGGGGTGGTCAGGAAGGAAACTGTAATCTTTGGATTTCGAATCTTGATTCAGAATCGATAATTCCACAACCTCGCCGGTTGTACGACCTTGTTCGACTCCACTCAGCACAAGAACAGCATCCTCCTCTTTTCTCTTGCTTGCGTAACGCCCACCGGGACGCCGAGTGTTCATGGCTCTCTTTATGCCCTCGAAATCGACCACAAGTCCCTTTGGAACACCTTCAAGGGTGATTCCAACCTTTGGCCCATGGCTTGTCCCAAAAAGGGTCAAGCGAAGATGCTCACCGAGGTGCATATTCATGAGATTCAATCTCTCCAACCGTACCCCCCTCAAGAAGGTGCGTGCGGGCCCATAGGTGGTTCATTCGTCCTCAAGACCGCTGAGAAACGAGGTCACAACCACCGATGTTCCATCGTTGCGTGATTCGAAAAACCGCTTCAATCGCTCACAAGTTGGTTTACTTACCTTCGGAGCGACAACGACCAAAGCGGAGCCAGATCCAGTAATGCCTGCGGCCCTTGCGCCATTGAGCAGGGCATCATTGGTCAATTTTCGTCCAGGAATGTCGCCGAGGACGCCGAGCATCGCTCTCCCATTCCATGTCAAAGCCACGAGTTCCCTGCCTTCTTGTAAAGCGCTCAGGGCTTGTTGAAAAGCGCCAGCGTGAGGGACAAAATCTTCCAATTCAGGTTTGTGTTCTCTGTCGCCACGGCAAACAAGCAACACATACCAATCATCAGGCTGGGGTCCAGCGCTCTCGAGAAGCACGCCTTCTTGGATTGATTCAGCCTGAGAGTCAATCAGTTTCCAGCCAGGTACGGCACAAGCCCATGCGTCATCAATTGAACCGGTTAAAGAAACACCAGCATCAATTTGCGCTTGGGCAGCCATGGCGACGATTTCTGCGGTTTCAAGCTCGGTTGATGTGGCATCACCGAGTGCACGCAAAGCAGCAACTGCGATGGCTGCGCTCGACTTGAGACCTTGACGTGGGGGGATTTTAGAGGCCACTGCCCAATGGAATGCTTCAGCAGGTTGCTCGTTGGGAAGTTCGTGGCCAGCTGCGGTCCAGGCTGCAAGCACTTGATTCAGCAATTCATCGGGATCATCAAGACTCCTTTTGCTCGGTGAATCAAGCAACCGAACGGCAACAGGCAGGTCGAGCGCGATGCTTGCTCCGTACCCGAGACCTGCTGCATGAAGGAGACTACAAGCACCGTGTGCTTTGCCGTTTCCAAGTACTGCCAAATCTTCACCTCTCATTGACAGTGCTTGAGATGGCGGCTCCAATGTGTCGCGCACCATTGTCAACGCAACCAAGAATTTTGTCCCCGATTTTCAGCGTTGTCACTGATATCGGATTCCCATTTGCGCCAACAGCTCGTACCGTCTCTGCTTGTTGTAAGAACATGTGCCCCTCTTTATGGTTTTCATCCTTCCATCGGAATAATAACATTGGGCGGCGCTCGATTTTTATCCTTCCAATGGTCACTGTTCGGGTTTTTCCAGCGTCATTGATGACGCTAATCGAGTCACTAGAAGACAATTCGGAAATGTACTTGGTCGTTCCGTCTGCCATGAAGGTGTAGGATTGTGGGGTTCCAGCATTGACACGGAATGGACGGACCGGAACAAAATCAGAGGAAATTGTTTCACCATGCACCAACATGAAACTGGTCGCATTTGAGCCAATGAGCATGCCTTCACCCTTTTCAAGAAGCGAGGTAAAATCGATGCAATACCGGTCCCCGACCCCGCCTTCTTCGACTCCAGTGATTTCCAGAAGAGAAAGGGTGAGATCTTGCGTGACTTCACTGCCGGTTTCAAAGTGTTCTTGTCGTTCTAAGCGGAGTGCCTTTGCAATCAAGGCGGCCTCAACCATAGTTGGCTGTGATTTGACCACCACTGCATCGACCCCTTGTTCGAGTGCGAAAGCGACGCCTTGAACCTGGTGTGGCTCATTGACCAGTGCAGCGATTTTTGTCGGGGTGCCTTCAGCAGCAGCGATGAGGTTCTCAATTGGAATCATGGACCAATCATTGAATGAAACCAGCAGCCAAGACACGCTTCCAATCAACGCCTTGGCTTCGACCTGTCCACTGTTGTCCTTGATGTGGGTGTATGCTCCAAAAATGGAACCATTCTCCATGATCTTGTTTCCCTTGATGCTGAGGTGCTCCTCGTCCAACCTTCGATCGAATCCTTCGGGGAGCGCATCCACTTCTTCCGAACGGCAATCAATCCAGATTTCCATTGTGCTTCCTCACAATCCGCAGGCTGCCATGGCCTCTTCAACGTTTGAATTTTGATGAACCAACATCACTAGAGCACGGGCGATTCCCTCAACGTTGTCGTGAGCGAACACTTGCCGACCCATGCACACGCCTGAGGCGCCAGCATCCAATGCTGTGCGCACCATCGTCAGAATTTGGTGGCTATCACCGGTAGAGGGTCCACCTGCGACCAAGATTGGAATTGGTGCAGCAGCAGCAATCATAGCGAATGATTCAGCATCACCAGTCCACACGGTTTTTGCTGCATCGCACCCAAGTTCGAAGGCGAGGCGAACTGCGTGTGCATTGCCGTTTGTAAGGTCGCCAGGTACAGGGTTGAGGTGTTCTCCACGGGCATACACCATGCCAAACATTGGTAGTTGATGGTGGAGGGCTTCACGACTAATTTGTCCCATACGCTCAATCATGGTTGCTTCATTTGGGCTGCCCATGTTGACTTGGCATGAAACTCCGATGCCGCCCCTAGGAAGAACCTCATCGGCGTGACCAACAAGCACTTTGTTGGCAGCATCAGGGCCAGCATGGCGGGTGGATACAGAAAGGTGTACGACCATTGAAGTTTGACTTCCTTGACAAAGATGGTGGTATCGGCTCACAACTCCTTTTTGAGCCAGAATGCCATCAACGCCTGCATTGACGAGTGAGCGGATTATAGCCTCAGTGTTGCTCAGTCCGGGAATTGGAAAGTCAGAGGCACCATGGTCGATGGGGATCCATACACCTCTGCCCCGAGGCAACAACTTCTCAAGCCGTTGGGCTTTGTCCATGCTTGGTCCAACCCCTCTCCATTCTCAAGGTTTCGCACTTTGACCAATTTACTGAATTTGGTCAGCACCCCAGTGCATTAGCGAGATTTCAGCCCGGCTAAGGTGCTCTTGTAGGGTCGAGCGTGGGGTTTCCATCAACTCTGCAAGTTCCCTCAAATTAATTCGCTTGGGATGCTCATAGTACCCCGAGCTGACAGCCACTTTCATGCACTCAATCTGCCGTTCGGTGAGGAGACTTTCGACGGTGCTGGTGTTGCTTTCGATTTCAACGACCTTGACCATGTCCGGTGGTAGGATTTTTCGAGCGATTTTCAAAAAGTCAGAAATGCCGCTTGGTACGCCTCGAACTTTGATGGAAATCCCCTCGCCACCGTAAGTGTATGGCGGCAAAATATGAATGTCGGGGAACTTGATGGCGGCAATGGACAACGGGTGCGAATTCCAAACCACGAGGTGGCGTCCATCGCCCACTCCTAAAACAGATTCAACTTTCAAAAACGGAACCTCATCGAGATCTTCAGGACCCTTCCCTTCACAAAACGACGGAGAAATGAGTTGACGAATACCCTCTTCCCCAATATCGAGGTGCCCCACAACCTCCAAATTATGAGCAATTGAGGCTATTGGTGCGTATTCAGAGGATGCGACCGTTTGGGCAGTCCAGTGAAGGTGAATCTCCCGCATAATGGTGTATTAGGAAGGCATGGTATATGTGCTTGCCCTATGTTTTTCGGTGTGCGTCAATCGATTTCGGGTTAGAAATGAATCGTCCTTGCGAGGTTAGTTTAATATTCGACCGGCTGGTCGGACCATCTGGTCGAATGCCTCTTTCTCGCTATGAATCCATCGACAAATCTCTCAAAGCGAGAATTCTTGATGTTTCTAAAAAAGAATTCTCCGCCCACGGCTTCGAAGCCGCATCGTACAACAAGATCATTCAAAAAATTGGCATCTCAAAAGGTTCAATGTACTATTACTTCGAAAACAAAGAAGACTTGTTTGTTACGTGTTTTCTTGATGAAGCACGTGTCGCAGGAATTTTTGGTTTTGAAAAAGCATCATTCCCGTTGACTGAGGACAAAATCACCTATTGGAATTCCATCAAGGGGCTGTCCTCAAAACAGTGGAATGATGTGTTTCTCCACCCGGTCCTGATGTCCCTCATGCGCCAACTGGTTTCCCTGGGAACCGATCACCCCATTTTCCGTAAGTTGAGCGCTGAATGTGAGGGCTTGAGCGAGTATGGTGACTTTATGTCCGTGCTCGAACATGGGGTGGAGATTGGGGCAATCCGTGATGATGTTCCCCTCTCCGTGCTCCTTCGCATGAACACCGAATATGAGGTATGGCTGATCCAAGAAA
The DNA here is from genome assembly GCA_003602645.1 of Candidatus Poseidoniales archaeon. Classification (GTDB taxonomy): domain Archaea; phylum Thermoplasmatota; class Poseidoniia; order Poseidoniales; family Poseidoniaceae; genus MGIIa-L1. The sequence continues at coordinate 25,368 of QQSI01000034.1, read as the reverse complement.
CGCAAGAGGGGCGCATAAGCGAACAACAAGCAATCAACAAATTTTTCGAGATGTTTAAGCAACTCTTTGAAACCAGAAGGTGAAGAAAATGAATAAATTGTTACAAATGGAAAACCTAGAACGGCATTACGAAACCCCAGCAGGCATTGTCAAAGCACTCGATGGAGTGAGTTTTGAAATCCATGAAGGTGAACGCGTGATTCTTCTTGGCCCGTCGGGTTCAGGAAAGACCACGCTTCTGAATTGTCTTTCAGCCCTTGACAGTCCAACGGGTGGCGAGTACACCTTCATGTCCAAACAAGCGGGGGGGTTGGATGCAGTTCCCCGAAATAGTTCCGAGAAAATGACCTCTTTCCGAAGAGAAAATATTGGCTATGTCTTCCAATTCTTCAATCTCCTGCAAGACCTCACTGTGCTTGAGAACATCCTTTTGATTCAAGAATTGGCTGGTAAAAAAGACCCGGCACGAGCGAAGGAATTGTTGAAACTCGTCGGTCTAGAGGCTGAAGTCGATCGTTTCCCTGGTGAAATCAGTGGTGGCCAGCAACAGCGAGTGGCCATCGCTCGAAGCATTGCTAAGCGACCAACCCTCTTACTCGGCGATGAACTCACCGGCAACCTCGATACCGAAACTTCGAACAAAGTGATGGAGGCCTTGGTGAGTGCATGTAAGCAAGAAAACATCACCTCAGTGTTCGTGACACACGACGAGGGCTTGGTCAGGTATGCAACCCGAGTCATCCGGATTGACAGTGGAAAAATTATCTCAGACGAATTAACGAACAACGACTCTTCAGCGTGAGGATTTACCATGTCTGCTCTTTTGAATAAACGCTTGGCTCGAAGCCTATGGCGAACCAAATTACGTCTTCTGGCTGTGGTATTGATGGTCTTTGTCGGTGTTTTTGCTGGTGTCACCTTCGGGGGCTATGCTCACAACTTAGGCGGCATGTACGATACCATGCAAGCCGACGATGAAAACGGGGCGAACCTCGCAGACTTGTGGATCGACAATCGCAGTGCTCTTTGGACACCAGAAGATGTCAACACATTCTGTACAGCTTTGGAAACCGCATGGGACTCTTCATCCGTGTCTCAATCGCTCGACTCCTGTGAGGGTCGAACCGTGACGCAAGGCGCGTTGTTTCACAGCAACGATACCGGTCAGCACATCATCAACTCACTGTGGCATGGTATTGCTGATGGTGCTAACGCCGACCGTGTCTGGATGCCAGAGGGTCATTCTGAAGGAAGAACCGCGGTAGCTGCCGATGAAATTGTCATCGATGCTCACGTGACAGAAGCGCTTGAACTTCGCCTCGGCGATTCTGTTACCATCGGAGCAGGAAATGCGACCGCTGAATTCACCATTGTGGGCACGGGGTATCACCCACTTCATGTCCTTTTTGCGCCCGAAGGGGAATTGTTCCCAGCCGAGCCAGGCCAGTATGTTGTGGGTTACCTTTCCGATGCTGGAATGGCCCGTCTCACGGGTGCAAGCCTCGGAACAAGCAACATGATCCTGTTGGATGTCGAAGGCACACCATCGTTTGATTTACCCGATACAAGAGAGGATGAGGGTGACGAGATTAATGAAGTGAAGGACCTTGTATATACGGCTCTTGACGAGGCAGCATTGGACGCCCGTGTTCGTGATCGGGGGCAGAACGAACCTGTCGAAGTCATGCGACAGGATTTGGAAGGAACCAAGCGAACAACTGTCCCATTCACCGTCATGATTGCTTCAATTGCAGCGATCACCATTGTCCTTAGTCTTCAACGCTTGGTCCAAAGTCAAGCCAAGGAAATTGCCGTGCTGCGAACATTGGGGGTTAAGCGCTCATCGCTCATGACAGGCTACCTCATTGCCCCATTGGCGATTGGTGGGCTTGGGTGTGCACTTGGGGCATTAGCAGGGCCAAGTGGGATGAATGGAATGTTGGATTTCTACCAAGATTTGGTTGGTGTCCCGATTGTGGAACGCACGGTTCCAACTTCAGTTGTTGCGTCTGTCATTGGTTCGACCATGCTCGTTGTGTTCCTTTCCGGTGCTTTCCCTGCATGGAAGGCAAGTCGTTTGGATCCTTTAGCTGTGTTAAGCGGTCAAAACGAGATGCGAGTGGGGTCAAATTTGCTGCGAAAACTCACCGCATGGATGCCAACAACGCTCGGCCTTTCTATTCGTTCAAGCGTTCGAAAACCCGTTCGTCTAGCCATGACTTTTGTTGCCGTCGGTATATCCCTCATGCTGTTTGGTTCAATTCAAATGATGTCAGCCGGTTTGCAAGACACAATGATCGGTGCTCTTGAAGACGACCAAACTTGGGATGCACAAGTCTACATCATGCCAGATGGCGAACAACCGGTTGTGGATTGGGCAGAAAACAACTCGGTCAATTATGAAATGCTCATTGAAATGCCACTTGGTTCTGTTGCTGATGCTGATGAAATTGAACGAACGTTCACGCTCGTAGGCCTTGACTCATTTGAATCAGGTATGCGTGCAGTCTCTCTTTTGCAGGGCAATGCACCTGTGGCAAATACAACCGTCCCTCAAGTCATGATGGATGAAGGAAGCATGACGTTCCTTGGTTGGAGCATTGGAGAGCGACAAACAGTCAGTCTTAACGGCGCTCAAACTGAAGTCGAAATCGTTGCTACAACAACGGCAGAATTGGCGAGAACGATGTATTTCCTGCGCGAAGATCTGAGTGGGATTTTAGGTGTCAATGCGACATCAGTCTACCTTGAATTTCCACAAGGCGTCGAGGTTGACTCTGCGTTGGGAGAGGCATCCATGGGCATTGTTGAGCGGCAGACACTCCTCAATGGAATCAACAGTTTGCTCGACCAGCAGACTCAGATTTTCCAGACAATGATGTATCTTGGATTGTTGTTCACGGTTGTTGTCATGTTCAATACCATGATTATGAATGTAGCCGAACGTGATTTCGAACTGGCCACATTGCGTGTCCTTGGTGCATCCACACGCAATCTTGGCGCCATGCTTCTGTTTGAGAGTTTGCTGATTGGCATTATTGGTGGCATCGTCGGCGTTCTGTTTGCCTATGGCGGAGCGGTTGGACTTGCAGCATCGTTCTCATCCTGGCAATTCTATGTGCCTGTAACAATTGTTCCTAGCGTAGCTTGGCAACTGATGTCCGGCGTTATTCTCATTGCAGTAGCAATGACGCCTTTCGGCGTATGGCGTCTTCGTCGAATGGATCTGGTTGAAAAAGTCAAGGATTTGTCTGCTTAAGGATGGGCAAACAACCGATGCTACAATAGACAAGTTCCACTTAGCGGTGGTTAATGGACCCCCAATCGATGGGTATGCTTGCTGTCCTTGGTGGCGGTTTTGGTATCGGTTTGTGGTACATTGTCGCTCGCGGTGATGCGAAATTGGCCATTCGCCAAGGCATGAGCCCTGAAGGGTTGCGATACGGTAGTAATCAACCAGGATTTGGGAATGCAAAACAACAAATCAATGCGAAATTAGCAATTGTCGAAGAACGCCGCCGCGCAAGAGAACTTGCCCAAGGGCGTCTCGCACAACTCGAGGCGGAGCGCAACGTCGCTAAGCAAGCTGCAAACAGGTCTGCTCAAGAAGCGGCCGAGCAAGCACGTGAAGCCGAGCGATTACGCCTTGCTGCGATTGCTCAAGCACAAGCAGAAGCAGATGCAGAAGCCCAACGGGCGGAAGACGAAGCGGAACGCCGTCGCAGAGAGCGTGAAGAAGCCCGTTTGGCCGAAGCACGCATGGCTCAAATCGCTGAAATGGAAGCCCAACGCCAAGCCGAACTTGACGCAGCTGAAGCTGCTCGCCTTCAAGAGATTGAATCCGCAAGACAAGCCGAAGCAGTTCAATCAAAGCAAGCAGCACAAGCCGCAATGAAGGAACTTCAGGAACGGCTTGAGCGTGAAGGTGCCCGCTCATCTGACGTACAAGTGTCCTTGATGTGGAACAATTTCAACGATTTGGATCTGCACATTGTGTGCCCATCTGGTGAGCGAATTCACGGTGGAAATAAGATTTCGAAGTGCGGCGGTGAACTCGATGTCGACGCCAACGTTCGACCGGAAACAAAGAAACCAGTCGAAAATGTGTTCTGGCCCGAGGGCACAGCTCCAGCAGGTCAATATCAGGTCTATGTGCATCACTACAAGAAGCACAAAAAGCGACGTTCCAGGGATCCAACTAAGTTCCAATTAATCGTAAACTCTGTTGGCGATGTGATGGAATACAAGGCTGCACTCACTCATGGGGACCCAATCATGCTGGTTGCAACCTTCGAGGTCCCGAGCATGGCTGAGCGCCGCCGCAAGCAGAAGGAATTGGAAGATCAAATCGCAGCATTAGAGCGCGGAGAAGAGCTCGTGGTTACGCCAGAGGCTCCGCCTGCACCACCCCAAACTGAACAATCCGAAGCACTCGTCTCAGAATTGAATGAGCGGCTAGAACGCGAAGGTGCTGAATCGACTTTTGACTTGCCAAGTGCTCCAGACCTCGACAAACTTTCTGACGGTTCTTCAGACCAAGGCTGAATGCTTGCATCCAACACCTTGTCTCACCACTCGAAACCATTCTTTGAACAGAATGGGGTCATTGCAGCCGAAAGGATTGTCCCTCGCTCTTTGCTATGTTCTCGATCACCAGTAAAAACCGGGTGCAGTTCGGGCTGGTTCGACCAAACCTTTGTCGAAAATACAGAGGCGCTGCCGTTGCTGATCAGATTACTGAACGTTGCTCAATTGCTTCAAGAGAGGATGTCATGGAGGCGATTGGCGTCCGCAGCCTTTCGGATCGAGCGTGCGATTCGGCGTCCGGTTGACATTCGAGTTTCATTGATGTCTGAGTAGGGTGATCCACCAACAAACGGGTTTGAACCTGCTACAATGCGAGCACTGATTTCGAACACCTTGAATTCCAATTGGTCCGTCACAATGGTCTCCAAGCAGAACGGTCCAAGCATCCCCCGGCTGTCTTCTTCGAGTTCGAACGAAGCAGCGACGGTTCCCTCGGCCATCTCAAATGCACGAGGAAGCAGCGATTCACGAATGACAACGGGTTGATTTCCAGTGACCACAAATGAGGGTTCAAGAGCCATCTCTCTGAGATCTCGCAGCGAGCCTAGTTTGTAGAACTCATCAACGTTGGATTCATCTCGACGGTCCATCGACATCAATTCTAGGCGACCAAGATTTTTTCCAGCATGTTTGCCTCTTCCCTGAACTTGATAGCCATCGGTGGCCGTCGGGTCAAAGAAGAAATGGAGGTAGTAACGGCAGCCAAGCACATATTCCTGAATGGTAAATTCTTCTTCTATGTCGACGTTTCGACGGAAGTCACGGTAGTCTCGGGCAATGAAGTAGCCACGGCCACCTTTTGCTCCAGCGTACTTGACGATGACCGGTCCGTCGATATCGTGAGGATCTTCAAGCACTTTTGGCATTGTGCAACCTCCGCTTTCAAGCCATTCTCTTTGCCGTGCTCTACTGCTTTCCCAATGGAGAATGCCCCGGTTGCCAAATGTTGGTACTTGGAGCGCTCTGAAGTTTGAAGACCCAAGGTACTCGACAAGCGAGCCGTGTGGAATAATCACCACATTGCGCTCTCTAAACCATTCTGCATGGTCCAACATTTCTCGGTAATGTTCGAGCATGAGCCATTCATCAGGCTCGGCACCAGGGAACGCCTTGTAGAAGCGACGCCGGTTTTCCCCAACAGCTATACCGAGTGTTTTGAAGCCCTCCATACGGGCTCCATGCAGGATTTGCAGTGATGAATGAGAAGCAACAACACCGATTGTGATGTTGTCGGAATCGTAGTCGGCGAGCCAATGTTTCAGCGTTTCGGAGTCTACGACCATGTCGAGGGGTTCCGTATTTGCTCTATGAGGGTTCTGTTCATAGAGTCTGTTTTTTCGTAAAAAAGGAGTGATGTTCCCCTCTCGGGTTTGCCGCAAGAACCACAAGCCCCCAGCCTTAAGGGTACTTCATGTTGTGGCAAAATCTCTTGCTCAGAATTCTCTTCTCAGGGGGTGTAATCGTAGCAGCAACAGAAGTGGCCAAACGGAACAGTTTGTTTGGAGCATTCATCATTTCACTCCCATTGGCATCAATCTTGACCTTGATTTGGATGTACCATGATACGGGTGATGCAGGGCAAATTGCTGTGTTTTCCAAAGAGGTCATGTGGCTTGTTTTACCATCTCTCGTGCTTTTCATATCGTTGCCTATGCTTCTTGTTCGAGGTTTCGATTTTTGGATTGCCTTATTGATTTCAATGGTTCTCACTGCTGCTTGTTATCTTCTTGGTGTTTCGTTGCTGGGGCATGCCTCCGCAACCTCCCCTCCCGCTTGAACTCAAAGGGAAAGTACTCTACAAGGGTGAAGAGTTCAAGGGCTCATTGGGGATGTCACATCATGGCGGAAAGAAAACCTGAGCAGCGAATGACCTACGGGGGCTATCTTCGCTTGGAAGAATTGCTCGAATTACAGGACGGACCGGAAGCCTACGAACCCGCTCCTTGCAACGATGAACAGCATTTTATCATCACTCATCAGGCCTTTGAATTGTGGTTTAAGATGATTCTTAGGGAACTCAAGGAATCTCATACCATCTTGAACAGCGATCATGTTGAAGAAAAATCACTACCAAAGTTGGTCCATCATCTCGAACGGGTTACTGAGATTTTCCGCCTGTTGTCAAACCAGTGGAAGGTCATGGAAACGCTTGCCCCACAGGACTTTCTATCGTTCCGTGATAAGTTGGGGACATCATCTGGTTTTGAATCATGGCAAATGAGAGAACTGGAAGTTCTGATGGGCTTAGAGAACGAACAAAGAATGGGCGGTATGGACCCATTGATGCACATGAAGAAACTCGCTGATGAGGGGAAGATCAGCGCTAAAGTGCTCGCAGAATTTCAAGCGACCGCTAACGCACCTTCGCTCAATGATGCCCTCAACGCTTGGTTGGCTCGAACACCAATCAATGGTTCACTTCCAGAATCACCCGGTGATGAAGCTATCACAGCAGCCTTTGTTGAAGGGCACCTCGAAGTCATGAAACATCATGGTGAGAAGGTCATTGCCCACATTGTGTCGATTGGTCACGGTGAGGAAGCACAAGTACGACCCCGCATCGAAGCTGCAGCAATTCAAGCAGCCTCCTTTCTCATGCCAGAAGGTACCGTGTCCCGCTCAAGAGCTGGGTTGTTGTTCATTGAGTCCTACCCAGAACTGCCCCTTCTTTCATGGCCAAGGCGCCTAATTGATGCTTTTGTGGGCTTGGAGCAAAGCATGCTGTTGTTCCGTTCAGCACATGCAAGAATGGTTGAGCGCATGATTGGACGACGTATGGGGACTGGAGGATCAAGCGGTGTTGATTACCTCGATGCCACAACCAAGTACCGAGTGTTCGTCGATTTGTGGGCCGTGCGGACCATGCTCGTCAAGCGTGACGCACTTAGTGATGTAACATCACCCGAGTATTACGGGTTTGCAACGGCTGATCGACCTCAGTCCTCGTGAGGGTCAATGTCGATTGGAATCAGTTCGTGCTCGTATTCATAGAGCGCGATCTTGAGAGGATCAAGAACGAATCGAACATTTGCTTCTTCAAGACCATAGAGGGAGACAAGTTCTTCCTTGAACGCATCACGAAGAACTTCTTCGTTGGCATACAGTGGAGCACCCATTCCAATTTGGAGTGCTCGTGCACCAATAATTCGGGCTCGTTCGAAGCGTGTGTGGAGTCGTGCTGGCTTGACCATAGGGGTGCACCTGCGACAGTGTCGCATCTTGGCGACTTGCCTACTCTTCTTGAATCTAACCCAAGGCCCTGACAGGTAGGTGAGGGCTATTCCTGCTCATTGAGTGCCGAGGTTGAGGTCGTGACGGTGCTGTACCACATCAGAAGAGCAGGGGCCAACAACAACAACAACACGACCGTCGTTGCTACAGCGATGAATGTCGTTGAGGTCTGAACAGGTTCCGGCGATCCGTTTTTTGATTCATCCTCGTTAAGATCAAAGCCCATTGCAGGGTTTTGGGATGTGACAGTGAGTTTTCTCTCTCCATCTTTTTCGAGCATGACCACAAGTCCTGTCCCATTCATCTGGATTAAATCGCTGATGTTCCCTTGCCCTGCGCTAGCGTTGAAATGCATTGCACCGATGACCATGTCGTTGTGGTTGTACGGTTCGGTCTCATGAGCGACCTGTCCAAGCCGCCATATCGAGACGCTTCCGTTGGCGGTGCTGTTCCACTCGATGGTTCCGTTTTGTATGGACACTTCATTGAGCCCTTCGAACGAAGCAGTGCTGTTGCTCATGACCTCCCCGAGGTCTTGCGCCTGACTTGTCCCTGTCATCAGTGTGTCACCATTATGAATTAGACTTGGTAAGAACAGAAGCCTATACATCGTGTTAAACCGTTGATAGGAGTAGGAATTGTAGGACAAATCTTGCGGCGAGGGATGATGTCGCATGACGAATGTTTCATTGTCGATGAGGTCATCCAAATCGTTGTCCAGGACCTTGCATGGCTCACACCAATCTGCGCCAAAATATTCGATGAAATGAAGTGGCCGCTCACCATTGCAATTGACGTCATTGATGCATTCATCAGTGAAGGTGAGCACGTCGAGGGTTGCTCCTTCTGGTTCAGAGTTTTCCTCGGCGTGAACACCGTTCAGGAACAAACTCGAAGTGAAGAGCAACACAGTAAGAAGAGCAAAGCCTCGCATGTTTTCCCCTCCTGACGGTTGTTGGGTGTAGGAATGTGTTCAAAAGGGGTCTCCTCTCACCTTCACCCATGGAGGCTGTATGGTGGCGTCGCCCGTCAACCCTGCCTCTTGTTTTGCTTGGGATGGCTCTTGTCATTATCGTTGCAGGCGGTACGATTCGAATCAACGACGCAGGTGAATCATGTCCAGACTGGCCGCAATGCTTCGGAACCTGGGGCTTCGATATATCCGTCGATGAACAAACTGCATATTGGGAAGAAAACCCCGATGAAATAGATTCACGAGGTGAAGATCACCGCTACACAACCTTCGAAATCTTCACTGAATGGATTCATAGGGCGATGGCGGGGGTGATCGCCTTGCCCGTTTTGTTCAATGCCTTGCTGCTGCGATCAAAACGAGCTGTCTATGGCAATCGAGCCTATCACCTCTCCATTTTTGCGGGTGTTATGCTCATTTTACAAGCCACTGCTGGCGCAATCACTGTGTTTTATGACAATGCAGACTGGTCGGTTGCGCTTCACCTTTCAATGGCGTGTGTGTTTTCTTCTGCTTTCATCTATCAACACATGGAAATGAGACAAAAAGAAGGGTCAGTCCATCCGTTGTACAGGTTGCCAAAGGCCTTCATCGCCGCCAACAAAAAACGGGTCGATGCTATGGTTGGGTCGGTGTTCACTCTTCTCATTCTGGGTGCTTGGGTGTCCTCGACAGCAGGGGGTCAATACAATCAAGGGTGCTCTGTTGGATTCCCAACTGGTTGGCCCACATGCAATGGCAGTGTCTTCCCTTCCTTTGATGGCCCGGGTGTCTTGGTTCAAATGGTCCATCGTTTCGGCGCTCTTGTCGTTGGTTTGGTGCTTATCGCAGGATCTGCCCGAGTGCGCTCGGAAGCTCGTGAGCACGGTGCAACGCCTAAATTTGGGCGCATCACTGACATGACTGCAGGTTTCTGGATGCTCAATGTGATGATTGGTGGGTCATACATCGTCGCTGCGAAAATGGATAGTTTCCCTGAATGGGTTTCCCTGCTTCACCTGATTGTTGGTGTCACCGGATTGCTTGTTGCCACCATTGCCTTGTTCTCCATTCGCATCTCAACATCATACCAAAATCACCACGAAGGAGAGGAATGAGCGTGGATCTTGGCGTTGACGAAGTGGCCGTAGAACCACATCCTGGTTGGTTGGTTGTGTTTCAGCGTTTGATGAAATTAAGGGTCATCGTTCTTCTTCAAGTCACTGCCATCTGCGCTATTTTAGTTCATGATTTGATCACTCCAAGTGACCGAACGTGGATGGATACGCTGTTCACAATTGGCATAACAGTCATCGGTGGTACGTTATCTGCAGGTGGTTCAAACGCAATCAACATGTGGTATGACGCAGACATCGACCCCCTGATGAGGCGTACCAAAAACCGGCCAGTTCCCCAAGGGCATATTTCAGCTAGGGGAGCCTTAATTTTCGGCCTCATTATCGCTGTTCTCGGTTCATCTCTGTTTTTCATCGTCAGTTGGAAGGCGGCTTTCTGGTCCTTCTTTTCTGTTATTTTTTACGTTCTCATTTATTCAATTTGGCTCAAGCGCAGAACGCCTCAAAACATCGTCATCGGTGGAATCGCAGGCTCAACTCCCCCGCTTATTGGTTGGGCAGCAGCAGCAGGAGACACCGTCCTTGACACGCTGAACCCTCTCGCACTTGGCTCACCAGTGCCTTGGCTTTTCTTCGCGCTCATCTTCTTTTGGACTCCTCCTCATTTCTGGGCGTTGGCGTTGTATCGCTCTGGCGAATACGCCAAAGCCAAGGTCCCAATGATGAACGAAGTGAGGGGTCCAGAGCATACGGTTTTCCTCTCCAAAGTGTACTGTGTATGTTTGCTTCTTCTAGGAAGCGTCCCTTGCTTTTGGCCGGAATCAGGCTTGCCCTTGTTGTGGGCCTTCCTCGCCGGAGGTTTGACCATTTGGTATGCAAAATCGGTTTGGGACATCGATCCGAAGGAGGCAACGGACGAAAACGGCCGAATGCCGAAGGCTGCGAAATCCTTCTTCCGCTCGTTGTATTACTTGGGCTGGATGCACCTCGCCCTTGTCTTGGTGTGTGTTCCACCAGCGTCCTGGCTCGGTCCTCTTGGGCCATTATGAGCCTTCAGTAGCCCATTTTATCCGCTCATTGCTCATTCAGTAGGCACCGTCATGTTCATGACTGATTCATCGGTCGGCGGCTTTGTCTGCGGCAGTCGCATAGCCTGGCCATTGCGCTGGATTGCTAATCCAGTGGTGTCTCACCTCGGGAGTTCAAATCTCCCCTGCCGCGCCATAACGAACTTCAATCGAAGAAGTCGTCAAACTCATCAGCAGTGGTTTCCACGCCTGCTCGGCGATTTCTTGCGGCCATGATCCGCTTGAGGCGCTTTCGCCTTTGCAACAACAATGGCAATGTGATGATGGACACAACAAGCATAATCAAGGCTGCTAACCCAGTCGTGGTGAATTCGTCTTCTTGCATGTAATCCGTCAATGTCCCAAGCCATGGCACGCCCAATGGTGGCTCTGGCTCAGGTTCTGGTTCAGGAATCAAGTGTTGGTAAAAGTCCCACCAATCGTCTTCGATTGTTACACGCTCGACGTTCGGGGATGGGTAGTCTGCAATCAATTGTTCATTTCCAACTGAATCCACAGGTGCGAGAATGAAGTAATACGTCCTCAATGGGCGGATGCTGGCGTCCTCTAAGCCCGAGGTATTGTAGTGGCCTTGTTCCCCGGGTACAGTCATCAGGTTACTTGCGATTGGAGTAAGGAAGCGCAAATCGATGTCGTCTGGCTGCTGTTCAATCATGTAGAGGTTCCAGAAGAGTTGTCCGTTTGGTTCGTTTTCTGGCCACATCCATGTAAGATTGAGTTCATAGCACATGTTCCAATCGTTGACGACTTTGTAGCATTCGGTGTCGTTGGTGAATGAGGATGTGTGCTGGAAATTACTGATGCTTGAAACCGGGGGGATTGCATCACCGCAGAAGGCAGTCGCTTGTCCATTTTCATCAAGGCTGACATTGATATGCTCGAAATCTGGCAAACCTTCTCTGCTGGCTGGCATGATTGCATAGGATGCACAATCACCTGTTGCAAGTGGCTCAGGATCAATCCATGAGTTGCTTGATGGGTCAATCGAGGCAGCCAGGGAATCAGAGGTCAGTTCTTTCCAAATAAATTCGTTCACGCCGTTAGCGGGGTCAGGGAACAATGTACCTGCTTGTTGCACAACCATGAGTTTGTAGATGTTCCATCCGCCGACATAGGGGTTGGTTATGTCGCCAGTAGTGGTCCAATTGAGTTGCAATTGGCCACCTTCAAGTTGTGTGCTTGTGATTGGGCCTGTGCTGAGATTCGCAGGAGGGGATTCTCCTATGACGAGGATCACACCGTTGCTGGTGAGGGTGACATCAATGGTGCCATCCTCATTGACCGTGTACTGATCAAGATAGGTCCAAATGTAATCATCCATTGTCGGTAGGTAACGAACATCCACAGTTTCAAGCGGAATATTTGTCGGCAGCAGAGAGGATATATTTAGCTGGATTTCCATCCAATCCATACCGACCTCAGGAGAATCATCAACCGTCGAAAGCACTTCGAATGAGAGCAGCAACAAAGGTTCCTTTCCTTCACCAATACCGTAGGAGGTGCCCAGGATTGGGAGCGAGGACTCATGCTTGAAATAGGCAGAACTCCGGGTAACAGCTTGTCCAGTGAACAAATCACCGTTGTCGAGAGAAATGTAATCGTACACCGTGATGTCTTTGTGAACCGATTCTAACTCTCCAAACACATCGCTCACACGCAGGGTGATGATGTGGTCGCCTAGGCCTAAACTGCCACCTGAGACGTTCAATTCTGGACCATAGGCGAGCCAAATGATGCCCGAAACCCACCATGAATAGTTCAGGGGCCCTGGGGCTGTTGAACTCGTCCGAGCAGACATCTGAATATTTTCACCAGTGGTGTAGGTACCAGTGGTGCTGGCCTGATCGATGTTGGCATTAATGGCGCCAGCGACAAGGTCTGTGACTTCCGACAATGCATTGTTGCTGAATCGATCTTCATCTCCTTCATCGTGGCCTGACGGCACTTGAATGGTAAGGGTTCGATCTTCCCCCACTGTTGTGACATTGAAGGTACAAGTGCGGGTTTCACCTGGGAAGAAGGTTGTGAGGAGGCATGAACTTTCATACTCCACTTCACCGATCGGATCGTACACTTGGAAGGCAACGGAGACAAGATTCACCGTCTTATTTCCGATGTTGGAAACCGTTGCAGTCACCATGTCTTCTCCATAGAAGTAACTCGCAGAAGTGGAATCATGGGAAGGAGTCATCGATGTGGCTTGGAGATCGATGGTGTCATCAAAGGTGACGACGACACTTGAAACATCATTGGTGGGGTCAAGATCGCTGTATGGGGTGCCTGTGCTATCGAACAGTCCCCACTTGAGTGTGAATTGACCTTCAGCGGCGCTGCTCATGGCTGGTAATGCACGTGTAAACGGTGTTGCCCCTCCCCATGAAGGCAAATTGGATACGTTCGAGTAGGCTTCAGAAATCATCACTGGGACCTGATCCATACTCCATAATTGCCATCCGAGCATGGCCACAAAATTGCAAGTGCTGCATGCGGTCACTTGGCCTTTGGAGTCGAGCACATAGGGTGTGCCAGAATTGAGGACAATGTTGCCATCATAGATTGCGGTGTTTTCCACATCGTCCAACGGATTGTAGGTTGGGTCAACGGCGAGGTCGACATAAGACCGGGTCAAATTGATGTTGAAGGTTAGCATGTCATCGCTTGAGTCTTGATCATTTTGATCAAAGGCATAGACAATGGTGAAGGTTCCTTCGTCACCTGCGGGGTTCCAATCGGTGTCTGAAGCGATGTTCACGGTGGTTCCAGAGAAAATGTTCGATAGGGAAAATGAACCCGATTCATCCGGGGATGATTTACAGACGGGACCGAGCATGTCTCCTAGGCAAACATACCACTTCGTCCCTCGGTTTGTGCTTGTGCCAAGCCCTTGGTTTTCTACAGTGATTTCAAACGTGACCGGATCCCAGGAAGAGGCCCATGAATCGATGGTTGGGGATACGGTTCCCAAAATGGCCACATCGCCGCTTTCCGAAGCACTGGACATGGGCAGGCTTGCCAGCCCCGCAAAGGACGCCAGAAGGAGCAACAGCACCATCGAAAGACTGCCCGTTTTTTGGCCGCTGGTCCCTTGCGTCCGGCTCGACATTAACCACCGCCTCGCATGGGGGCTTCAAAGACTCATCGCCCCCGAAGGGGGCAAGGACCGTGAATTTCACTTTCTGCTTCCGCTCCATGCGGCAACCTCTTCAATCGCCCAAGACCTCGCACAACCATGCGCAGCAGGAGCTCTCGTTCACTCGAAAGGGACGAGACTGCTCTCACCGCTGTCATCGAGTTTCTTTCGGCCTTCGCATTATTCTTGATGATCCTCACTGCATTTTTGTCCCTCGCTCAACTCCAAATGGGATCCAACGACCCGGCTGTGGATCGGCTTGACCGCTCTGCAGTGCAAGGTTTAGACCGATTGACTTCTGATGAGGGATGGTTTGTCCCCGCCGGTGTGGACGGTATGGATTACAACAACGCAACGGCAGATTGGCATCTTCAATCGGCGCCCTCGCTTGATAACGGCCGTGTTCAGGCGGGATTGGTGAGCGATGGGGTGCTCAACATCCAGAAAATAAATGCCATTCAAAATCTCACTGAAGGTGACATGATCGACGGTCTGGGGTTGGACGAAGGATTTTCGATTCACTTGACCATTGAGGTCGTTGAAAGCACCAACGCAAGTAGAATTGGAACAATGCTGTTTGATGGCGGAACGGAACGCAGAACTGCATCCGCTTCATCCACCGCGAATCGACAGTTTATCCAAGACGGTGAAACGTGGCAAGTCGTGCTTGAAGTTCACAAAGGTGGGCGCCTGAATAACGACCTGCAAATCACCGAGGTTATGACCCGGCCTGCAGAGGGGGGTCCTGAGTGGATTGAAATCTATAATCCAAACGACTTCGCCATTGCTTTACGGGGTTGGTCGTTAAATCATACTTCCTCAACCATCGTTTCCGACCACTTGTTTAAATCCGGAGTTATTGCAGGAAAAACCACCGTGTTGTTCACAGGTGATCCAAGTTCACAAACCGTTGGAAATGCCTCTCAAGTGATTGACCTTGGTGTCGAGGGTTTCTTGGGTGTGGGGATGTTCAACGGAATGAGCGATGGTTCGGGTGTTTTGAAATTGCGTTACACCCAGGTTGACGAGGCGAGGCCATATGATATGTTTCGGTCTGAATGGGGCGGTGATACCGGTTTATTCATGGTCACAGGTCAATCCTTAGCGTGGGATGGAACTTCAACAGCCCTCACTTCGTGGTCCATCGAAGAAACTCCTACGCCGGGTGATGATTGACGGCTCCCGCTTCGAAGCGTTGCAACCTTCCCATCCAATGGCTTGTGGGCGATTGCTTGATGAACCCGACCCGACTGGTCGGTTTGTTACCCATGCAGCCAGCCGCCGTTTACACCCGTGACCGATGCGTCACAGGGATTCATGGATTGGATGAGATTTTGCGCGGTGGCATCCCCTATGGTTCCACGGTGCTTGCTGCAGGTACATGCGGTTCAGGAAAGACAACCCTCGGGATGGAATTTCTTGTCCGTGGTGCGCTCGCAGGCGAGGCATGTGCCCACTTCACAGCGACAGAACCATCAGTGAAGTTGCTCGAAAACATCCGCCAATATGCCTTTTTTGACATGAACATGGTCGACTCAGGCCTCATCAACGTCTTTGACATGGACGTTTTGTATTCGTGGCTTGGTCTTGAGAAAGCGTCCTTCGAACTCGATGACGTGCACGCATTGATCAAAGCCATTGTCGACATCGTCAACACCATCGGTGTGACTCGCCTTGTCATCGATTCAGTCACCACGCTTTGTTACAAAATCAAGAGCGAACAATTGATTCGTGATTTCCTGTTCACCCTTGGAAAGAAGCTGGCTACGCTCGGATGCACAACGATTTTGATTTCGGAAATCACTTCTGCAACAGAAAACGCTCACTGGTCCTCTTTCGGCGTAGAAGAAGCGATCGCAGATGGCATCATAGTTATGGGTGACGTTGAACGAATGGGCCACCTTTTGAGGTTTCTACAAGTGGTCAAAATGCGTGGCACAGCACACAGCCGCGCAAAGCACGCTATCGAACTCACGCCCCTTGGGGTCATGCTTACGCCGATGCTCAAATGGGGCGCACAAAGCGATAAAACATCGCGCTGGGGGTCATGATTATGTTCGAATTGGATCAACGCATTGCTGAACAACTCACCGAAGTCGCTCTCAACAGTGCCGTCCAAGTTCGCTGCGGAAACTCGAACGCCTTTATGGTCACTGCAAGCACCATCATACCGCTGATGCAAATGTTCGAGATGGGTGGCGTGTACATTAGCGCAAACCGAGGTGCAGTTGAAATCATTCAAGCCTTCGAATCCATTGGAATGGATGTTTCCAACATTCAATTCATTGATTTGGTCTCATCTGGCATTTTGGGAGGTACTGATGTGCCTTACTCAAACATTCACTTCGTCGACAGTCCAATCATGCTTGAGTCTGTTTTGTTGCGCACGCTTTACATTCTCCGGACCACAACCTCTGTGCGAAACTTCGTCTTCCTCGACAGCGTCAATGCGCTCGCAATCTACAATGAAGACCGCATTCTGGCTGAGTACCTTCACACCTTCATCAACACATTCCGCCAGCGTGAAATCCTCTCTGTCGTGCTCAATGTCCCTGATCAAACCCCGCCATTGGTATTGTCCAACCTTGACTTGTACTGCACCGATTTAATCGACCGTGGTCAAGTCGTCATTCATTGAGGTGAACAAGTATGTCACGTAAATTTGAGTTCGATCCCGAGGATGAGGAGTTCTTCAGTAAGGTCGGTTCCTTCGGCGTGCCAAAGTTCGACAATGAAATGCACGGAGGTATCCCACGTGGATTCACGCTGATTGCGTTCACAGATACGGGTTCAGGAAGCGAATTGTTTGCAAAGCAATTCACCTCCCCTGCCGAAGAATCTGAAAACACCCTCTATATCTCGACAAATGAGGGTCAGGCTGAGATTGTCAGAATCTTCCAAAAATACAGTTGGCCAATGGACATCAATGTCCGAACCATCGGAGAAGAATACAACTCGACCGTCTTAGAACGAGAACTGTTGGCAAGCCGTTATCGCCTTGAGGGTTTCCAACTTGCCGATATTCAACGCCTCGCCCAAACTCGGTTCGTCGATGAAAACAATCAGGATTACCTCACCGAAGTCACCAACGAAATTATGGCACTCGGTCCTTACTTTAGGGCCGTTGTGGATAGCCTTGATTTCTTCCTGCAGCGAGAAGATCCTGCTCGTGTGGTTGCCATGGTTCGAATGCTCCAGGCACACGCGCAACTGCACCGAGGTCTCTTGTTGATTTCAGTATCAACCAACGGGTTGGATGCAGCCATCAAGCAAGAACTGTCCACCATCGCAGACATGGTCCTCTCCTTCAATGTGCGAACCATTGGTACAGATTTTGAAACTTCGATGGTTGTCTCGAAATTCCGAAACGCTCCGGAGAACTTGAAAATTCTCGTGTTCCGAGTGACTCCAGAAGAAGGAATCACTCCAGAAACCGTTGAACGTATCGCTTGATGGCTCTCCAAAACCACCTGCGCCGTGCCGGCCTAGCCCTGCGACATGTCCAAAGGGGTCGGCAGATGGGACTTAACCATGGGAAGCCGCGAAGCAACAGGTGGTTACGATCCATCCGGCATCGATTTGGAGGCGTGGACTATCCTCGAGGGTCAACTCGAAGCGACTATTCCTAATTACGATCGGGTCAACAAACTGATGACCTTTGGTCAGGACAAACGCTGGAGGCGAAATGTTCGCAACCACGCAACCCCAGGTATGAAAGTGCTCGAAGTTGGATGTGGGCCAGGGTCCTTCGCCGAAGATTTAGTTGGTCTGGATGTCACCTGCCTTGACCCCTCTCCTGAAATGTTGAAGGTGGCCAAGAAAAGAGTTGATGCATCTCGTGCCTCACGAGGCGAACCCCCCGCTGTTTATGTCGAAGCCATCGCGGAATCAATCCCGCTTCCAGATGACACCTTTGACATGGTGTTCTGTTTGTTTTCCTTCAGAGATTTTCAAGACAAACGCAAAGGACTCGAGGAAATTTATCGGGTGCTCAAACCTGGTGGTCGCTTGGTGATTTGTGATGCAGGGAAAGCTAATTGGTTACATGGGCTTGCAGGGCGATTCTGGATGGCCACCGCCGTGCAATTGCTCGCACGGATTGTGACGAAGGACAAAAACCACCCTTGGAAAGGACTTGCAAACACATACTCTCACTACGGGACAAATGGTTACTACAGGGCCATGATCAAGGAAGTTGGATATCAAGACGTCCAAGGACGCTTACTATGGCCATTTGCGATGGCGAGCCGGTTCCGTGGGACGAAGCCAAAGCAATAATCATCGACGCAGGTCGCTTGTTTGGCCATAGATTCCCCCCCATTAGCCTCATAAACCCCCTACCATTCAGCCGAATTGCTGGTGATTATCTTGGGTATGGCTGACGTCCTTCGCAAAATCAAGCAAGCAGAACAGGATGCCGAAAAGCAACTTGCAGATGCCCAAGCTGAAGTCGGGAAAATTGCAGCGGAAGCCCGCCGCCAATCCGTTCAAATCGTCGCCGACGCAACCGATGGTTCAGTCTCAGAAACACAAGCGACCCTCGACGCTGCACGAGCGAAAGCAAACAAAGAAGCAGAGGGTGTTGCCAAAGAGGGCCAAAAAGTGGTTGACGCCATCGAATCTTCTGCAGCAGATCGAAAGGATAAGGCAGTTGCCCACCTGCTCGATAAAGTGAATTCTCAGTGAGTTGTTACTATGTTCGCAACCGCAGATATGTCCCGCCTTACCGTGGCGGCTCCCGTCGATAAGATGGAAGAAGTTCTGCGAATGTGTGCTACGCTCTCGTGCGTTCACATCGAAGAATACGGCCACTTCCAAGATGGAATTGGTGTTGGCAGGGCGCTTTCAACAGAAGGTGCGAACAAAACCAGTGCCTTGCTCACCAAGGTTCGCGGTGTTTCCTCCTCCGTCCAGGCAATGAACATCGATGGACCAGTGTCCCTCGGCAAAGTCAAGGAATTGGTGGATGGGTTCGAAGCCAAAATTGATGACGCACTCGCCTACCTCGATACCATCCGGGAAAGTGAAGCTTCGATTTCCTCCCTGAAGGAACAACACCAGGTCCTCGAACGTCTTGCTCCGTTGGATATTCCTCTCGAATTAATGGGTGGATTCGACGGTCTCGAAGTCTATGTTGGAGAAACCCCAAGAGCCAGCAAAGCAAAGTCGGTCTTCTCAGCGCTTGGAACTGAAATTCTTCTCCACTCCGCACCAGGCATTGTCGCGGTGGCATGTCAGACTCAACACGCAGCAGAGGTCCAAATCTGCCTCGCTGAACTCGGTGCTAAAGCGGTTCAAATTCCAGCAGGTGAAGGCTCACCTGCGTCAAAGGCCTCGAGCATTCTCTCGCAAATCGGCGCACTCGAGAACACCATTGCGTCCACTCAGGAAGCGCTGGACGCTTGGGTCGATCGAAACGGTCGCTCACTCGTAGCGCTCGAGGAACATCTGACCCGTGAAGATGCAATCTACACCTCTCCAACCCTCGTAGCAGTCAGCGACCAAGCGTTTGCTTTGGACGGGTGGGTTCCAACCTCCAAAGGCGATATGGTGAAAGATAAACTCGGCGCAATCGCTTCTCACGTTTCCATCGAAGCCTATGTTGACCCACATCACGGTCACGGCCACGACGACGCTGCTCACGATTCGCCTGAGGTCGCAAAGGAATTAGTGATGCTCTCTGATTACCTTATCAAAACCAAGCAATCCGTGTTTGAATTCTTCAAATCGATTGACTTGGATGATTCTGGTAAGATTGACAGTTATGAGTTCCAACAGGCCCTCAAATCCACAAGCATTGGCGATTTGCCCCCTTGGGACATCGGTCCTCTTGTCAAGGCAATGGATTTGGATGGCGACGGGAAAATCAACCTTCCCGAACTTGATATCTCCCTCACGATGATTCGTGCTATGCCTTCAGTGGAAGAGCACCACGAAGAAGCAGCCCCTCCAATCGAGTTCCAAAATGGAAAAACCACTCAACCGTTCGAACTTCTGGTCGATCTTGTCGGTCGCCCCAAGTACGGTACCTTTGAGCCATCAATGCTGATTATGATGACGTTCCCCTTCATCTATGGAATGATCCTGGGTGACTTTGGCTATGGTGCAGTGCTCGTCGCTCTTTCTTTGTGGCTCGGCTCCAAACCCTTCGCCGTTGATCCTCTCGCTCAAAAAGGCATGACTGTCCTCCGCTGGATGGGTGTTTGGTGCATCATTTGGGGCATCATCTTCGCAGAAGGCTTTGGCTTTGTGTGGGACGGCAGCATGTATGACGCAACAGGGGCACTCAAAGATGGGTACCGTTGGGGCCCAGACATTGCCTTCCTCACCAGCATCTATGATTGGACATATGATGTGTTCGTCCTCCCTGAAGGACTCGCTGTTCTGCTTGGACTTGGCGACCCTGACCACCCGTTCGTGATGATGCCGTTCCACCGAGCAAGCGCAGGCCACGGACTGGAGCAATACGTCTCTCTCGCCGTCTACCTCGGTGTCTTCCACATTTTAGTCGGTCTCATCATCGGATTCCTCAATGTCAACAAGGCTCACGGATTCAGCGCAGCTTTCTTCGAGAAGGGTTCTTGGTTGATGATCCTCGTTGGAGGCTTCATGGTCTGCCGAAATTTCGTTATGGGGTACAATGAACTGTTCGAAGTTCAACCCCTGTGGAACCTTCTCCTCCTTGGCGGTATTTGCTGCCTCATCGTCGGCCTTGCCATCTATGAAGGGTTTGGCTGGGCTGGTGGCATCATTATGGGTCCAATCGAAACATTCGGCCTTCTGGCAAACACGTTGTCCTACCTCCGCATCATGGCGGTCGGTGTAGCAGGTGTCAAGATTGCAGAAGTTTCCATTATCCTCGGTTGGGAGAACATCCTAGCCGGACTTGAAACTGGAGGTGCATTTGGATACCTGACTGCAGCGCTCTGCCTCGTTATCTTCCTCTTTGTCCAAGTCTTCGCTTTGGCTCTGGGCATTCTTTCACCAACCATTCACGCAGCCCGTCTCCACTTTGTGGAATGGATGGGCAAATTCTACGACGGATCCGGCCGTGCTTTCGCACCGCTCGGTGGCCGTTCCCTCCACGTTGAGGGTCAATCATAGTCCACGGACACAAAAAACACGGAGGTAGCAAATATGAACGCAAACACCCTAAAAACGAGCCTAAGAACATTGATCCTTTTGGCAGCCATCACCATGGTTGCTCAAGGAGCAGCAGCAGCAGACCCAACCGGGGCATCAGACGGTGACGGATACACAGCCATTGGCGCTGGAATCGCACTCGGTCTGGCCGCTATCGGCGCAGGTCTATCCCAAGCAGCCATTGGCAGCGCAGCTGTCGGTATGCTCGCAGAAGACGGAAGCAAGTTCGGACCAGCATTGATTTTCACTGCTTTGCCGGAATCCATCGTCATTCTCGGTGCTCTACCACTCTTCCTATGAGGGAACCATCGATTGAAGGGTCGATCTTCGACCAATTGAAATCACCATTACGGAGGAAATACAATGACGCTTGAAACACTCGCAAAAGACATCTCAAAATCAGCAAAGGCGGAAGCCGATGCTATGATTGCAGAGGCTAAGAAAGAGGCCGATGCAGTTGTGGCAGAAGCAACCGAAAAAGCTGCAACAATCCGCTCGGAAGCGGCCAGCCGCACCGAACGCGAAGCAGCTCAGCTTGCCCGCGAAGTCGTTGCCAGCGCACGCCAGGCCAACCAAAAGGAAATTCTCGTCGCACGCCGCAAGGTGCTTGATGAGACCCTTGGAATGACACGTGCCCAACTTAGCAGCCCGAAAATGAAGGGTCGAGCAAGTTTGCTCAAATCGTTGATGGCGAAGGCTGACGAAATCGGCAGCGATTACAGCGTCCGCCCTGTTGAAATGGATCGAAAGGCGCTCTCTGAACTCGCTGGAAAGCGATCGATGGGCGATGCAGTTGATGGCCTGGGAGGCTTTGTTCTCGAAGCCACTGATGGCTCAGTGTCTTACGACATGCGCTTTGACACCTTGCTCGAAAAATCTTGGAAAGATGAATTGAGCGCAACCACAGCAATTTTGTTTGAATGAGGGATTCTAAATGGTAATGACAGGAAACACACCCTACGTTGCTGCCCGGGCAAAGTCCCGTCGGCAGAAACTTGCGGACCGTGCCCGTCTGCGCCAACTCATTAGCCAATCTCCAGATCAGTTGACCGTCGCCATCGGCGACATTGGTTATCGTGCTGAAATGGACATGTACGCCGGTCGCTTGACCGGTGGCGATTTGGTCGAAGCAGCCCTGACTCACAACCTCGAACACGAACTGGACAAGATGGTCGGCCTGTGCAACGGAAAAATCCGTGCCATGGTTGAAATCTACACCTCACGCTACCAATACCACAACGCAAAAGTTGTGTTGCGGTCTGTGGCTAACGATGTGGAAATGGAGAAAATCACTCATTCCATTCTTCCAGAATTAAACGATATCAATACGCCTTGGATTAAAATTATCGAAAGCGCTGATGACCTACGTTCAGCATCGACTCAGATGAGGCGAAAATCCTTCGGTTCAGCTCTCGCAGCCGTGCCAGAGGACGCACGTCTCTCCGATTACGAAGATGCACTAGATCGCCATTACTTCGCTAACGCACTCAAAGCCTTGACAGGAAAAGGACCTGATGTCCGTTTCTTGAAGGACTTGGTCGCAAGTGAAATTGATCATCGGAACATCCTCAACGTCCTCGAAGCAGGAGCTGTTGGACTTTCAAATGAACAAATCGTTGACCTGCTTATACCCGGAGGACGGGTCGTACCTAAGCGCGCTTTTTCCGCCATTGCTACCGGTGGAAAGGACGCCTTACTCGATCTTCTTCGTAACGCGGCACGCTTTGATGGTGCTTCCTTTGATGAAGCATTAGCAGCCTCGGCAGAAACCCGCAGCCTTGACGCTGTGGTCACCTGGCTAAAAGAGCGGGAACACAAGATGATGGCTCGAATGAGTTTCTTGCACCCGGTCTCTGCTCTTCCAGTCATCCACTACATCGCCATGAAGGTGCAAGAAGTGGATGACTTGCGACTTATTGTGCGAGGCCGCCTTGCGGGCTTGCCTACGGATGTGCTCGAAGCACACATACTAAATTGAGGTGAGATGAATGGATATCGCAGTTGTGGGTACGCCGGAATTCACCCTCGGTTTCCAACTTGCAGGTGTCGATCATCTGCACAACCCTGAAGGTGAAGACGCAATGGTCGCCACCTTCAAATCACTACTCAGCAACAAAAGCGTCGGGATTGTCGTGGTTGACTCCGCAATCCTTGCCGCACTGCCAGAGCGTCTTCGTGACCAACTCTCGGCATCCGTCTCTCCGACCGTGCTTGGCATCGGAACGGAAGAAGACACCGCTCTGCGAGACACAATTCGCAAGGCAATAGGAGTCGACCTTTGGAAGTAATGTTCCAACCAAAATGGAGGAAATAAAAATGAGCAATGAAGGAGTAATTTACCGGATATCAGGTCCTGTTGTGACCGCAACCGGCATGAGCGCAGCTATGTATGACGTCGTTCGTGTTGGCCACGAAGGTCTGATGGGCGAAGTGATTGAACTGCACGGAGAAAAGGCCGTTATTCAGGTGTATGAAGACACATCTGGTATTCGACCTGGTGAACCAGTGTTGAACACCCAAGAAACCCTGTCCGTATCACTCGGCCCCGGTCTTTTAACCCAAATTTATGACGGTATCCAACGCCCTCTCCCAACCTTGGAGAAGGAAATGGGTGTTTTCATTACCCGTGGTGTCGATGCAGACGCATTCGACCTTGAGAAAATTTGGACCTTCGAACCTCAAGTCGCTGTTGGCGATGAAGTGGTTGGCGGTCAAGTTATTGGGCACGTCCAAGAAACTGACACAATCATTCACAAGATCATGGTTCCTCCAACCGCCAGCGGTACTGTGAAGTCGATTGAATCCGGAGACTTCAATGTCACACAGACAGTGTGTGTTCTTGAAGACGGAACAGAGATGCAGATGATGCAGAAGTGGCCTGTTCGAACTCCACGACCTTTCCAACAAAAGTACGCACCAGACACGCCTCTTGTCACCGGTATGCGAATTCTGGATTTCCTGTTCCCGCTTGCTAAGGGTGGAGCAGCCGGTATCCCAGGGCCGTTCGGATCTGGAAAGACGGTCACACAGCAATCGCTTGCAAAGTACTCTGACGCCCAACTTGTGGTGTACATTGGCTGTGGCGAACGAGGCAATGAGATGACTGAAGTGTTGGATGAGTTCCCTCACTTGATTGATCCAAACACCGGCAAGCCGCTGATGGAGCGAACCGTCATGATTGCAAACACATCGAACATGCCAGTGGCAGCTCGAGAAGCATCGGTGTACACTGGAATTACCATTGCAGAATATTTCCGTGACATGGGTTACGATGTTGCATTGATGGCTGACTCAACCTCTCGTTGGGCCGAAGCAATGCGTGAGATTTCCTCCCGACTTGAAGAAATGCCTGGTGAAGAAGGATACCCTGCTTACCTCTCGTCCCGAATTGCAGAATTCTATGAACGAGCCGGACGTGTTGAAACTTTGAGCGGTGATGATGGATCAGTAACTGTCATCGGTGCAGTGTCACCACCTGGCGGTGACATCTCAGAACCTGTTTCTCAAGGTACCTTGCGAATTGTCAAGGTGTTCTGGGGTCTTGATGCAGGTCTTGCCCGACAACGGCACTTCCCTGCAATCAACTGGCTGAACTCGTATTCATTGTACCCTCAAAGCCTCGACCAATGGTTCCGCGATAACATCTCTCAAGACTTCCCTGAAGTCCGAACCCAAATCAGTGGTTTGCTGCAGATTGAGTCTGAGTTGCAAGAAATCGTCCAACTGGTCGGTTCAGATGCTCTTCCAACCGACCAACAATTGACCCTTGAAGTTGCTCGAATGATCCGTGAGTTCTTCCTGCAACAGAACGGATTCCACGATGTCGACGCTTACTGTGACATCCACCTGCAATACCGAATGGCCAAGGCAATCTTGTCCTTCCAAGACGCTGCAAAGTCTGCAATGGCAAGCGGCGCACAACTCGGCGATGTTGTCAACGTTCCATCAAGGTCCGACCTCATGCGTGGTCGCTTTGAGAAAGGATACATCGACATCATCGATTCAATGGTGGAGACCATGACTGCCGAAATCGCCGCTACGGTGGAGGACAACTGAGGAGAGGAATATCATGACTGGAAAAGAATACCGAACCATTACCGACGTGAAAGGACCTCTGGTCTTTTTGAACAAGACCGAACCTGTTGCATTTGGTGAAATCGT
>QQSI01000033.1 GCA_003602645.1 Candidatus Poseidoniales archaeon | reverse complement strand
TTGCGTGAATGAAGCTTCATATGGCCAGCCTGAATGCCTTTTGTGGCGAGTGCTCTCAACCCTCCTAAATTCTGTGACAATCCTGCGGCTGCGATGACACCAGCCAGTTCCTGTGCGGATTCAACGCCAAGAATGGCCAAGTTTGCTTGGGCCGCAGGATGAACCTTTGATGCCCCTCCCACGGTACCAACGGCCATCGGTGTCTCGATGGAGCCGAGAAGATTGCCGTTTTCGAGACGCTCCCATTTCGTCATGGACCCGTAGGTCTCATTGGAAAAAGCGGCGTATGCATGGCACCCTGCTTCAATGGCACGCCAGTCCTGCCCACAAGCGAGACCAACGCTGCTGATGGCGTTCATGACGCCTTTGTTGTGTGTGGCGGCCCTGAACGGGTCTGCAACCGCAAAATGGTGGGCTTCTAAGATGCCCTGAATCACCGCTTGTCCACCCTCAACCGTACCGTCATCCGCGAGTTCTTCAGGTGTGAAGGTCGCTTCAACACGAGCAAGACGATGGACTGCCAAGTTGGATAAAATCTTGAGATGGACGCGTCCACCTGTCAATTGCTCGACTCTTGGTGCAATAAGCTCTGCCATGGTGTTGACTGCATTAGCGCCCATGGCGTCCCTGCAATCCACGACAATGTGCAAAATAACCATTGGACCACTTAATGATTCAATCGTCCGAGTTTCAATGCGCTTGCACCCTCCTCCTAGTCGAATCATGGTCGAGGGTAGGCTGTTGCACAGGTCCATCAGTTCCTGACTGGCTTCGTGTAAGGCTTCAGAAGCCTTGGAAGGGTCTGTCGTGTCCATAATTTGCAACTGGGCAATCATCAGGGGTTGGTCGTTGTTTGATCTAAAACCACCATTTTTGAGGCACCTTTTGGCCATGTTTGAGGCAGCAGCCACCACGCTTGATTCTTCAAGACAGAATGGGATGAGGTAGTGTTTGCCGTCAATCACGAAATTTGTAGCGACGCCAATTGGCAAGGACATTGTTCCTATGACGTTTTCAATCATCCGATCAGCAGCGTCTTCGTTTAACTCTCCGCATGCTCTCAGTGCCTCGATTTGCTGTGGCGTTAAGTGAGCAAGTTCTGCCACAATTTGACGGCGTTCTGGTACTGAATGGCGGAAAAAACCGCTCAATCGACTGTTTTCAACTGCCATGGTGCTCGCCTTGTTTAGTCCACGTGCTCTTAGCCCATCAAGCAATCGCACTGGTAGGGGTTTGGTGCTGTCACTTGAGGATCCTCTCGTAGTGTTTTCATCTACAAAATTAACGCNNTTAACGGACTTTTTAACGCGTTAATGTTGCGTTAATAATGCGTTAACAAACCATCCGAGGTGCCGTCCGTTGCGTGAATAACGCCTCATAACAGGTCTGTGTGGCCTTAGGTTTCCCTCAAAGATGAAATACCTCTCTGCCGTTGCTCACCTCATGGAAGTTGAAGGCAAAGAGATCGTTCTACCAACCCTTTCGTCGAATCCATTCTCGACCCTCCCCCTTGAATCCAGTCAAAGTCACCTGTTGGTTGGTCGTGTCCAGTTGAAAACTGCCTTGCAGCAGTACATTCGCTTCATGTCTTCTCGGCGGATTTTACTTTCTGGGGAAATGGGTTCGGGGCGATCTTCATTGTTGCGGTGTCTGGCAAACCATGCGCCGGAATCGGTGCATATCGACCACATTTCCTTCCAAAACCCTGCACTGGGGCTCCTTCGTGAAGTGTACTTCCAACTTACAGGGGATGAAGGTCCATCAGGCTGGTCCCAAGTTGTCGACAAACTTGTAGAAGCTTCGAGAGCCTACAAGCATAGCCTGCCATTGATCGTCATTGATGCCCAGGGCGTTGAAATGAATCTGTTGTCACAGGCGCTTAGTTCTGCCAGTTCTTCCTTAAATCGGATCCAGTGTGTGTTAGTCGTCGTCCTTGAAACACGTCAAAAGGCCCACTTTCCCGAAAATTTGCTCCACATGTTCGATAGTGAGCACCACCTCGAACCGTTTACCATAGACGAAATTCAAGCGCTCGTGGAAACACGAGTTCACAGTGTGTCTGGAGAGGAGTTTCAACTCTCTGTAGAGGACGCTCGTCACCTGCTTTCAAAGACCTACGGAAATCCTGGAGCCATCATAAAAACCCTCAGAAACGCAGTAGACGCAGCCAGAAACCCTTCCTCTCTCGCTGGAATTAATCAGATATTGAGGTCACCCTTGCCAAGGCCCCAAGCCCCTGAGGCTTCGGTTGAGGCCATCCCGTTTGAGAGGAAAACGATCCTGCCTGAGGAACATGAGGTTTCAGCACAAGAGGACATCGTGGCTGATGAAAACAAACCCTTTGGGACCCTCATTGATGCTTCTGCCCCATGGACAGAGCGTGAAGAGCTGAGGGACATTCAGGATGATGTGAAAATTATGGATTCCATGGATGGGTTTGAATTGAATTTAGAACAGCTGGATGAAGAAAAATCAACGGATGCAGAACTTCCTGAAATGCCATTCAAAGCCCTCCCGCAAACCCCTGAGTATGTTCCAATCCTCGACGATTCTGGCCCTCCTCAAATCGGCGGTATGTTCTCAAGTATTGTTGGACGAATACGAGATGTGAAAAATTCACCCATGCCCCCTGAAGAAACAGGTGCAGAACTTTGGGTCGGCGAGGGAGGAGATCCATTGCCTGCTCTTGACCCAGATGCTCAAGATAACGGCTCTTCAGATGAACCAGAGGACGCTCCTTTCGCTGAATTGATTCATGATGAAATCGGCCTATACCAAGAGGAGGTCGACGAAGAGGAATACACTGTGGCACCCAATCAATACACTGAGGAAGAACCAGTTCCTTCTCACCCCTCTACACCCCGGGAGGTGCAGGCTCTCACCAAGGCCGTCCAAGCGCTTGTCAACGCTCTTTCAAGCAATGAAGCCGGGCCCAGCAATGCGACGTCTCAACGAGCCTTTATCGACGCACTGGCTGCATTGCAAAACAAGCCAATCATCAATCATGAGGATCACCCTTTGGACATCGGCTTGCTCTCGGCTTTGAACGCCAATGAAATGGCGGTCCTGGCCGTGGCTAAACACCGAAGATTCTCACCCTCCGACCGGACCCTCCTCGAGGATTTGGGTGTAAAGCGTTCACGGCTTTCCCAGATTTGTAATCGTCTTCTCAAAGGTGGTGTTTTGAACGTGCGGGCCACAGGCCGGAGTCGATATTACACCATGACTTCATCTGCCAAAGCCCAGCTTGTCGCATGGGGTATCGAAGGAGGTGAAGCCTGATGTGGACGATCACATGGTCTTGGCAAGCACCAAACCGTATAGCAGCACTCGCTCCCGCAGAAGGCGGAATGATCATCAGCAGCGGTCTCGATTTGTTCATGCTTGAAGTTGATGGTACCCAACGCTGGCGCATCGAATTGCCATTCAAGGCTCACGCTCTTCAGGTGAACAATGGCGTCGCTGCGGTGCTTGCTGCGCATGGATTCTATGTGCTTTCCACAATGGACGGCTCCATGCTGAATGAAGGCCGTTCCACAACTGGCGGATTCACAGATGTTTCAGCGCGTCCGGGTGGTGGTTGGGTCCTTTCGGGGCGCAAGGGCCACCTCCATCTCTTCTCGCACGAGGGAAGGGGTCTAAGGCGCTTAGAAAGTGGAAAAGTACGTCGTTTGTTAGGTTGGCTGGATCGAGAACACATGATGTGGCAAGCTTCAGATGGTCGTCTATGGTGTGCAAGACTTGCTCAAACGGACCAAAAACGATGCTTAGAGGACAGAGTCTGGAGTTGGGTGACGCCCCTCATGCAAGGCCGCTTGTTGATGCAAGCCAGCGATGGTGGCCTTTGGGAAGGTGTGCCTCATCCATTCGGCTGGGATGGGCTTGAACGCGTTGAATACGATTCCCTCGAACCTATGGAAGGTGTAAGAAGCGCAGATGGTTGGTGGATCTTGGGCATTGAAGGTCAATTGCATCACTTATCAAGCGCATCTGGTGTCGAGGAAGAGACCACCGTCCTAGGGCATGGCATGGACTTGGGCGACCTTCTTGTGGCACTCACGCCCGACGCCATGGCGACCGCCACTCGCGATGGACTTGTCCGAAGGTGGTCGGCCCCCCACTTGGCACAAGCAGAGCGTCAAGGGCGGTTTGAAGCCGCTGCTGAAGCCGCATTGGCCAAGAATTGGGAAGAGCGCAAAGCAATCTTCACTCGGGCACAACTGGCGGAGGACGAAGGCCGTTTGTCGCGTGCAGTTGAACTCTACGGAGCGTTAGGCAGAACAGAAGATGTTCGTCGCTTGCTCAAGCGTCAAAAGGAGGGTGGAGAATGACTGAAGATCCAGAACACGTTTCAGTGGAACGGGTTGAGAAGTACCTCGATATCACCCGAAGGGCCCGTGAAAAAGCAACACCAATTCATGCTGATGGCTCCCCAGAGTCCTCGCAATTATCCATCATGCTTCGCATGGCCGACGATTATGCATCAGATGCTCAGCATTTCCTTGACATTGGGGATTATGTGCGCGCTTTTGGTGCAATCAACTACGCACATGCCTGGATTGATGCAGGTGTCAAACTTGGTTTGCTTGATGGGCATGGGGACGATGTCTTGTTTACGCTGCCCTGATCAAAGCCCTTGAGTCAGTCGTTCGACCTTAAGGACACCATCTTTCATAGCCTGTATTCTCTTTTCGACATCTGCCAAAAGAATCTCCACGCAGTTGTTGATCGGCAAGCGTAGGTTGTAGATGTGAGAAGGACGCCCTCGACCTTCGGACCCCGAACGTCGGGTGTCAACAAGCGAAAGTTCAGTCAACTGCTTGATGGCCGTGCTTATTTCCGGCTGACGTAATTCACAACTGGCTTGCAGGTTCTTACTCGTGGTTTCTCCATTCAAATAAAGGCAAATCATGACCCGAACAACCCCTACTGATACTCCAAGCTCAACCAGAGCATCAGTAAGTGCGAACGCTTGACTCTTTACTGAGTTGATTTGTGCTGACGCTCGGCTTCCATTGACGCATTCGGATTCACTCATAGGCATAGGTGCATTTTATCCTATATGAACTAACTACCGGCATGCCACTATCATGCTCATTTTTTCAGATCACTTGGAAATTGAATTCTCGATGCACAAGGTTTGTTCTATAGACCTTCGAGAAGGTGAAGTCTCTTACCCTTCGTGACTTCTAAGACCGGTGTACCGGCCTCGAACAACCTTCGCTTCAATTGAACATCGACCGTTAGTACAACCCATCCATTCTCGCAGGCCAGGTCAAGAATTTGATCATCGGTATGGCCACCTGAATCATCATTTGCTTCGATTTGAGTTGTTTTCCCCTTCAACATGCCGAGGAGGAGTTTCTTTGCTCGCGGGCGTTGGGTGTCGAGGGCCTCTAATTCCTCGAGCACCTTGGGCAACAAAAGGATCTCTGGTTTACCAAGGACTTTCCCAAGTTCGATGTCAAAATTCATTCCTGAATCAATGACAGCGGCCCATCCACAAGCATCGATGAGGAGGTGCTGCATTTTGAAACCTCCATGCAATCATGAGGTGATATGTTGATCACTCAATCGTACCGTATCCAATTAGACGCCATCGTGTGCCGACTCGTCGGGAAAGGGAGACGCGTTGGCCGGGGTCTGCGCATATCGGCAGTCGCAGTTCTAGTGTAGCCCGCCCTTTTTCTGCGCTTCGTGTAACGCCGACTGAGGTTGCTGTTGCCACATTGATCATCAACATCTCATTGTTACGAAGAGGGTGGATTTTTTCTGGTGCTTCGCCTTCTCCAGCCACCATTGTTTCCATGAGTTTAATCGCAATGTTGACCGATGAGCGTATTTCTGGGAGGTCGCCCTTACGGGCTACAACCTGCCCGGATAGATTGTCAGAGGTTGTGATTGAAGGATCAAGCATTGTGGCCATTCCACACAATCCGCCAGCGTGCATTGCGTCAAGGTTGAGTCCTCCTCCCTGCATGCTGCTCACGGTCGCTTCAATCGGTTCCCAACGGGTTTTGTTGCCCTGTTCGATTTTTCGACCTGGCCCGATGATGATTTCATCTCCCAGCTCGAAGGTGCCTTCGACGATGCTGCCACCAATCACGCCTCCACGAAGTTTCGTTGGGCGGGTTCCTGGCCGATTGATATCGAATGAGCGGGCGACATGCATGATTGAGCGCTTATCTGTGGAACGATCGGGAGTTGGAATGGTTTGCTCAATGGCGTCGATGAGGATGTCGAGGTTGACATCGTGGTGAGCAGAAAC
>QQSI01000032.1 GCA_003602645.1 Candidatus Poseidoniales archaeon | reverse complement strand
TACCCATAACAGGCCCATTCATGCCGGGGTTCCCATTGGTATACGTAGCACATTTGTGTTTCAATTACTCAAAGGGGATTGCCGTCAACTGAACCCCAAAGAGCTACAATAATCAGAATGGGAAGAACAATCATTGGCAATTTGGGTACACTCTCCGTGTAACCTCGAACCTTAGCGCCGATAATTGTTGCAAGAAAGACCCCTAATCCAATTGCGGTTGACAGCATTAAGTTCCCCTGAGATTGTGCTACTGTAGAGGGATCACCAGCCAAGGTAAACCAAATAGTTGTCAACATAATGGTTGAGATCGCCATGACTCCCCCGCCAATTGCCATTCTCATGGCATTTGTTTCTCCTATAGCACTTTCATGGATTTTTTTTCCGAAAATCTGCTCATTGAATGCTTCGGGGTTTAGATTCATTCTAAGTCCAACAAAAAGAGTGATTGCGCCAACAATCCCCATTGGTATTAACGGTTCCATGCAAATTCGATAAATTCTCACTAGATATAGTAATCTGAAACATTCAAATCAATACAGCGTTTTCCTAGGTTTTGGTTCAAAACGAGGGAGTTCACCTTGCTTCAACCTAATTTGTAAGTCAAGCAAAGGGTGAATCATTAAATGCTATCGTTCAAGAAAACAGGTCAATGTACCTAGAAATTTGTGTTGGGCTTTTCATTGGTTGGATTTTCTTTTTTGAGTTGATCATCAAAAGAAAATTAGCACCCAAACTTGAAGCATCAAAAAAGGAATATGAAGTAGAACAGGAGTTTCTATCGGCTGTGGGTTTACTGCGTAAATGTGAAATTTGCGGACAAGAAGAACACACAACAGAAGAACACCACTCCAGACATAGAGACAGAGAGAGTCTGTTTGATGATTTCAAGGATTGATAGACCACGGTGCCAAAGCATCTCATTCCTCTTCAAAATTCGAAAAGGATTCCATTTCTGGTTGTTCAATATGACCTATATCATCAAGATGAGAATCAAAATCTGGGAGTTCATGCTTCCAACCCCCTGGCAGTTTTGTCTTGTCTTCGATGATCTTCAACATGCGTTCCTGCCAAGCCTTTGGCTTACGCTGCATGATGTATGAGTAAAGAACTGAGGTCCTGATTTCTTCGTGAATGACGGTGTATCCCGTTGAAGCTTCAAAATTCATAGCACGAAGGAGATTGAATGCGGGGCGGTTGACATTTCGGAACATGCGTCGACTGAAGCGCATACCGATCAACACCGTTGCAAAAATAAGAAGTGTAGTGAGGCAGAATCCACCCCACCCTTGTTCAACGAACCTGTTGGAGTACAACACTTCCAGGAGAAGCACTGGAACGGTTGTGATCATGAAGAGAAAACTCTCTGAAACAGGAGGCTTGTTCATTTTCATTTCAATGGCTGCCCAGCCGTTGTGGTGTTTTTCCCATGGCTTGAAAAATTCAGCACTGTCCTGCATAGACGCTGCCATGACCATTTTGTGTAATTGTCCAATTTTTGCATATTGTTGGCCACTGACATCCATGTTTTCGTCAGTGATGGCCTCGAGTCTGTACCTTGCTTCAGTGTACATTCCCATGTCCGCTAAAAGGGTCGCTTGTTCAACCAACGGTGTGACTTCATTTGGCATGTGATGTCGGAGCTGCTGCCACCAATCGAGTGCTTCATTGAGCAACCCCAGTTCATCGCTTAACAACCGTCCACCAAGGAACCACATTGCCGTGCGGTCTGGCTCAAGTGCAATGATTTTCTTCACTGCGGCAAGAGATTTTGCAGCTTCTTTTAGTGTCGGACTTTGACCTTTTTTCGGCAGTGCTGCTTCGGCACATAATTGCCAGGCATCGACGTGTTTCGGATCAGCCTCTACGGCCAATCGGGCCGAGGCGTAAGCTGATTCAAGGTCCCCTTCGTCATAGGCTTCCACCGCGTCAAGGTAGTGATCTTCTGCCCCCATCCGACACACCTCATCGATTGCTCGATCAATCCTCTTTGTCTCTGCCCATCAGATCCCGAGGAGGCCGGTTGTGAGCGTGTCCAGAACCTTTACCGCGTGCTTTACGGAATTCTCTGGGTACCCTTTGTTGTGGGCGTGAATCTTCACTGCGTGGTGGACGTCGAGGAGGTCGTCCTTGTGCTCGGTCATGCGCGTCTCTGTCATCGCCACCAAATCTGTCATTACCACGTCGGTCACCGCCACGTCGGTCGTTACCACCAAATCTGTTGCCACCTCTTCGGTCGCCACCACGTCGGTCGTTTCTCCGTGGCCCTCTGTTCTGGCCGCCACTTCGAGGGGCGCCACATCGGTTGCATTCTTGACGGAATGCAAAGTTTGAGTTGTTGCACTGTGGACAATCCCAGTCGTTGTCGTTGAAAATTTCACCACCACGTCGGTCGTTTCCTCTTCGGTCGCCACCACGTCGGTCGCGATCTTGGAAAGAACGTCGGTCGTCTCGACGTGAAGGTCGTCCCCCGCCACCGCCGGCTTTTGGCGCACCGCACTTGTTGCATTCGGTTCGCCAAGCAAAGTTGTCATTGTGGCACTTAGGGCAATCCCAATCGCCGTCTTTTCGATTGCTTGAGCGGTCGTTCCTCTCGAAGCGACCACCTCGATGTTCGCGGCCTTGGAATCCTCGGCTGTTCGTTCTGCCTCCGCCATGTCCTCTTGGTTCACCGCATCGGTTGCATTCATGACGGAAAGCAAAATTGTTGTTGTTGCATTTTGGACAATCCCAATCGCCACCGTTGTTTGATCGATCGTTTCGCTCAAACCGGCCACCTCTGTCGTTGCGGTCAAATCGGCCACCACGGTCGTTTCCTCTTCGGTCACTCCCGCGATCATTGTGTCGTCGATTCTCTCGGTTGTCGTCGCGCCCCCGAGTTCCAAATTTTCGTTCTTCACGAACTTTTTTCGGGCGGATGTTGACCTGAATCCCAACCAAGCCAGGAATGTCGAGTTTCCGGTCAAGATGTGCAACATGAACGAGTGGAGCGTTCGTGTTGCCTAACACTGCGTCTACCTTTCCAATGTAACTGCCTGTGTCTTGGTTGATGATGATTGACTCTAGAGCTGGGGAGGAGCCAGTAAAGGACACCAAGAGGCCACCTTCGTGACTCAACGACTCAACGGTGCCTGCAAACATACACTCACTCTCAGTTTGGTGGGCCGACCTTCCCCTCTTGAGGGTGCCGGTAACCCCTCACTCTTCTCTTCCTCTGTTGGTCATCGCAGCGCCAAGCAGGGCTACGGTCAAGGTGGCAAGCATTGATACTGCAGGTAATCCTTCTTCCACAGTTGTACCATCGTCATTGATGATGGGTTCATCTGAACTTGCGTATGGGTCTGGAACTTGCACTTGCATGGTCGTCATTGTCCCTGATTCATCAGTGGCCACGAGCGTGATGTCATAGACGGTCACAGGTGGGTTTTGGGAGGAGCACGACACAATGTTGACATCGATTTCCCAAACGATTCCAGAGCGGACAAAGTCGTTGGTTGA
>QQSI01000031.1 GCA_003602645.1 Candidatus Poseidoniales archaeon | reverse complement strand
CTCAAACCTTAGCGGAGCGATTGCAGAACAATGGAAAGGTCACTCGGCTCTTTTATCCGGGACTCAAAAGTCATCCAACCCATGAAATTGCACAACGGCAAATGACTGCATTTGGGGGAATCATTTCCCTGGAAGTCAAAGGCGGAGAAGAGGGTGCTCGAAAGTTTGCAGCCCAATTGAAGCTGTTTGCAACGGCAGAAAGTTTGGGTGGAATCGAATCGCTCATCAATCATCCATGGACCATGACCCATGCGGCAATTCCAGAAAAGCAACGCTATGATGCTGGAATGACGCCAGGCCTGATTCGTTTGTCGGTTGGTATCGAGGACATGGAAGACCTATGGCAAGACCTTGTGAACGCTCTTGATACGCTCTGAGGGGCGTTTTTGGAACATTTTACTGCTTCTTTTGGTGACGAGCCTATCAATTGAAAGTATTGCAGGCAGTAGGCGCGGTTGTGCGGGCAAAGGTCATTGGCGTTTTGATGCTCTTGCTCTTGCAGGGTATGGCGGGTGTTCAAGCGACGACACCTAGGGCCACCACCCTTGATTTATCGACCGTCACTCAGGAATGGCTGTCGAATCAAACTGTTGAAATCGAAGCCTCGGTATCGAACGCACCTTTTGGAAACACACTGAATTTTGAATGGCAACTTCGAGATGAAACAGGAGCGCTTCTCTTGGATGGCTCCGATCAGTTTCAAGCCACAGGCACTGTAACGACCGTGATTGTGGACCTGCGTCAGTTCTACACAGGTGCAGCCTTTTACCGGTTCACCTTCACACTCAAGGATCACACCAATGCAATCCTGGCAGAGGACACCCACTCATTCGCCGTTTTCCACAACAGCGTCATGCCTCAAATTGGCAACCTTTTGGTGTTTGGGGATTCACTGAGCGACATGGGAAATGCAAAAAATTCCATCCTCAATGTGCCGGATGTCCCTCCCTATTGGCAAGGTCGTTTTTCCAACGGTCAAGTGTGGATTGAACATTTGAGTGCGGCTTATGGCGTGCAAACAACGGTGGGCTCTGGTCTTAGCAGTGGCGATAACCGTGCGTTTGGTGGATCACAAACGGGCAATGGATACTCCTACCTTTTGCTTCCGAATGTTGGCACACAAATCAACAATTACCTAGCGAACGTGCAAAGCACCATACCAAGCAATGAGGTTGTTTCTCTTTGGGCAGGGGGAAATGATTTCCTGTATGGTACCGCCAATGCCGACACCATTGCTGCTAACATGGAGGGGCACATTCGTCAACTCAACACGGCTGGTGCTACAGAATTCATCATCCCGAACCTGCCTCCTTTGGAGAAAACGCCTGAAGTCTTGAGCCGCTCCCAAAATCAACAATCAACGATTGGCCAAGAAGTGGTAAGGTACAACCAGAAGCTTGCTTCGCTGACCACCAATCTTTCCAGTGAATTGGGTGTTACCATTCACACCATTGACGCTTGGAACATTTTCAATGAAATTCTTCTCAACAAAGGTGCACTCGGTCTGACCAACACCCAAGATGCCGCCTGCAGTGGTGGCGTGTCCCTCCTACCGCTTCCAATTTGCAGCAGCGGTGATTCAGTTGCTCCTAATGTGGATGAATACCTCTTCTTCGACAAGGCCCACCCAACTCGAGTCATGCATCGTTTCATCGGTCGATTCGCAGTTGAAGAAATCGGTTCCGGGGATATGGATGGCGACGGTATTTTGGACGCTTACGACGCATGTGATTGGACCGAAGACATGAGCACAAGGGACCTCGCTGGTTGTGACTGGTCGCAGCGTGACGATGACGACGACGGGGTGACAAACGGAGGTGACGATTGTCCAGCAACCGTTGCAGGCGCCCAGGTGGACGAGCAAGGCTGCTCAGCAGAACAACGAGACAGCGACCAAGATGGGCTGAACGATGCGGTTGATCCTTGTCCGTTCAGTGAGAACACCAACGATCACGATGGAGACGGATGCACGGACGAAGTGGATACAGACGACGACAATGATGGTGTGCTCGATGCTGACGATGCCTGTCCACGCGGGAGCCTTGGAGCACATGCTGACGACCTCGATCAAGATGGCTGCAACGACGCAGAGGATGACGACATCGATAACGATGAATTCACCAATGAGCAAGAACAGGACGCAGGGACCAATCCAAGGGTCAGGGATTCCGACAACGACGGAGTAATCGACGGCCTTGACGCTTTTCCGATGGATCCGAATGAATCTTCAGACAGCGATGGCGATGGTTGTGGAGACAATCGGGACCAATTCCCAACCGATCCTACAGAATGCGTTGATACGGATGAAGATGGCTTTGGTGACAACGAAGATGCTTTTCCTGCAGATGAGGATGAATGGGCGGACCAAGATGGCGATGGTGTGGGTGATAACAGCGACGAGTGCTTCTTGGAATTTGGTACTTCATTGATTCCACTCGGTTGCCCTGATGGCGATGGTGATGGATACGCGGATGCCTACGATGCGTTCCCTAAGGATGCCTCTGAATGGAACGACAGCGACGGCGATGGTGTTGGCGATCACAGTGATGTGTTCCCCCAAGACGCTCGAGACTGGGAAGATCGAGACAATGACACCTACGGTGATAACACCGATGTGTTTCCATCCGACGCTACTGAGTGGAACGACACAGACATGGACACCGTTGGGGATAACAGCGATGCATTTCCACAAGACCCAAGCGAATGGAGCGACCGAGATAACGATGGGTGTGGCGATAACAGCGATGTGTGGCCTGATGATCCAAATGAATGCGACGATCAAGACTTTGACGGTGTTGGCGACAATGCTGATGCTTTTCCTTTGAGCGCCTTTGAATGGCTTGATAGCGATGGCGATGGTCTTGGAGACAATGAAGACGCATTCCCCTTTGATGCAACAGGCAAGTATGATTCTGATAACGATGGCATTGCCAACGCACAGGATGCCTTCCCAAATAATGGTGGTCTGGACTCATGGCTTGATGTGATTGTGCGTCTGTTTGTGATCAGCCTCCTGGGTGCTGCTGCCTTTGCTGTTTGGAACAACAGACCCTCCATCGATGGTCAAGAAAAATGGTCTGATTTCGAAACCACCACCGAACGGCAAATGTCTCATGTTCATCCAACGGTCTCTCGCCCTCATGCTCCACCCCCGAGCGATGCTTTTGGTCAGCACAAACAGGAATGAAGAATGGCATGACCGGCAACGGCTAAGAGTCGGTTACTTCAGCAATGGATGAGGGGAACAATGAAACTGCGCTTGCACCAATTTCTTTCGAAGACCGGTTTCTTTGCCTCCAAAGCAGATGCCAAGCAAGCCATTTGGAACGGCGACATCACCGTCAATGGCTCAGTGGTCAAAAAAATAGATTTCCAATTCAATGTGAACACAAAAGAGGTCCAGTACCAAGGAAAGGTGCTTGAGCTGCATGATGAAGACGTCCATTTTTTGTTGCATAAGCCGGCAGGGTGCATCTGCTCTCGATTAAATTCCCATGAGGAATCCTTGGAGAAACATTCCATCTATGAACTGTTTCGCGACCATGTCGATGGCCCAACCTATGAGCGCCTCATCACCGTTGGTCGACTTGATGAACAAACCACAGGGTTCCTGCTGGTTACCACCGATGGTAAGATGGTACACCGGATCACTTCACCGGACCACACCGTCAACAAAACATACCGTGTTGAAACCAAATCACCAATCACAGACGCTCAGATGGACACCATTCGTAACGGTGTCCGCATCATCGTTGATGACGGTGATGCCAGCGAAGATTACTGGACCAAACCCGCTGTCATCGAGCGCATGGAGCCACAAGTGGCCATGCTGACCATTGGGGAAGGGAAAAAGCGACAAATTCGAAGGATGTTTGGAGCCTTAGACAACCCAGTAGTGGATTTACACCGCACTTCGACCGAGAAGATGGAACTTGATGCCTACGGACTCCAGCCGGGTGAATTTGTCGCCGTGGCGCGCAGCGACATTGTCAAGCAGATCTATCAGCCAAGCATCTGATCAGAGTCGGATGCTTGTTCGCTGTGACCTCTCGATTTGAGAAAGCGAAACAGCACTCGAGAAAACACCATCGAACACAGTAAGAACCCGATGGAGGCCCACAATGGCGCTTCAGTCTCACTTGCAAGCAACCAAGTCACAATGAGAATGCCTGCCCCGTATACAGCCCGGAACATGGAAAACAGAAGGAAGGCTCTGAAGGTAGGATTTGAATTGAGTTTAGACCAAAAGCCGATGCTTGTCTCTTCCTCGCTCATGTTCAACCCTTTTCATCGAAGGTTGAAAATCATACGCAACAACAGGAATGACTTCTTCCACAACCGTCAAGAGCCGTGGAGGACGACAAAGCGCTATGACTCGGACCAACTTAACGGTGGAATTTGCTAAACTGGATGCAAATGCCCGTATGCCAACCCAAGGCTCAGCTCAGGCAGCAGGTTGGGACCTCTATGCGCTTGAAGAGACAACCGTCGTCCGGCACAAGAGTTCTCTGATCAGAACTGGACTCGCTACGGCGATTCCTGAAGGTTGGGAAGGGCAAATCCGGTGCCGTTCATCCTTAGGAAAGAAAGGCATGATCATGCCAAATGGGCTTGGGACCATCGATTCTGACTACCGTGGAGAACTGATGGTTCTCGCCACGTGGATTGGTGAGGGTGATGCCTTCGTGGTCGCCAAAGGAGAGCGGGTAGCACAGATGCTGTTTGCTCCGGTGCCCAAGGTCACGCTTGTTGAAACGACGGTCGACGCTCTTGGCACCACCAGCCGTGGTGAGGGCGGATTTGGATCCACCGGTCAATTCTGA
>QQSI01000030.1 GCA_003602645.1 Candidatus Poseidoniales archaeon | reverse complement strand
CCGAGGGTGTTTGCCGTCTATGACGTGACGGGAGATTGGGATTCAATGGTGCTTGCTAGGGTCAAGGATCGAGCCGACTTGGATGACCTGACCAAGACTGTGTTTACACTTGAAGGGGTTGCAAGGTCCTACACCCACGTGGTTCTGAACACGGTGAAGGAAGATGGCCGCACCCGACCAGTTCCCAATGAGGATTGAACTTCATTCGATGGGTCGTTCATCGTATTCGTCGATGAAGGGCCCGAGGTCATAGGCCATCCCTTTGAGGGATTCAAGCACCCGCGTCTCGGGCTTTAGTGCCCGCATCAACACATTGCGTAACTCTTCTGAAATTTTCACATCCATGCTCTCTAGTTTTCGCTTCAACTCCATTTGGAGCCTACCCCCGGTCCGGTCCCAGTCCATCAGCACACACAACGCTGGGCCGCCATCAGAGGTGCGACGAGGCCCGTATTGCTCGTACAGGTAGGCGATGAGCCGTTCCAAAGACCACCCCCGGTTGAGCACTTCAATCGGGC
The DNA here is from genome assembly GCA_003602645.1 of Candidatus Poseidoniales archaeon. Taxonomy (GTDB): domain Archaea; phylum Thermoplasmatota; class Poseidoniia; order Poseidoniales; family Poseidoniaceae; genus MGIIa-L1. The sequence goes on along the minus strand of QQSI01000030.1, from coordinate 2,930 downwards.
CAGAAAATTCGAGTGCCTGCAAGGCAATTTTGTCGCGCCGCCCCTCGACTAAGATTGGCCAAGCAAGCTCTCGATTGAGCGCTCGAGCCTCCGCCAGCGCTTCCCCAGCCAGTCGGAATCGTAGCGCAGCATCACCGGAGCCGAGCGGCGAGCGATGTTTTGTGTCACGCGTCATGTGCCCTCCACGAGATTGGTGAACGCTTCGATCAGTGTTGCTTCCTCGGTGTTGTCAAACCGGATCGTTTTCCTTCTTGATGTAAGACCGTTCACGATGCTGCAGTCTGTTATCGCGATGCCTAACGCGCCACTCAGCAATTCAAGAACGGCCGCATTTGCTTGACCATTTTGCGCTTGGGCGCGCACCGATACGGCGAGGCGTGCCCGCCATTGATTGACTTGGCCAATTCGATTGTCACGCCCTCCCGGATGAACTTCGATGGCCAAAAGCACGCCCTGATCGAAGGTCGTTTGCAGGCAAGTCGCAAGAGCCACATGGGGTCTTTTCCGGTCGATGTTTATCAACCTAACACGAGGCACTTTTTTTGCCCAAAAGGGCCACTAAAACTCAGCATTTTTAAAATGAAAAACCACCCGTTGAAACGCGACACTCAAGCAATGAAAGGTAATCTCCACGAAGGCGCGGTCGACAAGGGTTTAAGTCCGGTATCTTCGGCCCTTAGCATGAGGGTTACCTATGCCTGCTGAAGACACTGTTTTCAACGTCCTATACGACAAGTTCATGTTTTGGAGTATCATTGTTGGGATTTTCACCTTCGGGTGGATGTTCATCGCTATGCTGCGGTACCGTGACGGCGTTGAACCCGTCGAGAACATGGAGAAATACCACATCGAAGTGGGGTCATTCCCGGTTGATTCACACAATACAAAACTCGAAGTCTTGTTCTATGTGCTGCCAACCATCATTGTTGTCTGGCTCACCATGATGGCACTCGCCTCAAACACAGCGGTCTGGCAAGTCCCAGAAGACGAACCTCAATTCAAAATCGATGTTGTTGGAAAGCAATGGTTCTGGGAATTCCACTACACCGAGCAACTCACCTACGAAGACGTCGACACACACATCGACGTTGAATGGGCTGGAAACATGCTCATGGTCCATGCTCACAACACGACGGCGACCAACGTCACCGTCGCTATTGACGGTGTTGAAACGGATTACGAACTGAACGCATCAATGGGTATGTTGACGCTGATGGGCACCATGTTTGATGCTGAACTTCATTCCAAGATCACCGTGTTTGACGCTGATGACCACTTGCTTCACACATGGGAGCACTTGCCGGTTGGAACCATCCTCTCCACTGCAGGTGGCGAACACATGATCATTCCATGCGATGTCCACAACATCATGACCCTGCATTCTCGTCCATCCGACGCCTCTAACCCAGCCTATGTTGGGGTTCAGCACTCATTCTGGCTCCCTGAATGGGGCGTGAAGGAAGATTTGGTTCCCGGTCTGGAAGCTGGTACAGTGATGTACGCTCAGCCTGACGACATCGGAACGTTCCCAATCCGCTGTGCGGAATATTGCGGTCTCGACCATTCCAAGATGCAAGGCTTCGTCGATGTCGTCGCTCCTGAGGGCGAAACTTGTGAAGTTGACACCGGCGTCAAGAAATCACAGTCTGCTTCAACCCAAGCGGAGAATGAAGATGGAGGTGGGTACTGATGCGAACTCGCGCCCTCACCCTCGTGGCGCTCATGCTCTTGATGCTCGCCGCAGCACCACAATTCGAAGCCATGCCTACCGGGATCGGTGCGGCTGGTGACAACGGTTGTACCTGCCACGGTGGCGCATCAGGTGACACCTCAGTGATTGTCGAAGGCCTGCCAGAGCGGTTCAACGCAAGCGAAACCTACCCGTTTACCGTGACCGTTGTCAATGACGTAATGGAATTGCACAACGGTGGAAGCACCGAAGGGGCAGATCCATGGAACGGTAACGCAGCTGGATTCAGAATTCTGACTTCTGCCGGCATGGTTTCAACGGTCAACGAGTCCTTGAGCCACGATATGGACGGTGGGCTCACACACACCATTGAAGGAGCCTCAGCTCGCTCCTGGGACTTTGAATGGGTTGCGCCAGCAGACGACGGAAAAGTCGTCGAAATTACGGTCTATGGAAACGCCGTCAACGGCGGTGCAGGCTCCGGTGGCGATTACTGGAACCAAGCAGATCTCGTGATTCTTGGCGTCAACGCAGGCGATGTTGCTCCAAGCGCTCGGGCGCTCGTCGTCCTCATGACTGCGATCGGCCTCGCCCTTGGACTCGTTCTTCTGGGTGTGCTTTACGTCTTTTACGCACGTTCCCCAAGCACCTTCACCATCGAAAACTTCTGGGCGTACCTCAAGCCTTGGTTGACCACCACAGATCACAAAGAAGTCGGAATTTTGTACTTCCTCTACGGATTCATTTTCTTCCTTGTCGGAGGTGTCTTGGCGCTTCTGTTCAGAATTCAATTGGCATTGCCCGAAAACACATTCCTTACAGAAACGGAATACAACTCATTCTTTACATTACACGGAACGACCATGATCTTCCTTGCAGCCATGCCAATGATTGCCGGTTTCATGAATTACGTCCTCCCGCTTCAAATTGGTGCAAAGGACCTTGCCTTCCCTCGGATCAACGCCATGGGTCTGTGGCTTCTTGTGTTTTCCAGCCCGCTGATTTACGCAGGAATCTGGTCTGGCGAAGGCGCCGACATTACGTGGGTCATGTACCCGCCCTACTCCTCGTTAACTGAAGCAAACCTCGGTGCCGAATTAGCTCAATACGGTTCGAACCCAGGTACGACTGCGTTCATTTCTGGAATTCTCATGCTTGGCGCTTCCTCTACGCTCGGTGGTGTGAACTTCATCACCACCGTCTTCACCATGCGAGCGCCCGGTGTCGGCTTCATGAAGAT
>QQSI01000003.1:28602-48399 GCA_003602645.1 Candidatus Poseidoniales archaeon | reverse complement strand
TTAGACCTTTGCCATCAGGCCCAGGCTGAGGGGTGTCGGGGAGATAAACCTCGAGTGGATTTCATTCTCCATGCCGCAACGACGTACAAGATGGCGAAGGAGGGTGAGCGGTGCTGAGCGTGGAAGGAGACCCTGACGGTATTCATGGATGACATCAAGCATTTCTTGTCGCTCTGTACGAGTGAGTTTTGAACTGACTCGCCCGAGGACCCGTTCCATAGCATGGGCGATTGGCCCCGGCTTTGTCAGTACGTTCAGCGATTTTTGAGCCGCAGTCATGTATTCCAATGCTACGGTATCAGGATGGGTGCCATTCTCAAAGGCATGAGCGAGCAACCTTCCTAGATCACGCTTAGCGCTTGGAGAACGACTGAGGAGAAACAGCTTGTTTGTGTTGTGGAATCGCATAAGACGGGCTGCCGACCAACCCTTTTTGCCTTCGTTCAACCACAGGGAGAAAAACTCGACTCGGGCGAGGAAATGCTCGGCTTGTAATGGGTCGCTGAGGCGGCCTTCTTCAATGACCGGAATGTGTGGATGGAGGGTTGTGAACACCAGAGCAAACAGCCCGGTGCCGTTGCGTCGTGCTTGAGGTTGCCCTTCGGTGTAAACCCTCACGCGCTCGAGGCCACAGCTTGGCGAGTCTTTTTTGAAGACGAATCCGCAAATTCCGGCATTGATGAGAGCGTCGGATTGAAGTTGTGCGTACTCAATCATTTGTTGAGTGTAGTCGTCTCCAGACTTTGGATTCACCAAATGCACCTGATCGTCGCGTTTAACAAGGCGGATGGTCGGACGGGGCGTACCCATACCAATTCCAACCTCGGGACAAACGCCGACGAGTTCGAGGTGGTGGGACCACGTTCGTGTGAGGTTACGGTATTCAGCACCGTCTCCGTTGTACCTGACCTTATGGCCAAGCAAGCAAGCCGATACGCCAAGTTTTGGTTTGTCCATGGTCAGAGAATCTTGCATCAGTATATCAAGAACTGTTTGAATCAATCAACAGCGAACAGCCTTGCGGCCATTTCGAAGAAGTGTGGCGCCCACTCCGGGAATTGAACCCGGGTCGCAGGAATGACAATCCTGCATGATAACCTCTACACCAAGCGGGCTTATGCAAACCCTCCGGGACGGAACGGCTATTTAAGACGCGCCATGTAGCCCGAATGGGGAGTCCTCCATGGCGGGAAAAAAAACATCTGTAGAACAGACTCGAGAAGAGGAAAAGCAAGCGCAAGTGGGCAATATGCTTGATGCTGCATTTGGAGGAGTCGGTGATTTGCAGAAGCAAACGGAATCAACACAGGCTTACCCGGTGCCACTGGCTCCGGAGAATCCGTTCGAAGAGAAAGATCCAGAAACCCCCGCAGAGGGTGGAACTGAAGAGGAATCTCAAGAGCCTGTAGGGCCTCCATCTGGGCCCCCATCTGGGCCGCCATCCGGTCCTCCTTCTGGGCCGCCATCCGGTCCTCCATCTGGGCCGCCATCTGGACCTCCATCCGGCCCTCCTTCTGGGCCGCCATCCGGCCCTCCTTCTGGGCCGCCATCCGGTCCGCCATCAGAGCCTCCGGCTGAAGAAGAGGTGGAAGAAAGCGATGAAACTCCATCTATTCAAGAGGCGTCGAGCCAAGAAGAGGCTGTTCCGGAGGAAGTTCCCGTTTCTGACGAAGAAATCACAGCGGAAGAACCTCTAAACGACGGACAACCCTCTCAGGAAGAAGGAGCTTCACCTGAAGAAAAATTGGATAATCAAGGCATTACTGAAGAGGAGCCAGTCCTTGATGAAGCACCTGCACCAGCAGAAGACATCGTCGCCGCCCCAGAGCCAATCGAAACTCCGGCAGGATCATCTCATCCCGTTGAACCATCGTCTGAACGAACATCGGCCGCAGAAGCAGAAGTTGCTCGCCTGTCTGCAGAGGTGGCGAGACTGCGTCAATCTATGGCAGGTGCTGCGGAAGTTATTGAGGACCTTGAGACGCCGCCAATGCCTCCCGCTGTGCTCAAAGACATCGTCATTGGAGCGCACATCGTAAGCGACTTTGCTCGGCTTGCTCGGCAACTCGACCGCGAACAGTTAATTCGGGCAACCATGGGCACAATTGCAATGCTCCATCCAGATCAGCCAAGCGTCATGATCTCAACCCGAAACATGGCCATGTTGCCTCGTTTAGATGAACGTGGCTTGTGCGCTGCTCGCCTTGGTGGCGAGGCGCCTCAATTTGCTCCAGAAGATTGGCGAACCCTCGAAGTGATTCTTGCATCGGCGAGCCTTGCGACCGGGGGGCCAGCCGCAGTCATTCATTCACACGGTGCTTACACAACGGCTGCTAGCTGTGAAAAGGATCTTGTTGTGGTCTCTCCAATTGATGAAATCGGAAAGCGGAACATCGGAAAAGTTGTCATCGTTGATCCAGATGATGAAAATCCAGAGGATTTCCTCAGGCAAATCATGGAAGCATTGCAACAAGGCGGAATGCGCTGTGTTGTTGTGCGAGGCCGTGGCGCCTACGCTGTAGGAAGAGACCTTGACCAAGCTTGGGCGAATGCCGCAATGGTCGAGCACAGCATGAGAATCGTGTTGCTGGCTCGGCAAGCAAACCTGAAAGTTTGAATCACTCACTCGTCTTGAAGGGCGACTGATTCCGGCAAAGCCCTGAGGTCTCCAGTGGTCTCTTTGAGAGAAAGAACGTTTTTTCCAAGATCTTCGTTGATCCTCAACTCCTCTAATTTTTTGATTTGGGGGTTGAGATTCTTGAACGAACCGACACTTGCATTGTAATGGTCATTCATTTGACCTAACTTTTGGCCGACTTTATCGTAATGCTCTGTCCAAGTTGCAAAGCGTTTGTACAACTCACGGCATGCGGCTAAGGCCTCTCTTGTGTTTTCTGCTTGTTCTGACTGTCGCCACTGGAAAGCAATTGTTCGAAGAAGGGCGAGAATTGAAACAGGTGACGCAATGAGAATGTCATTCTTCATCGCGAATTCATGAAGATCACTTTGTGTATCAAATGTGACAGCAAGCAGGGCTTCAGATGGAACGAACATGATGACGTGTTCAACATGCCCCCCAACAGAATCCCTGTATTGCTTGGATTTGAGTTCCGTTACACGGCCACGCATGGCTTTGGCGTGTTGAGCAATGAGGGTTGCTCGTTGAACATCGTCCTCTTCATCAATGGCTTCAAGGAAGTGCTTTGCTGTTGCTTTGGCATCAATCGGGATGCGTCCTCCGCCTGGGAGGTTCACAATGAAGTCAGGGCGCTTTCCATCTTGCTGTCCTTCTTGCTCGAAAAAATCGATGCCTTCCCTTAGTCCAGACATTTCGAAGATGTTGTTGAGGCTAACTTCACCCCAATTTCCCCGAGAACCTGAACTCTTGGTCAGGGCCGTGGTCAAATTGTTTGCCTCTTTCCCGAGTGCGTCGGTGCGAACCGTGAGCTGTTGTATGTGGCTTTTGATATCGCCGTATGCCTTTGAACGCTCGTTTTCCATTGCTTTAGTGGCATCTTGCAGGGCGCCCAGTTGTTCGACAATTGGTTTGATGAGGTGTTCGATTCCATCCTTGGTGGATTTGAGGTCGCTTGCATTTTTCTCACGCTCAACTTGGAATTTTTGATCGGCAAGTGCGAGCAATTGCGCGCTGTTGCGTTCCATTTGCTGAGCGGAAGCGTTGGCGAAACGCCCCTCAAAGTCAACTTCCGGCTTAGATTGGCTGGAAAGGAGGGCTTCGAATTGGATCGTCTGCGCTTTTGCTTGCTGCTGGTTGAGGTAACGGTTGACAGCAAAAAGTCCAATCGCTAAAATCAAGAGAATGATGAGGTCAGTTCCGATTTCCATAGGGGCACCGGCTTTTCTTGCTGGCGACCCATTATCAAGACTCGCCTTCGAACTCGACTTGTAGGTACTCACCCTCGATTCGGGTTGGGTAAATGTGCAGGTCTTTCTTTTTCGACATTTTACCTACGAGTTTCCCATAAGAAGGAAGAAACGGGAAAGGTGACCATTCCACAACGCTGCCGTCTTCAAGATCGTATGTCGATTGATGCAACGGGCAGCGGACACATCCATCTTTGATTTTCCCACCCATGGCCAGAGGCCAACGCATGTGACGACAGAGTCCTTCGGTTGCAATGTAGTCTCCTTCGATGTTTCCAACCATCAGGACCTTCAATCCAATGGTGACCATCTTCGTTTTGCCTGGTTTCAATTTTTTGGTTTTAATCGCATTCTTCCAAACCAAATCTACCACCTCATCCTCGAACCTTTGCCATCCCACCATCCAGATGGAACACCTGGCCAGTGAGATTGTCAGGAGCATCACAGAGCAACCAATGCATGGTCGAAGCGATCTCGTCAGGGTGGTTGATTCGCTTAAGTGGAATCATGCCGACTGCCGCTTCTGTCATTGCATCCGATTTCAGAATTTGTTGGGCGAGTCTCGTGTCGGTCAACCCCGGGGCTACTGCATTAATGCGGATGTTACGCTGAGCATAGGTGGCTGCTGATGTCCGGACCATGGATTCAATGCCACCTTTTGCAGCAGCAATTGCTTCGTGGTTCACAAGGCCCAAGGATGCAGCGACGCTCGAGGTGAAGACCAGTCGGCCGCCACCGCTTCTAAGCATTGATTTGCACGCTGTGGATAACGTGAGGAAGGCGCTCGACAAATTTGTGTGAACCACTTCGTTGAACGCTTCAATCTTCACAGCATGAGGAGGGCGGATGAGAAGAGAACCAACGAGGTGTGCGACCCCCGCAATTGCCCCATCACCGTTTTCTTTAGCGAGTTCCACTGCTTTGGCGACGGTTGTCCCGTCAAGTGCATCACCCTCGACGATCTGTGCGCCTTGATTCTGAAGAATGTCGCAGCGGCTTGAGTCCCGTGCGAGGAGGGTAATGGAGTGTCCTGAATCGATCAATTGCTGGCCGAGGATCAAGGCGATGTCACTGCTACCGCCTACAATGAGATAGGATGCTGTCATAACGATAAATCCACACATTCGCATTTATACTTCTGTTTGACGATGACCATGGTCCTCTGCGCAGGAAAATCATTCGAATAGCATGAAACTGTCAGCACACCTAAACGCTGAATGACAGACCGGGTGGTATGGTCGTTATGGCAGATGTAGGGTGGTTTATCGGGTTAGGTCTTTGGTCAGCTGCAATCGTTATGGCCATCAAACCACTTCATGGATATTTCATGAAGAAGGGCTGCGAAGATATGGTGGCCGTGTATTACAACCGAAAAATAGCGCACATGCTGGCTGGAGGAGTGCCGATTCTGGCTTCACCGGTTGTCTTTAGTGATCCATTATGGCCTTTGCTTGGAGGTTTGATTGGGGCGGCAATTTTAGCCAGTACCCACCTCATGGACAAGCGGCTTTGGTGGATGCAAACGACTCAGAACATGAACGATGCTACCTTTTCATTGATGCTTGGATTGTCGGTGTACGCATTGTGGGCTTATTCTGGCGAGCCGTGGTTGGCCGTTCTTCCCGCTTTCTTCATGGCCTTTGGCGATGGAGTCACTGGAATCATCCGAAACAAACTGTTTGCTCGCAGAACAAAAAGCGCGTGGGGCAACCTCGGCATGGCGGTTGTCTGCTTGCCTGCCGGATATCTGATTGGAGCGTCACTAAGCCCCGCAATTCCCCTTTGGGGGCTCATATCTGGGGCTGTCGCTTCGTTTGTTGAACGGTATGAATTTGGCCCGATCGATGACAACGTACTGATTGTTGTTGCCTCGAGTCTCGTGTTGTTGATGGGGTTAGCCATCGGGCCATTGTAGGGAATCACTCAACGATTTTTTGGATGCTAAATTGTTTTCCATCATGGCCCCACATCACCACTCCTGGCTTAAGAAATCGGAAGTGTTTGGTTCTAAATTCTGTACCAAAGTCGGGATGGGGCATTTCGAGAGTCATCGCCAATCGAGTGCTGAATCCGCCTAGAGAACCTACCGCTGCCGTGCCGACAATTCCATCGATCACAACCGGGTGAAAGGGAGAAATTTTAGTCGGTCTTTCGCTTGACATTGGGTGGTCATCGACGTCTAGGGCGAGGGTTTCTTCTGTTGCTGGAATTGTGTTTTTTTCCATGGTACCTTTAGGGATTTAGGGTATTTGAAGGTGGTTATCATCGCTCTCGTAGCTTTCTAAGTTTTTCTTGGAGGGCGTTTTTCTTGGGATCGCTTACGAGATTTTGACCCTCGCTCTTGCTGACAAAGCGTCGAGTGAACAATCCAGTTTCCCAGACATGCACATCGCCGTTTTCGCACCCTGCGACCATACGCCCGGCTGCAAAAGACAGGAAGCGAACATCAATTGATTCAGAGGCGGCCAATTGAGTTCCGTCGGTGATGTTGACCACCTGCAAATAGCCAGTGAGGCCAGAATGGCGAGCAATCCAGCATGTAGGCTTGCCTTCAACCTCGAAACCAATGCTATGGGCTTCAACTGCATCCCCTTTCGAGCACCAATGGCTCTCTCCCGTCACCGAAAATGAATGGAGGTTACCTGCTTCATCTGCTGCAACGCAGCCCATTGGGTGGGCACAAAGCGAAACAATGCCGTGATTAAGCGAATGAAGCACCGCCGCACTGCGATCAGAAATCGTGCCGTCTGCATGCCCGAAGAATAGATTTGATTGATGCGTGGAACCACTCGTGATAGGAGAATCGACCGGGCCTTTGTGGTGGTGGAGGGTTCCTTTTGAATCGATGGTTGCAAACCCACATTTGGGGCGGCCGAGGCCTAACCAAACCTTGCCATCACACGATTCGATGGTCCATGGGCGTTCGTCCATTCGAGTCACCCAGCGCTCCGTACCATCCAGTTCGTAGGACCAGACCGCCGATTCGATGAAATCGTTATGTTCGATGTCATACACAGACGAGGTTGCGTACACGGTTCCTTCGTGAATAAGTGCAGCGTCAGCACTGCCTTCAAGCGCATGCGACCATTGGGTTGCACCGCTTATTAAATCAACACAAACAAGGTGCAAACCCGCCGTAGCGATGAGGTGATTACCGTGAAACGTCAGGTCATTCACACGATCATTGAGGACCGTTTTCCACAGCAATTCACCTTTTGGATCCCACCGCTTTAGGGCCCCGTTCCAGCCACCTGCTACGACCGAACCATCGTTTTCAATCGCGACGGATGCAACCGGCTCCTCCAACGACCGAGTCATCCAAGTTGTGGCCAACAGGTCCATGTGCCGCTGTAGCGAGAAGCCAACTTAACTTGGCCGGTCAAGATGTATCATGAAGAAGGAACTTCGTCCTGATGGCGTGGATCCGTGAGTGGGATCCTTGGTCGGGGTACAGCGAAGGTCAATCCAAAAGCAACAAGGCCGAACAAACATGCCGTGTAATAATGACCCATGGCGAAAAAGGAAACTGCAGCTGCCGTTCTAAGGACCAGAAGAGAACCGCTTTTCAAAGCCCAAACTGTGAAACCTGCCCCGATGATTGCCAACCCCATGAATCCAAATCCGATGGTGATGTACACCGCAGCAGCCCCAGGATCCATCAGAGGATGCTCCATTTGTTCGGGCGTCAGGTCGATGTTCCGAATTTCACATTCGTCTGCGCCGTTCGAACAGGGAGCCTGTGCAAATTCTTCTTGCGATGGTACAGTGAAATCAATTTCTGTGAACCCGATTGGCTCAATCATTGCAGGCGGCGAGAGCAACACTCGGTTGGCGAAAACATCTCTTTTACCATCTCGTTCTACAATGATGTCAACGCGCGCTAACCCTGGGTCGAGCCGTTCAAATTCGAATTCACCTTGTGAATCAGTGAGCATCTCTGAATAATTCCACACGCCCTCCTCGTCCCAGGAAACGTACACGGTGGCGTTGACGAGTGCCTCTCCTTGATGATCAAAAACAGTACCACGAAACGTCGCGGTTTCATCGGGTGCTGTCAAAGAAAGGCGATAGACAAACTCATCCGGGCGCACTAGACCGTCTTCTGCTCTAGCGTAGTCAAGACCGTACAGAAAACCAAGCATGCAAATAAACAGCACGAAGATAGCGATCGCTTTTCCCATCGGATGCAAGTTTGGGTCTTCAATGGTCAACACTGCATCGGAGGAAGAGAACATCATCGCTGATTGAGGTTCTTTCAAACCGGTCAAGTCATCGATGTAATCGTCTTTTTGTTCGACTGGTTCGAAGGGCGTCTGCTCTTCGTCTGCGCCCATACAACGCCCAAGAGGCCGAACTACTTGACCTCGATGCGCCCTTTTGAGTGTGCAACAAGACGAGCCAGTGCCTGTTCATGAATCCAAACGGTCATCTCAATCGTACCATCCTCGAGGTGTAATGTCTCTGTGACGAGGCCGGCGTCATACACATCCGATACAAAACCCTCAATGCCGCGCGAACTATTTTGCGACGGTGGTAAAAGAATCAGTTCGATTTGCGGCCCGAACAAATGGAATAAAATAGCGTCTTTCAGGCGCTGAATACCGATCCCACTGTGAGATGAGACGACGTACGGTTCTGGTAATCCAAGCGCAGCAACGGTGGCCACAGCTTCTTCCAGCTGAGCTGGCGTGGCTTGGTCTGCTTTGGTGAGCACCGTGAGCACATGATTTTTCATAGAATTCACCTCGCTTTGCCAAGGAAACTCTTCATCGATTTCTTCACCATAAAATTTCGTGAACACCTCTTGGCGAGAGGTGAACAGTTTGCGTTCCAATTCAACCGGTGGATCGCTTGCGTCAGCCAAAATGAGCAATAGATCTGCTTCTAAGGCCTCCGCCAAAGTGGCTCGGAAGGCGTCGAGGGTGGAGGATGGTAGACGATCGATGAACCCAATGGTGTCAGCCAGCAACACCCGCGGGCTGGCCTCCATTCTACCCAATGTCGTTTCAAGCGTTGAGAATAACTTGTCCTGAACAAGCACTTCTTTACCTGAGAGATTGAGAAAGAGGCTTGATTTGCCAGCGTTGGTATAACCTGCTAAGCCAACCGTCATCGCCCCGCTGCGTGAGCGTTGGCGCCGTCTCTCGGATTGTGCACCCGCGTGTTTTTGTTGGCGTTTGCGCAAATGTGCTAATTCTCGGTTGATGTTGACAATTGATGCCTGTAGGGCTGTCACACCACCGCCTCCATATCCTGCCCGCTCGCCAGTAGTGGATTGATTGGCAAGTTCACGCAACACAGTCCTGTCCGATTGGAGCCGAGCGATTCGAACTTGAGTGCGCGCCTCGATTGATGCAGCGTGCGCGGTGAAGAGGGCGAGCAAAAGGCGCACTCTGTCCCAGACTTCGATTTTGACCGCATCGCTCACCCCAACCAGTTGTCGCGGGCTTGCATTGGTATGGAGAAGCACCAAATCAACACCCGTCCAAGGATGGCCCTTGGTTCTCATAGACAATTCGTCCGATACGTCTTGAAGACGCCCTTTTCCAAAGTATGTGCGTGGATCGTCATGGCCCGGTTGATGGAGCGTTTCTACAATTTGGATGCCCATCGTTTGCACCAGTGCAATGAATTCTGAGGCGTCTTCATTCCCTCTCAACAACAACACTGCCTTCCGACCTTCATGGTTCGTGCGAGCCTCGCCAAGCGTGACACCCCCGGTTCCCGCCAGAACAAACGGGTCAGCGTCGTCCTTGGCCATGATTCTGCGTTGAGTCATCGTCATAAGAGTCCACCCCAAGGCCGCCCTATGGTCGAAGAGCATACCGTCACCGTTGAATGGTCGGGCGATGCATCCCTTGGAACAGTCTACCTTGCTGCAGCGTCACGCCCTCACTGTAAAGCCACCCTCTCAGAAGCTGATGGGGTGGCTGCACTGACGGTTCAAGTTCAACACACTTCACTGCAAGAATTACGAGATATTGTTGATGAACTGATGGTCGCCCTCGCCGATATTGAAGGCGAATGATCAATCCTTCAAGTCAAGGATAACCGGTGCGTGATCCGAAACATCAAGTCCACCTTGCCGCTCAATCCTCACGCTTTTCACACGGGCTGCTGCCGCTTTGTTTAGGAGAAAATAATCAATGCGCCAGCCTCGATCTTTCACCCTCGCTTGGCCGCGATTTGACCACCAAGAATACAATTTTTCGCCCTCGCCGACATGCTCACGGAATGCATCGCTCCAGCCATCGTTCAACAATTCAGTGAACCATGCTCGCTCGTGTGGGAGAAACCCGCTCGATTTCGCGTTCCCTTTCGGATTCCAGATGTCGTCTTCCGTGTGTGCAATGTTAAGATCACCACAGACAATCACGGGATTGGAGTCATCCAGATAGGGTTGTAAAAAGGAGCGCCATTCGTCCATCCATTGTTCTTTGAATTGCTGGCGCTCCTCTTTGTTTGAACCACTTGGCAGATAGGTGTTGATGCAGGTGAAGCCATCGTGCACAGAAACAAGGATGCGCCCTTCAGAATCGTTTGCATCAACCATGCCGCCCATCCCTTGAGTAACCGAAGAAATTGGAAGGCGACTGAGGGTTGCAACGCCGGAGTAGCCTTTCTTCTCCGCAGGATGAAGATGCACTTCGAAGCCTTCGGGCCATGTCCACCCTTTTGGCAGTTGTTCAGGTAGGCACCGGACTTCCTGAAGCATCCAAACATCTGCATCGATTGAGGTGAAGTAATCATCAATGCCTTTTCTGATGGCGGCCCGGATGCCGTTCACATTCCAAGATACCAAGCGCATGGATGGGGGTTTCACCGCCGGTGAATAAGTATTCAACCTTGCATCTTTGAAATTAAACGGCCCGCATTTTGGCCAGATTCAACTGCTCCGTCTGCGAGCGTGTGTGTGCTTTCCACCCACGCACCGGCCAATACAATGTTGTGTTTGGCGAAAGCAAGGGGGTCAAGTTTGTCATTGGATGCTTCATTGAGGGATATTCTCTCTTGACGGCCTTCTTGGATGATGTGATTTCGCCAACCTAAAGCGCGTTCATCCAAGAACAATTCCAACGCTTCCATCCGTTCTTCAACCGAAGCATACCTTGTCGGGCCGGCATCTTGCGCCAGCCCGCCAACCGCAATGGCCGAAAGATGAGAACCAGAAGGCCCCAATTTAGGTTGAATCTGTATGTAATCGAGAAGGGCCATGCCCTTTTCTAGATCGATCACTGCTTGATCCTCTCCCATCGGCTTTGAATCCAAGGCGACCTCTATGGTTGAGGCCGTGGTCCTTTCGAGTTTGGAAAAGTGCTCTTCGGCCATCGCAGAGTCTACCCCCGATAGGAGGCGGCGAGCAGCCTTCGCCCCGCACGCCAAGACAATCACATCGGTTTCAATCGTTCGACCATCGGCGAGGTGTGCTTTCCCTTGCTCAATTTTGCTGACTTCCAAACCACATTCAATGAACACGCCAACCTCATCAAGCGCGGCGGCCATGCGACCGACGAGCCCCGCCCATCCTTCATTGCTAACGAGCAGTTGCCCCTTGTTGAACGAATCAAAACGTTTCGAATCTTCAAAGCCCCAATTAGAAACAAAATTGGCGCCTCTCGCAATCGGGTTGGTCCAATCGCGTAATTTTATCGCGCGTTTATTCTGAACAGCCTGGGAAACATTGCCGGTTGGTCGAACCAAACCATGCCCGAGAACCATGGTCTTGTGGGGGCGTAGTGGCATTGCTGCAAGTCGAACTCTGCTCAATTTTTTCGTCATTGTATGAAGTGGGCCGTTCTTCATCAAGAGGTGCGGGCCATAACCAATTGAGAAACCATCAAGCGGTTGACTGGTCGCCCTCCCTCCAATTCGCATGGCGCGTTCCAGGGCAACGACATGATGCCCAGCACTGGTGGCAGTCAGCGCTGCAGACAGTCCTGCCAGACCGCCACCAATGATCAGGACGCGCACCATAGACAGCCCAGATGCCTTCACATCATCAACCCATTCACATGGAGAGAGGGCGGCATGTTCATGGTTGTTCGACCAACACAGCATAAATCATAGGCGATGCACAATGGACGAACGACCCCTTATCATCGATGTAGTTGACAACGGTGGGCAGTGGACTCACAGAGAATGGCGAATGCTCCGTTACCTCAAAGTCGATACAAAAATCATCGAAAACACGACACCTGTCGAAGAGATGCGTCAAGTGGATGGCATCATTCTCTCCGGAGGGGCAGCTCGAGTTGGACTCACGGGTGAACTCGGAAACTGTGGAGCCTATCTCGAACTTGATGTTCCGGTTTTAGGCATCTGCGCTGGCCATCAATTCATGGCAAGATTCTACGGCGGTGATGCACGGGAGTCTCCGGAACCTGAGTTCGGTGCTATGCAAATCACTCTGCACGATGGAGGGGGTACAATTTTTGCTGGAACGAACGAATCTCAAACAGTTTGGGAATCCCATAATGATGAGGTGCATGAAGTGCCGGATGGATTCTTCATCACCGCAAGCAGCGAATCGTGCAAGGTCCAAGGAATGGAGAATGAGAAGGGCGATCGGTTTGGTTTGCAATTCCACCCTGAAGTCAATGACTCTGAGTTCGGAAAAGAAATGTTCGAAAACTTCGTCGAAGTGTGCCGCAAAGCACGCGATTCAATTTGATTACGCCTCTTCATCAGATTCAACCTCTGCAGATGAATCTTCTTTTTTGATGCTCATTGCGGGGAAGGCAAGCCACAACACTGGAAGAATGAACAACGATTGTATGTTTTTTCCAGCCTTAGCGGTGAGCCTTGATTCAAATTGAACCCAGGATGATGCGTCTTCGCTACCTGGTTCAGGTGCTTCAGCACGAACTGCTGATTGGTTGGTTTTCTCAACCAACCCAAGATCATAACCATTGAACATCATATCGATATGAACACCAAGGGGAGCCAATGACAGCTTGATATTTGACGTACCATGAACCATCGAACCTTCTTCAGTTTGAGCCACAAACGTTTCATTTGCCAAATCATTGTTGGAGGCGCTGTTCCTTTCATCAGAATCTTCACTTCCGTCGGAACCTGTCAAATCACTCAGGTAGGCTCCAGGGAGGACTACAAGGAAACACAGAAGCACAGCAGTCCATGAAACGCCCCTCAGAGTCCCACGGAATCGCAAACCGAGCAGCATTGCCAATTCAGCAAGAATCATCATCATGAGGCATGCTTTGGTAAAGAGCCGAGCCTGACTCAGACGTTCTTCGGGTTCCCCTGAGTCTGTTGAGGGAGAGGAGTTAGGTTGTTCAGAAGATGTGTCATTGGACGGTGGTTCTTCATAATCCCGGGCGAGCATGTACAACACAAACGACGTGGAATTTTCCATTTTCACGTCGATAAGGGTCTGCTCATCATCGACCGCAACAAGGGCCTTGATATTGGTGGGGGAAGGGCGGCCCTCAGTGTAACGTCCATCAAACTGGACCACAAGCCAAGCTGACATCATGATGTGAATCACAATCAGAACCGTCGCTCCACCGCGAATCACCGTCCCTGTGGGGGAGGGTGATGGGCGAAGGGACATAGCATCCCCTACCGTTCATCGTACTTGAGATGTTGATTCAAGCCTCTTTGCCTCGGCGGCCTGCAACAAGACCTGCAAGGGAAATGATTGCAATCACGGAGATTGGCGACAATGCTGGCACGAGACCCGCTTCTTCAGCAAGTTCTTCTGCAGTTTGAGGTGGAGTTTCATCCTCAGTTGTGTCGCTGGCTGGGTTGTCTTCTGGAAGGTCAAGTTCGCTGGTGTCCACGCCTGCTTCTTCGAGTGCTTCTGCAATCTCTCCAAGGTCGTGATCTTCAACATCGACAATGTCCTCGATGCTATTGGCATCCTCGGCTTCTTCCGCTGCGGTGCTTGCTGGAACGCCTGTGAGGTATCGAATGCTCATCTTGACTGGTGCATCAGCAGAGTACCCTTGTGTTACTGGTCCGGCCATGGTGTAAGCACCATCGTCATCCATAGCGTAAACGCCTACGCCGACCATAGCTGCGTGCTCGGAACTCCACATTGGAGCCCACATGCCGTCATTGTATGGGAATTCAGTTGGGGCAACGTCCTCAAGGCGGTCTTCAAGGTTCATTCCAAACTGTTCGAGAACCTCTCCCAGATCAGATTCTGCCATTGCTTCAGCGATGGCAACGATTCTGTCGCTTGGCTCTTGGCCTTCTTCAACGAGTTTGCACTCTGTGTGGCTTTCGTAAGATTCTGATGCTCCTGTTTGGGTCATATGCATTTCCACGCAGTATTCGCCAACTTCCAAAACATCGACATCGTCAGCGAAGTTGTAGCCTTGGTTTGTGCCATCAATAGGCATCGTATCAAGGAACAACTCGTTGCCGCTTGGGTCGATTATGGAAACTGTGAGCGTTGCATTACCATTTTGTTCCCAATCATAGACACTCGCCTCGAATCCGACGTTCATACCATCTGTGTGGACATAACCATTTAATTCTGGACCGACGAATTCGTCGTTGCACATGCTTGAGAATTCCATAACGACGGTCCCATCACTCGAATCTGTGACCATACCGCTCACACAGTAGATGTGCTCTCCGTATGCGGTTGGGGTTAGGGTTTCTGTTTCAAAGCCCACGCTGCCATAGAACCAGTCCATGTTCGTGTCGCATCCATTTGCATCGCATATGGTGGCTTGCTGCTGAGAGAGAGGGGTACCGTCAGCACTGGAGAGAATTGCTTCAACCATGTAATGGCCCGTTGCGCCTTCGTCTTCTGACATAGCACAATCTGAATTGTAATCGTTGACTGCACTCCACTCGATTTCTGTGCCGTCGTCGCAGGTGAACATTTCACCCTCAGAACGGCCTTCGTCTTCGTCCTCACTGTTTGCACAGTCATTGGTCCAATCGTTCACTTGATCCCAAGAAATTTCGTATCCGTCATCACACATGAACATCTTGCCATCTTCGTCAAAAGAAAGCATTGCCTCATCTAACTCGACATTCATGTAAATGTTGTCGCCCCAACCGCTCCAGGAACCGGACATGTCCATTTCATCAGAGCCATCGTAGCAGTCATCGGAGCCATCATTGACTTCCCATTCGTAGATCCATTGGTCGCCGCTATCGCATTGCCATTGATTGCCGCTAGGCTCTTCGTAATCTTCGCCTTCGCCTTCATCGCCCCCAAAGATGTCGAGGATGTTGTCGCTGAGTTCATCTGCGACATCTTCTGCAACTGATTCTGCGAATGATTCGCTGGCTCCGCCGATGACTTCGCCCATCATGAAGAACATGAGTGGGTTGCCAGGTGGGCAATTTGTGCATGCATTGACTGATGTTGTGAGGCCTGCTCCATCACCGAGGTCGACAGTAAGGGAGTCGCCCATGGTGAACTCCATTTCAGTACCACCGATGTACTCTTCGAAGGTTCCAGATTCTGTGACCGAGTCTGATAATTCGATATCGAGTTCGCCTGCATCAAGGCCGATGTCTTCGGTTGGGATTCCAGTGATGGAGAAGGAGTAGTCGAGCGCCCCGGTGTAGGTACCGGACATCACACCACACATGTCGATCACTGACTCGTCGTCGACTTCAGCCTGCATGCCCATGTCAATATCCCACTCTTCCAAGCAATACCACTCAGTTTCATCATTGGCCGACATTTCCACATAAATTGGGCTCGGGGATCCAAGGCGCCATTGTGTTGCGGATTCTGAGATGGCATAGGACACCGAAATTCCGGTATCAAAGTCGATTGGTAGTTGTTCACCGCCACCTTCGAAGAGCGCGTCAAGTTCGATGTCGTTTGACACGGAGACTTCCATCGAGAATGCCATGTCTGCTCCAACGAGGTTGTAGTCTTCATCGAGGTATTCAGTGTAGCCAATGTCCACGGTCAACACTTGTTCGCCGCTTGTCGAAGCATCAATGTCGAAGGAGGTATCATCGTTGGAGCCAAAGGATGCAGGTTCCATCCAATCGGTCATCAACACGCCGTCGAGCAACACGCCGTGACGAAGTGTGACTTCATCGGTGCGGCTCCAAACGGTCACGTCTTCGCCATCCATGTCTTGAATGGTTTGAGGTGTGATGTCTTCTGAGTGGTGTACGTACACATTCGAGGACCCGGTGAGGAGTTGGCCAACAACCAAATTGAATCCTGCATCGTCTGCAGCCCCCATGACTTCACCGAAAATTTCTGGGAGGTCAAGGCCGGTAAAATTAGTCAAATCCGAATCAACGCTGGTCCAATCATATTCGACACCGTAGTAGAATTCTGAGGCTTCCGTTGGTGTTGCAGCCACAGGCCCGGCTGGGACTAGGGCGGCAAGAAGGAGGGCAGTTAACAACAGGCTTGGTGCGGTTTTACGCATGTTCATGAAAGGATTGAAAATGTCCCTGAATATCAATATGTCCCCCACAGAATATTTTTCATTTTCCAAATTTATAGGGTGGATGCCGCTCCAATCAACATGGCGCTGCTCAACCTTTGGTCCGTTGGCCATTTTGTTCAATGGACCTTTGTTGGCAGGTTCATACCGATGAGTTGGGGGCTGTTTTTTGGCCTATCAATCGGTTGGGAAATTCTTGAATGGTTTCTGCCTTACGAGTTCACTACCGAAGCCTTCAGCAATAAAATTTCAGATGTCGTGGTGAATTGTGCAGGATTCTATCTCGGAACCTCGCTCAAAAATTCCCGGTAAATCAGAAATCATTGGTGCGAACGAGGGCCTGTCATCTCTTCAGGGCGAACCCACGCATCGAATTCCTCATTCGTAAGGTAGCCGAGTTCGAGAGCAGATTCCCGCAACGTTGAACCTTTCTCATGCGCGTTTTTTGCAATTTTTGCTGCTTTGTCGTAGCCGATATGGTTGTTCAGGGCTGTCACCAACATCAATGAATTCTCAAGGTGATCCGTAATCGCTGATTCGACGGGTTTCATGCCTTCCACACACTTCGTTCGGAAGGCTCGACATGAATCGGTGAGTAACCGTATGGAATGAAGAAGGTTATGAATCATCATCGGCTTGTAGACGTTCAATTCGAAATTTCCTTGGCTACCACCAATCGTGATGGCGGTGTTATTGCCCATCACTTGAGCGCAGACCATGGTCATGGCTTCAGCCTGAGTTGGATTGACCTTGCCAGGCATAATCGAAGAACCCGGTTCATTCGCTGGGAGCGATAATTCGCCAAATCCACACCGTGGACCTGACCCAAGCCAGCGCACATCGTTTGCAACCTTCATCAGGGACACTGCAAGCGTGTTGAGCGCACCAGAAGCGGCGACAATTGCATCGTGGGCAGCAAGTTGGGCGAACTTGTTCTCCGCTGTGCAGAATGTAAGTCCAGTGATGTTAGCGATTTCATCGGCCACCATTTGAGCAAATAGGGGGTGGGTGTTGAGTCCTGTTCCGACTGCTGTTCCACCCAGGGCAAGTTCGAACAAGTCGTCAAGAGCGAAATCAATTCGTCGAAGGTCTGCATCAAGTTGAGCGACCCAACCTGAGACTTCCTGCCCTAGTGTGAGAGGGACAGCATCCATCAAATGCGTCCGGCCAATCTTAACGATGTCTTTCCACGCCTCTGCTTTTTCAGACAAAGCGTTTCGAAGAGCACGAACGCTCGGCAGAAGTTCGTGAGTGATGGCTTCTGCTGCTGCAATATGCATCGCAGTTGGGAAGGTGTCATTTGAGGATTGAGCCCTGTTCACATGATCGTTTGGGTGAACTGGAGATTTTGAGCCGAGAACGCCACCCGCCATCTCAATCGCACGGTTTGCAATGACCTCATTCGTGTTCATGTTGGATTGTGTGCCGCTTCCAGTTTGCCAAATTCGTAGAGGAAAGTGGTCGTTGAGATGGCCGTCGAGGACCTCTTGTGCTGCAGCGATGATCAAATCGCCAACGGCTGGGTCCAGCTGCTCCAAGGCCACGTTGGTTTTGGCTGCCGCCTGTTTCAAAATTCCAAATGCTCGAATGACCCCCGCTGGCATGGTGTCTTCACCTATGTCGAAATTAATCAGGGAACGCGCTGTTTGACAACCGTAGTATTTGTCTGCAGGAACTTCAAGTTCGCCCATGGTGTCCGCCTCAATGCGTACATTGGCCATGGTGAAGCCTAGAGGTGGTACTTCTTCACCGTTCGTACGGATGTCCACATTTCAAGCGCTTTGTGGCCGATGTTTCTTATTGCCCTTGATGCATTGACTTGTGGTGGGTATTTGACGAGTATTTCATTATGAATAAGTATTGATGCATAGTGCATAACTGATTGCTTACCCTTTGCCCTCAGAAGTTCTATCGATTGCAGTACGCTGTTTATTCTGAATAAGTTGCTTCGCCGATGCCCGTAAGAAGTGTTCCGTTTTGCCAAAGCCCCCTGTACATGAGCATCGTTTGGAAAGGCATGACCACTTGGCCATCGGCCGAGACGGCGATCAATCCACCCCTGCCGCCCATCGGGTGGACCATTTTCAAGACCCGGTGGCTCGCCTCGAGCAGTGAAGCGCCAGATTGACGGAACTGAACGGCGAGTTCATGTGCCGCACATGTACGGATGAACGCCTCGCCAACACCGGTACAGGACACTGCAACGGTCTGGTCGCACCATGTGCCCGCCCCAATGATTGGCGTATCGCCAATTCGACCAACTGGCTTTCCTGTCATCCCCCCTGTTGAGGTCGCTGAAGCAAGGTTGCCGTAAGAGTCGAGCGCCACCGCACCAACCGTCCCCATACCTTGCTGTTCTTCGGAATCAAGGTCATGGTCAAGCACAGCAGAATCATCCTCGTCGGTTGAACCTGGGCGAGCATTTTGACGCTTCCATTTCTTCCACTGGGCGATTCTCAAATCTGTCTTGAGCCATGTTTGTTCGACGTGCTCAAGATGGTTGGCGCGGGCGAACTCATCCGCTGCGCCAGCGTTTAACATCACAGGCCAGCCTTTGTTCAACAACAAATTTGCTGCACGGATTGGATGACGAACGCGCTCGACATTGACCACAGAACCTGCGGCTTGGTCTTCGCCCCTCATGATGCTTGCATCCATGTAAATACGCTCATCCTCAGCCAGCACAGAGCCACGCCCTGCGTTGTAAAGCGGTTCATCTTCAAGGGCTTCTACGGCGAGGGTGACTGCCTCAAGTGCGGTCAAGTCACCTGATTCGAGTCGAGGTCCGAGATTTTTCAGTATCGTTTGCATGCAACGCAAGCGATCTGGATCGAGGTCTGTCATCCCCCTCCATTCGCCATCGCCGCCAGCGCCGCCGTGAAGGGCCAGAATGGCCATCTCTTCACCTCACTCAACAATTGAGACCTTGATGATCTTTTGTGGCTCAGCCGGGCGATCACCAGGGAGTTTTTTGCAGCCTTCAATGGCTTTGACAACGTCCATACCTTCCGAAACCTCGCCGAAGACAGCGTGGTTGCCATTCAGCCATGGGGTTGGCACCGTGGTAAGGAAGAACTGGGAACCGCCCGTGTTTTTGCCAGCATTCGCCATGGAGAAAATTCCCGGCTTATCGTGCTTCAATCTGAGAGCTGATGGTTCGCAAGGAATGTTCCAACCAGGTCCGCCGGTTCCAGCGCGGCGGGACATTGGGTCCTTGGAGTGTGGGCAGCCGCCTTGAATCATAAAATCTTCAATCACACGGTGGAAGTGGAGGCCGTCGTAGTGGCCCATTTCAACAAGGCGGACGAAATTTGCAACCGTATCGGGTGCATTTCCATGGTAAAGTTCGATGGTGATGGTTCCTGCGCTGGTCTCCATAATGGCGTGCATGACCCAACGAGGGCTCGGGGGGTCATGAGCATTCGCCTGTATGCAGGTTGGCGGTTGCTCAGTTTTTCAACCACGGTCGGAAGTGCTGATCAGCATAGGCACGGGCATAATCCGCTGG
>QQSI01000003.1:0-28502 GCA_003602645.1 Candidatus Poseidoniales archaeon | reverse complement strand
CTTGTGGCCAGCCATCAACAATCTTTGCGTCCATCTTTTCCACCTTCACTATCAGACACGGCGGCCACGGCGGCCGCCCTTCTTCTTGGTACCGTCGTGCGCGATTGGCGTCACGTCTTCGATTCGTGTGATGGTCATGCCGGCACGGGTGAGTGCACGGATGGCTGCTTGAGCGCCTGGTCCTGTGTTGTTGGACAAGTTGCCTCCTGGTGCTCGGTACTTGATGATCAATTGTGTGAATTCCTTTTCCTTGAGAGCATCGGCCATCTTTTCTGCAGCACGGGTTGCTGCGAATTGCCCACCGCTGTCCTTCGAGGACTTGACCACTTGACCGCCGGAGCAGGTTGTGATGGTTTCAGCACCGGTCAAATCGGTTGCTGTCATGAGGATGTTGTTGTAGGAACTGAAGATGTTGATTATTGCACGTCGTGTCATCACTCGTCACCTCCAACGTCCTCAGCAGAAGGTGCTTCTGCTGCTGCTTCATTCACTTCGGTAGCGAAATCAGCTGTTGCTTCAGGATCGACTTCTTCCTCTTCGACTGCGTATTCTGCAGAGGAGGCTCGTCCGTCAATGGTCTTTCGAATTTGGTGGTCTGGATCGTTCAAATCCGAGGAAACGTGGTACTTGATGAGCTCTTCTTCATCTCGGCTCACAGGGTATGATGGAATCGTGACTTTTTGATCCCCGACACAGATGTGGCCATGGGTCACGAGTTGGCGCGCTTGCTTCATGGTTGATGCAAGTCCCTTGTAGTAAACTTGAGCTTGGAGGCGGCGGTTGAGGATGTCCTCGGTGCCGAGGGAAAGGATGTCGTCAAGTGAAGCATCAGAAGCAATCAATCCTTTGCTGTGAAGAGAGCGAATCAAATCGTCTTTTTCCCGCTGGGAGTGGGAGATTCCATCGTCCGCCATACCGATCAAGCGCATTGCTTGGCGTCGGTGTCGGCGAAGTTGGGACTTGGACTTCCAAATCTCTCGCATGTTCTTGAGGCCGTGATTCTTTTGAATCGCGTGTTCTTCTTCGATGCGTTCTGCCTTCCACGGGTGTGAAGGCGTGTCGAACTTAGGGCGTGCAAACTTTGGTTCTCCCATTCATTATCCCTCCAAATCACTTACTTCGCTGAACACCAAGCGTTAAGCCGCCACGACCGTTGGATCGGCCGCGCTGTCCACGAACCTTGTTGCCGCTTGCGTGGCGAACACCACGGTAGCATTTCATGGTTCGAAGACGGTCGATATCGTCTTTGAGTGTAAGTGTAACCTGTTGACCGGTGAGGTGGAGTTCGTCTCCAGTCTCTAGATCCCGCTGGCGGTTGAGCATCCACAATGGGACGGTTTCTGCATAGCCTTCAATGGCCAAGCGGAGGGTTTCTTGTTCTTCTGCGGAAAGGTGACCGGCGAGGGAAGAAGGTGAGAATCCGGTGTTCTTGCAAATTTGAACTGCTGTGCGTGCACCGACGCCTTTGACCGAAGTCAATGCTGTTGCGAGGGTCTTGAGACCATCCATGTCAGTATCTGCCATTCGCAGAATGTACGAGAAATCTTCTCCCAAATCCTCTTCTTTTGGTCGTGCCATGTTGGTTCACCTTTATGCTCAACACAGAGTGTCAAGCAGGTTTCGGACCAACCTCCCCTATATCAAGACCGCGACGCGTTCATCGCGACGCTGAGAGCGAGATTTCCATTTTTCATGGGGAGAAAATAGCCCGTAGCGAGAATGGGTTCATTCTGACACGCAAATGAGCAACATTTCATCACCCGGTTGCTGGACCAAAAATGCATCGCGCCGGCCATGCCTCCGGCTCAATTGTCGATCGATGGCTCCCTGGAGCTTGGGTTGGAGTTCTGGGGCAACGGAGGCCCTCACGGTGAGGCGGGCAATGTCGTGTTCGAGAAGGAGTTCCACCAATTGGTCTACATGGTCCAGTTCAAGAGGCATTCTCGCCAGTGCCACAACCCGGCCCGTGGCCTGCACCAGCAAACGGTCCTGTGGTGCATCAAGCCTCAGTGGATGTGTGTGGTGGATTTGCGGGCGGCGCCCTTCAACGACGCCCCAGGCGATGGACTCCTCCTTCGAAACGCTCTTGAGCCAATCGTCAGCCAATCCACTCTCGACCAAGGCAGCATCGAGGATGCTGATTCGCTCGCCCCGCCGAGGCGGACGATTAACTGCGATTGGGTGGCCGGCGCCGTGCAAAAGGCGACGCCCTCCATTCACCAACGTTGGTTGGTCGCCGAGGGTTGGCGGGACACGGACAAACCGACGAGCGACGCCTTCGGATGCTGCACTCCCAAGCCACAATGCTAGGCGATCAACCCTTCCTCTCCCGCGTGAAGTCCAGACCCAAGTGCGCTGAAGGCCAGGCCATGTCAAATCGACAAGGGCCTCCACTTCGAGGCGCTGGTCATGAGTGAGGCGAGGGGAAAGGTCAAGCAACAAGGATGGGCCATTCCGCCCTTCTTTGAGGAACGGTTGCCAGCCCTCAAACACTTCATCGAGACGCGGTTGCATCTCATCAAGGCCGTGTGTTCTGCTGTTCCTCGGGCGGGCTGGATCGAGGTGCAGAAGAGCGATTTTATCGGAGGTTGTACTTCCCATTTCAGCTTGCAATTCAGACATCACTTCAGCGCCTGAACGGCCATCGCCGATCATGATTCGGCTTTCTGTAAACCAAGGCGCAGACATTTCGTTGCGCTGTTCCGCAATCGTTCGCAAATTGACTGCACTTGCTTGGGCTCGATTTGGATCAAGTTCGACCCCTAAAGCTGGGCGCTGGAGCACCGAGGCGTGGGCGGCCAATTGGATCCCACTCCCACAGGCGCAATCAAGAAGAATTCCTTCTGGGAGTGCTGCTTGGTCAAGCAACTGCGAACGAATCAAGGCCACCTGCCAGGGTGTGGCGAGGGGTTTGCCTTCACTTGCATGGTAGAACACTAGGCCCTGCGGCGCTGTGGAATCTGGAGCCGATTCGGTGAGGNCTTCACTGCCGGTGGTTATTGGATTGAGCGTTGTGGGCATGTTAAGCCCTCATTGACCAGCGACGTCGGACCGCGTCATGATGCTCTCAAAATGGATGCCTGCTGATGCAAAGGCTTCTGCCGCNCCTTCTTCTCTATCAACGATGCTGATGACGCCAACCACCTTGCATTCGGTATCGGCATGGATGCGTTGAACGGCTTTGATCGCAGAGCCGCCTGTCGTTGTGACGTCTTCAACGATGACGATGTTTCCACCTGAGGCAAGAGGCCAACCTTCAATCCCCGGAGGGTTGTTTGTTTTTCGACCACCGCGCCCTTTTGGCTCCTTACGAACCATGAACCCTCGACGAGGGTGATCTGCAGGTGAAGCCGTCACAGCGATTGCCGTCAGAGGGACGGCCCCCAATTCGAGACCCCCGACATAATCAGCGCCCATGTCATCCATCCGGAGGTTCAACATTTCTCCCAAGAGGTGCGTGGATTCTGGGTGCATCATCACTGGCTTCGTATCGAAAAACCAGCGGGATGTTCGGCCGCTTGCCAGAGTAAAGGCTTCATTATTGCCGCCGTCGATGAACGCAAGGTCGCGAACCAGTTCAACCAACCGAGGCCATCGGTCATGTGTTCGAAGGGAGGCGTGGACGGTCATGGCTCAAGGGTTGGGACCAATGGAAATGAACTTTCCTTACACAATTGCTGTTGTTTTCCCATCGCGATATGAGCGCGCCTCTCATAAACGGTCGCCGCCAAGCATCACAGGAGTGCTATGTCTTCAGAAGGTGCACCACGGCAAATCAGGGGTCATGACCCTTTGATTGGCGTTGATGTTTCTCGTTTGGAGGCTGAAATGGTTCGGTACCATCACTGGCTCGATGAACGAGCAGACGAAGCCTACATCATCGCTGAAAAGGCTCGCAAGAAGGGGTATGATCACAAAGAATTCGTTGAGATCCCGAGGGCTGCAGACCTCGCCGGGCGAACGGAGAAATTGCTCATTGAGTACCTCGACGGGTATGAAGTGGCGGATGATATCCGCGAGTTACTGGCCGAACACGACCGTGAAACCACATCGATCATGATGGCTCAATCGGTCGCCCGTGGCTTTCGAGAAAAAGGCTATGATTTGGTCACAGCAATCGATGTTGGTCTTCGTGTCGGGCTTGCAGTTCTCACTGAAGCGGTCTTGGTGGCGCCTCTCGAAGGCATCAGTGAAGTTCGTTTGCTCAACAACATCGATGGGTCTCAGTTCGTATCCGTGCATTTTGCTGGACCAATTCGAGCTGCTGGCGGTACGGCTCAAGCGCTTGCCGTTTTGATCGCCGACATGATTCGTCGAGAACTCAACATTGGCCACTATCAACCAACGGATCCCGAGGTGGAGCGGGTCAAGGAAGAATTTGGCCTCTATCGCGGCAACCTCCAATATCGACCATCGCCCGCAGAAATCGATGAAATTGTTCGGGCTTGCCCGATTATGATCAACGGCGAGTCAACTGAACGCATCGAATGCGCCGGATATGGTCGCGTTCGCAACATCGACGAACCGCGAATTCGTGGCGGTGTGTTGCTGGTCATTGGAGAAGGGATGTGTTTGAAGGCACCAAAAATCCAAAAGCACACCGAACGATTGAACGTTCCCGGATGGGATTTCATTTCAAAATTTGCAGCCCGTGGTAAGGAAAAAAGCGATGACGGTGGTGGACCGAAATTCAAGTCTCGAAAAGTTCCAACCATTGCCAAATTCATGAAGGACATCATCGCTGGCCGCCCTGTCTTTGGCGCCCCGCTTGAAGCAGGTGGCTTCCGGTTAAGGTACGGACGCGCTCGCCCATCTGGACTTGCAGCAGCATCAACCAATACCGCATCCATGTTAGCCATGGACGACTTCATCACCATTGGGACTCAGATGAAAATTGAACGGCCAGGTAAGGCTTGTGCCATCACGCCTTCGGATCACACAGAGGGGCCTTGGGTGGTGCTGAGGGACGGGCGATTCATGCGCTTGGATGATGCTACGAGTTTTTCTCTAATCCGTTCGAAAGTTGGTGCTGTTTGGGATAATGGCGAGCTAGTTTTGGGTTATGGTGAATTCATGGAGAACAACAAAAACCTCGTCCCAGCAGGTTACTGTGACGATTGGTGGGCAAGCGATCTGCTCGAAGAATTGGGCACTGAAGAGGAAGTGATGAACGCCCTTAGGATGTTGAACCTTGAACGTGAGGATGCCCCTCCCGGCGCACCTGGTATTCATCCAGAAGATGCTCAAGACCCTGATGTCCAATTCCACAACAGGAGAAAGTGGCACGGCTACCTTCGTCAACTGCGCCCATCTTGGGAACAAGCCAAGGCAATCGCCCAAAAGTACAGAACATCACTGCCCCCTCCACACAATCCTTGGTTCAAAGATCTGCCATTGGAATGGGTGCCTGGTACCCTAGCCATGATTGAAGACAGTAGCATCGAACCATTTGGAACCACTCGCAGTCACACGGTCGACATCGAGACGGGATTAAACGCCTTACCGCGCCCTGAATCCCGGCAATTACGGATTGTCGATGGTGTCAAAGGTTGGAAGCCTGAAGCCATGGACGTGTTGCGGCCTGAAGTCATTTCAGGCTTCGAAGGCTACGACATCTGCGGGCCCGATTTGCGCCCCATTGAACCCCTTTTCGGTGGAGAGATTCCAGAGGTATGGTCCTTGATTCAGCACGGTTTTGCCAAGGGAACAGCGATGATCCTCGGCCTTGGCCACCACCACGATGGTGATGATTTGATTATCACATCGGGTTGGCCTGCTGTTCTGGAAGGTTTTGGTTTCAGCTTCGATGGTGAAAAGCCACTGCGAATTGTCGATGCTGCGGCGAGGTTTACCTCAAGAATAGAAGAATTACGCAGCGCGCACATCATCCTGACAGCGGAACGACAAAGGTTGAGTGAACTCAAAGAGGCGAGGGCCACCGTCCGAATCGCTGCTGAAACCGATGCGCGCCAACGTGGTTTAGGTATCACCGAGACCGACCAAGTTGGTAGGGAAGCGGCCGAGCAAGTCCCCGACCCCGGTCCTGAAGATCCGCAGCAATACCTTGCTGCTCAAATCAATGAAGACGACCACGCAGTCGATGGCATTCTTATCCAAGTGCGGAAAATTTCTGACCTCCGATGGGAGCACTCGGCCCCTGTTCGAGTTGGTTGCCGCATGGGCCGGCCTGAAAAAGCAGCACCCAGAATCATGAATCCGATGACTCACGCCCTATTCCCAATCGATTTGACCGGTGGGAATCAGCGATTGATGGCCATTGCTGCCGAAAAACAAACTATTCGCGTCCAAATGGGACGGCGTGTGTGTTCCAAGTGTGGCAAAGAATCGCCTTTTGTCGTGTGTCACCACCGGCTATTGGACGAGCGGGGAGAAGAGCGCGTTGGCGAGAATTGCAGAGGAAGAACCACAATGCGTGCTTCTGAAAACAACAATCGAAGGCGAAGGGGAGAAATTCAATCTGTTCGCCTTGATACGATCTTGGAAGACGCTCGGATTCGTCTCGGAATGGACCGAATCCCTCGCTCTGTGAAATGCATGAAGAAAATCGCATCTAGAGATCAGACGCCGGAGGCGATTGAAAAAGGATTGTTGAGGGCTAAATTCGAATTGCCGGTCTTCCGAGATGGCACGGTTCGTTTCGACATGAGTGACGTCCCCGTGACCCATTTTACGCCGCGTGAAATTGGCGTTTCATGGCAGACCATAGAATCGCTCGGTTACACTCACGATGTCGATGGGGCACCCCTTCAAAACGATGAACAAATGTTAGAAATCTTTCCACAGGACTTCATCGTCGCAAAGAATGCTGGAGAATTCTTCGTCCGCACGGCCAAATTCATCGATGACCTTCTTGTTCGATTTTATGGCATGGAGCCCTACTACAACGTCAACACGCCCGACGATCTTGTTGGTCACCTCATCTGCGCTCTTGCACCGCACACCTCTGGCGGGGTGTTGAGTCGAATTATTGGTTGGGCGGACTGCTCCGGTGGCTACGCCCATCCCTTATTCCATGCTGCAAAGCGTCGAAACTGCGACGGGGACGAGGATGCGATCATGTTGCTCATGGATGGCCTTTTGAATTTCAGCAGAGAAATCCTACCTGCTAACCGAGGTGGTTTGATGGACGCACCGTTGGTTCTTACCACGAGATTAAACCCCACTGAAGTTGACAAAGAAGCGCTCAATGTGGACTCTGGTTGGTTCTACGAGCGTGATTTCTACGAGACGACTTTGAGTCAACCTCACCCAAAAACAATCGCAGAGCGGATGGATTTCGTCGAGCGGCGGCTTGGCAGTGTTGCCGCAGTACGCGGGTATGGGTACACTCACGACTGTGATGCCATCGATGCGGGTCCCGCTCTTTCAGCCTACAAAACGCTCGATACGATGATCGACAAAATGAACGGACAGTTGGATCTTGGCCACCGTCTCAGAGGGGTGGATGTGCGCACCGTAGCTTCTAGCGTGGTTCGCTCCCACTTCCTTCCAGATTTGCGTGGGAACATGAATGCGTATGCACGGCAAAAGGTCAGGTGCCTAAAATGCGCCCATTCGTACCGAAGAATGCCGATTGCTGGTAGTTGCATTCAACCGAAGAAGGCTTCCGGCCAAGGATTGGCAAGGGTCGGCGTGGCAAAATCTGAAGGCGGGTTGTGTGGAGGAAATCTAGCGTTAACGGTTTCCGAAGGTGCGGTTCGAAAATACATCAAGGTGACAAAGCACGTTATGGCGACCTATGGCGTGGACAATTACACCAAGCAAAATGTGGAATGGCTCGCTGACAGCGTTGATTCATTGTTCAACAACGATCGGGCAAAGCAACTCTCGTTGAGTGATTTCTTGTGATCACGCATTTGGCGTAGGCGCTGAACGGTTGACCGCTTCTGAAACGCCTTGGGCGTAGCGAGCGAAGTTGTCGTTGAACATGCTGGCCAATTTATCAGCTGTCAAATCGTATTCGGATTTGTCAACCCAAGTGCTCCGTGGCTGGAGAACTTCTGCAGGAACATTAGGGCACTCCACAGGAACTTCGAACCCAAAGCGGTCATCCTTGACAAATTCGACATCATCAAGGTCGCCATCCAGAGCAGCGTTGAGCATGGCTCGAGTGTGGCGTATTTTCATTCGACTTCCGACGCCGTAAGCTCCGCCTGACCATCCTGTGTTGATGAGCCAAGCAGTAGCGCCATGTTCTGCCATTTTTGCGGAAAGCAAATCTGCGTAAACACCAGGGTGCATTGGCATGAATGGCTCACCAAAGCAGGCTGAGAATGTTGCTTGTGGCTCTTTCACACCTATTTCTGTTCCTGCGACCTTTGCAGTGTAACCCGAAATGAAGTGGTAGGCTGCTTGGTCTGGAGTCAATCGCGAAATTGGTGGTAGAACACCAAACGCATCACAGGTGAGGAAAATCACATTTTGTGGGTGACCGCCTTTGGAATCTGGTGTGCGATTTTCGATGAACTCGATTGGATAAGAGCCGCGTGTGTTCTGAGTTTTGCTGGTATCGGTAAAGTCGGGAACGCCATGTTCGTCCATAACGATGTTTTCCAGCACGGTACCGAACTTACGGGTGGTGCCAAAGATGGCTGGTTCGTCCTCTTCCGATAGATCGATGAGTTTGGCGTAACATCCACCTTCGAAGTTGAAGACACCGTTGGACCCCCATCCATGCTCATCATCGCCAATAAGGGCACGCTTTGGATCTGCGGAGAGGGTGGTTTTTCCAGTCCCAGACAAACCGAAGAAAATCGCTGTGTTTTCCCCGTTGGTGTTGGCTGAGCAATGCATTGGGAGGATGCCTTTCTTTGGTAAAATAAGGTTCATCACTGAGAAGATGGATTTCTTGATTTCTCCTGCGTATCGTGTGCCGCCGATGATGACTTCCTTCGCTGCGTAGTTAACGATGACGAAACAGTGGGAATTGAGGCCGTCCTCTGGACTTGCCTCGAAGTGAGGTGCATGAAGAACGGTAAACTCCGGGGCATGGTGCTCAAGTTGTTCTGCGCTTGGACGGATGAACATGTTTCGCGCAAAGGCATTGTGCCATGCATTTTGATTGATGACTCGAATTGGGAGGGCTTCACTGAAATCAGCGCCGCAGTAGAGGTCTTGGACGAAGAGGCTTGGTTGGGCTGAGAGGTGTTCAACCACCTTAGCTCGCATGCGGACAAAGGTATCAAGGTCTGTTGAAACGTTGACTTCGCCCCAGTTGATGTCTTCAGATGTGGACGCTTCATCGACGATGTATTTGTCGTTTGGTGAGCGGCCAGTGCGTTCTCCAGTCTCCGTTACAAGGGCCCTGTGAGCGCTAAAGGTCCCTTCGCCACGAGCCACAGAAAGTTCGATCAGTGTTGAGGCATCTTGGTTCCAGTAGACATCACCTGAAGGGGTGATTCCATAGGAAGAAAGGTCCCCTGTAGGAGTCCCGTGGGCTTCGGCCATGGCGCTGGGTTAAACAGGCCCTCTTTGTCCCTTTTGGCTAGGAGTTCTGTGAAGCCCCTGCAATCAGAGGTCATGAAGTGTGGCGGCGCACTTCGATTTCCGCCCTGAGCACAGAAATTTCTGGTGAAATCGGCGGCCGGTCTCACCTGCGGCGAGAAAGCATTCAAGGGGGCGCAGAGAAGCACGGGGCATGGCTGATGCCCCTGAGGACAGGGAACCCCCGGTTCCCCCGCGCGACGATGTGTTGCGCAAACGGGAGTTTCAGAAGGCGAAGGGCATTGATTTGTCTTCCTTTATGGTCGAACAAGAAGAAGACATCCCTCAACCTGCGCCTCAGAACAGGCGAGAGGAAATGGATGAAGCGGTTGGTGAAGTCGCTTCGATGTTCAGCTCCGCGCAGGAAAGCGAGCATGGCCCCGGCGCAGTGCTGCGCGATGGGACGGTCGCCAATGCTCCAGAATTGGACAGTGTTGAAGATCTCGCTGTCCATGGGGAGCGAAGGCTGAGCCTCGGTCTTTTGGTTGCCATGGTAACGGTATGGTCTGCCATTGGAGCCGTTGTTGGAACAGTGCTCCCTCCAGTTCCAAGCGGCCTCGGATTGATGTCAATGGGCTTGCTTGGCCTGTATTTGGGAGAGCGTTGGATCCCTCGGCCCAGCATGCGATTGTTGGGTGTAACCTGGGTGATCATCTCGATGAAATTATTCTACGGACTTGCGCTGGATGCATGGCATTGGGGTTGGTTTGATGCCTCGCCCATTGGAGCGAGCGAAACGCTTGGTGTGGCCCTCTTAGCGGTCATTTCAGGAAACATTTTCATCGCTCAACGTCATAATGAAGACGCCATTGCGGCTCAAGCAACTCTGGTTCTTTTGGTCGTTGGAAGCGCTGCTGGCGCACTCTACGGACAATGGGGTGTTGCGGTCATGATTGGCCTTGGTACCCTCTTGATGCATGGGCTTGCCTTCATGCGAACCTCGGGCAACCTTGCAAGCCTAGGGATTGCTTCCTCCTATCTATGGGTCGGCGTCCACGCATTGTCCGACAATTGGAATTTCTTCGGAGTCAACCTTGTTCCGTTCGAAGACGATTTGCTCCTCTTCCTTTTGATGGCTGGTGTAACGGCCACCAACGCCGTTGTTGCCGCTTCATTCGTTCGTGCTGAAAATTGGTTTTCGAGTGCGCTTGAGGCGCTCGGACTCGGGAAGCCCGCCTTGTGGAGCGTTTCGGTCGGCCTTGGTATGATTGGAGCCCTGTTCGCCATTGCCGCCCATCGCTTAGAAACAGGTTATGCCTTGGCGCAGTTGCTGCTGTTGGTTTCGGCGTTCAGTGCTTCGTATCTCGTCGTGCGCGGCGTACACATCAAACAATTAGCGCCGTTTGTTCTCTACCCCGCTCCAGTGATGCTGATCGGTCTTTCCTTGCTTGAATCTGGAGCTTTTGATATCGGCTTTTTGGGAAGCTTAAGCCCGTATAGCCTCTATGCAGCGATCACTGCTGCTTGCACCGCTGCTGCTTTGTTACAGAATCAAACTTCAGTTTCTGACCACGTGCTCTGGATGGGTGGCGGCGTGATTGTAATCCTTCTGACCCTACTGATTCCTGCGGGGGAAGTGGATGGCAATGGAAGGTTGTTACTCGTTTCGCAAGCCGTTGTTTGGATCGGTCTCTCGTGGCTTGCAGTGCAACGTAAGTCGCCGTCAATTGCCGGTACTGCCGTGCTGGCGCCATGGATTTGGTTGATGTTGTTTGCAACCGATGCTGAATCTCGAATTATCTCAATGGACCTCATTCCTATTGTCCTCAATGAAGTGGACCTTGCGCTGTGGATGAGCGTGCTGGTTGTCCAACAAATAAGCGTCAATGTCCATCAAGGAGAAACAGGGTTGAACCTTGCAGCCCGGCTTGCAGGTGCCTCAGAAATTGGAGCTCGGTTTAGAGACTCTGGATTCGCCAAATTATGGAATTTGAGTTTCGTTCTTTCTGCGTTCGTGGTATGGGCCGTTGCGCGCCCTGGTAGTTTGCCAATGCCCGGCCTATTGGGCGTGATGGGTATACTGCTCTTTGGTCACGCCCTCATGGTTTGGCGCGGACGGCACATGGGCAAGCCACGAAGTTTGATGACGGTGTGGGGTATTTTCGCGCTGATCCTGGTTTGGCAGTACGGCCAATCTGCATTCTGGGCCATGATCCTCGTTGCTTCATGTGGATTGATGCTTCTGGCAACCGACCGCCGAAGGAAGGAAGGGGCGAGTTTGGCCGACCTCGAAATCGCTGAAGCATTGCCGGGCCGCTTACTCACCCTTATGCTTGGTTTCTTGAGTGCTTTTTACATCGTGATCAGCCTTGAGCCTGTAACCAATATTGAATTGACAGGGGCTGAATCCATGCTCTCACCTGAAGCAAATCTAGTGGTCTTGAGTTGTGTTGGACTCGTTGCCTTGGTGCTGTACTTGAACCGGGCTGCAACCCTCGAAAAATTGCTACCTCCTGCCTTTGGCGCACTCGGCCTGATCGTTACAATGGGCCTCGCAGGAACCGTCCTCAACCTCTCCTTGGTGATTCTAACTGCAATCCTCGCCTTTGTCGGATCAGGTGTGTACCTGGCAATTCAAGGAGAATTCCGAGCAGGATTGCGCGCCCTTGCGAAGCGAGACAACCGACTGGCGCGAATCCAAGAGAAACGAGAGCGTATGGAAGCGTTCATTGCTGCCACATCCGCCGTGGACCAAGGTGAAGTTGTTGAACTGTCCACAGAATCAATTCTAGAACAGGAGGACTCAGCACAGGAAGACACCCGAGCGACGCTGCGGCTGATTGACACCGAATTGCTTGACCTTGCAGAAAAGCAACGAAAGCGCTCTAAAAATTGGGGCACGTCTGGGCGTCACGATTTGGAAATCGGTGACATTCATCATCAGCCAGTCATCACACTGATGTTCTTAATCACGACCATCTTGGCAACCACGGTCATCTCCTTCATGACCGGCGCTACATTGCTTGCGCTCGGATTCGGAGTCATGCTGTCGTTGATGTTTGTCGGAGCCGCCCGATTGAGGGCAAATGAAATCGGTTTACGGCTTCCTGATATCATGGGCATCGAAGCCCCAATCGCTGTAGGGATGGCTGGACTCGTGCTGATCCATGTTGCTGGCAGGGCTTCGAATTCTGTGGTTGAATTGGACAGCACGGATCACCTTCTCGTCCTCCTCATCGGTTTACTCATGCTTTCTGGTTTGGGCCTTATCGGCCGCAATGACTTGGGCCTAAGGCTCCCAAATGCCTTGGAGGGTGTCGTTTTCTTAGCCCTCATAGACCGAGTGGTGTGCCTTTTGATTGGAGGCGAGGTTCCGATTCCTTTCGCCACAGATCCGTTTGCCTCGCTTGGCACAGAATGGACCGCACCCCTTGTTGGAGTCGAAGCCATTTTGATTGGAGCCGTGCTCGGTTTCGATTGGGTCGAAGGGAAGCGAATTGACAAAGCCATGGCAGATCATCGAGGAGCTTCCGGACGGGCTGCTTGGGTGCTTGCAGTAAGCGTGCTCTCGTTTGGGATAGCTGGTTTGCTGGCATTGGCCTGCACCGCGCGCCGAAGTGTATGGTGGCAGCAACCTGCACCAGCACTTGTGGCGTGGGTTGGTTTGCCGGTTGTTGTTCAGGGAATCATGGCGTGGTTGCCTTCCCTGCTTGGCGTAGACCCGTTGCCAATTTATCTGGTGACCTCTCTTATGGCGTTCATCACCATTGGTTTCGTTGTTTGGACCGTCATGCATCGGGTCGGGCTGTGGTTGCCCTCCGGGCTGTGGGCTCTGCACATCTTACTGTTCGTGGCTTGCTTTGGATTCCCGAGTTTGATTTACGCTGTTGTGTTCATCCTCCTTGCATCTACAGTTTCGTGGGTGAGCGGTATCCTAACCTTGCGAAAGGGTTGGCGCATTGTGGGAGCACTGGATTTGGTCTTGGCCTGGATTGTCGCGGCCATCGTGCTGATCAGTGGCTCTTCTGTGAGCGGCCTCTTGGCGATCCTGCTCGCCTCTGCAGCTTTGTTAGGCGTGGTGACATGGCTCACTCAAACATTTGAAGGTGAAATGGCAAACGAGTAAACAGATCACGTTCGCATTGATGCTGAAAGGTGGTCTGTGAGGGATTTCATCAGATGGTCCATCTCAGATGAGTCGATGGATGGTGAAAGCCTTAGCGACACGCTAATCTTGGCCTGGGTGCCGCTATTGCGGACACCCAAAGACGCGGGAAAGCCATCAAGATTGAACGACACCAGCATCAAATTCGCCTCGCCATCCAACCCATGGCGGTCCCAGTTGGTCACTTCACCTTGTTGAGCAAAGAAGGCTTTCGCCATCGTTTCGATTTCATCAGCGAGGCCGTTTGAACCCGTCCATAAGCCTCTATCCACGCCCTTCACAGATTGACGGTTTTTCCAACCACGGACCATGTGCTTGTGAGGGTCTTGAACTGAAAATGCCAACAAGTAAGCCACCAGTGTCGCCGCACCATCGCCAACAAGGACCCAAGTTTGCTCGTGCACAGGATGGGCGGCCGCCAGGACGATGTGGCCAGAATCCTCAACACCGATGCAGCGAGGAAGTTCTAGTGATTGGGTGAGGGTCGGGGAAAGGGCCTTGGAAAGCCAACGATCGCCAACAGCTGTTTCGTGTATTCGCACATCTGTAGGATGACGGTGGGCTGTGGAGAGGAGTGAAAGGTCTGATTCGATGCTGGCCGCAAGGTCCCACGAATTGGGCGATGCATGTGTGCCGGCGCTCAAAATTGCATCACCTATCGCATCTCCATCGATGACCATGTATCCGGTTTCTGTTGCTTTGATGATGAGGCATCGGTCGCCATCACCATCGAGAGCCGCCCCGACAAGTGTGCCTGCTGGTGCCGGGGTGAGATTTCGCAACAGATGGTGCGAGGATGTTGCAGCCTCGTCGAATGTCCAGGTTTGTGTGGGCGAAAAATCTCCGGCTCCGCAGTTCAAATTCAACGCCTTTGCCTCTCCACTGACTTCGACGGTCGGGATGCCGCGTGCGGTGAACCACTGTGAAAGCCATGTGTGAGCGAAGCCGCGTGAACTATCTAGAACAAACGGATTTGCGAGGCTTGAGCCATCGAACCCAGCTGAGCCGATGAGGGATTGGAACAGTTCATAGCGCCGAGCAAGCCAGGCTGAATGGGCATCCTTACTGTTTGAATCAATGGTGTTGGGTTGTCGTAGTTCAGCGGCTTCGATATCATCGATTTCTCGCTCTTCTGAGGCAAGGGCAACGGCAACCGAAGAAATGTGATCTTCGTATTTTGGAGATGTTTTGAACCCGTTTGAATCAAAAACCTTCAATCCAGAATCAGACACTGGATTATGGCTCGCAGTGATCATGCAACCGAGCCTCGCGCTGTGCGAAAGCAAAGCGCGGTGAAGGCCAGGCGTGGCGCACAACCCGTGATGAATGACGGTGCATCCCGTTAATCGCAAACCCAAAGTGAGGGCGGCAGCAAGTTCGAGGTTGTTTGGTCGGTCGTCCCACCCCACGACCACGGTGACGCCAGTTCCCGATTGGGTGTCCATTGTTCGCCCTAGGGATTCACCAACCACCCGCATAAGGGAAGCACAAATCACACGGTTTGTGTGCAAGGCTTCAATGGCGTCGGATTCATCAGGCTTCGCTTCAACAACGCGCCCGCGAATTCCATCCGTCCCAAACAAGCGGCGAACCATTTTGTGTCACCTGTGCGTTGATTGTTCTGGATGAAGTCCGGTAACTGTCGCATTTGGCCATACCACAGATCCCTGTCCAAGCACGGTGCCAGGGTTGGTGACGCTGTTGCAACCTAACTGGCAGCCCTCGCCAAGCACTGCACCAAATTTCCGTAAGCCGCTCGCAATTCGTGCGCCTTCGTGCCGAATGTGAACTTCGCCGCCGTCGTTTCGGAGGTTGCTCAATTTGGTTCCAGCACCAAGATTGACGTTTTTTCCTAAAATCGAGTCACCTACATAGTTGAAATGTGGGGCTTTGGCACCAGGAAGGAGCACTGAGTGTTTGATTTCCGTGTTGTGACCAACCACCCCGCCCGAACAAATCCAAGAGAATGGGCGCACGTACGCTCCGTGGCGAACTTCTGCCGAAGGGCCGACATAGCACGGACCGATCAAATGGCTGGATGGTTCAACGGTTGCTGACGCATCCACGACGACCCGCCCTTGAGAGGTATCCACTGTTGCTCCGCTCTTTGTTGGGTCTTGTGTGGAGCCGGAATGTGCCTCAAGTGCTGCGATGAGTTGTTGCTTGATACCGGTCGGGGATGCTGGATCTAAGAGGGCCCATGCTGGCAAGCCCTCATCGAAAACAGGGATGAGGCCCTCTATCGTCGTTCCTTCAAGGGAAGGAAACAGAGCCGTTGCTTGCACCCACTCAGGCCAATCCATGCACAGGGCATGGGTGTCGCTCGCATGAAGGTAGCGCTAAAGTCATGCGGCAATGTGGTACAATCGCTTCCCTGTAGAATGGTCGAGGGTGAACGAGATTAGATCTGAAAGATAACGGGGGATGAAGAAGCCCACCTTCCGCGCCGTAAGGCCGTGGTTTCTCATTCGCCTCTCATTAGAGAGGTGGTGGACAATGTCTGCTGCTGAGCAGCTTTGTTGGGTGGCCACATACTCAACGATTTCATTCTTCAGGCGTGCAAGACGTGCTTCTTTTTGTGATCCATTCCCTTTCATGTTGCTCATGTTATACATCGTCGCCAGCGTATATCAACCATCGACGGGATGTCCATGGGCCCCCAAATCAAAGGGTATTGAGGACGTCATTCCATTTCATGGATGACCCGCGACGGAACATGCCTTCGTGGAATTGTCTTTGCGGTAAGTGGGTTGCGCGTGCCAGCCGACCTCGGTTGTCGTAGCAGCCGTACCTCGTGTGGACGGGAACCATCACCGAAGAGAGGTCGATTTCAGGAGCACTGAAGGGCGGGGCTTCGCGTTCAACCAGTTCACTTTCGCCATCCCAGACAATGTCTTCGTGCGCCGGAGCCTCGAGCCTCTCA
This sequence comes from Candidatus Poseidoniales archaeon, assembly GCA_003602645.1. Classification (GTDB taxonomy): domain Archaea; phylum Thermoplasmatota; class Poseidoniia; order Poseidoniales; family Poseidoniaceae; genus MGIIa-L1. The sequence continues at coordinate 11,970 of QQSI01000003.1, read as the reverse complement.
AATTCAAAATGAAGCGCGCCCTCTGCTGGCTTTACCGGTTTCCACATGCCGAGTTTGCCATTATCTAGCCAAGCAATCATCGCTTTCATCTGGTCTACAGTAGCCATGGCCATGTGCGTCAATTCCCACCAACCTGGTGTTCGTGCCAGTGTGATGTGATGAACCCCTGGGTATGTGTCGCGTGGATCAAGTCCGTCAGCATAGGTTCGACAAAGACCTGTGAGTCGGACGGTAAAGATTGGAAGCGGTCCAATTCGTATGTCTTGGAGTCGGTAAGGGTTCGCGAGTTCTCCAAGCAACAAAAAGGGGCGACGTTGGTTCATCGGTGCCCCGTTTTTGGTGATGAGAAGATCATCAACCGTGCCCTCAGAACTCGAAAAAGAGGAGCAATAAGATTGGAGGGAAGTCCCCGTAAGCGGGCCATCGTCTGAAGAAGTTGGGGGGGTCAACTCAACTAAGCCGGAAGCGGCGAAGAACAGATGCGTGTCCGGAAGGGCCACTGGGGAGTTTGCTGGCGCATAGGGCCAAAGACGGGGCGAAGCGTTTCGCATGTTTCGGCGTGAAGCCGTGAAGGTATCAATTCAGCGCTCAGGATTGAAAGGTGGTTTCGGCCAAGCACTGCGGGCAAGTGACACGAATTGGGCGAACGGCAGGAATCCCAAGAGCGACGCCGCAGGCTGGGCACAAAATGGCTTGCTCAACATTCTGTCTTCGTTGTGAGGCTTCTATCGATGGATCGTACTCAAACCGGAAATTCTGCTTCTGCAGTACGGTGGCCGATGAAGGAAGAGTTGGTGCTTCTTTTGATTCGGGAATGAAGGAGGCTGGACTTTGTTGTGTCATCTGATGTGCCTCGCCAAGTTTCTGTTCAATCCATTCGCCCGTAACGCCATACTTCGCTGCTATGCGATCCGTTTCAAGCATTCGATCATAGCCTGTCATGCTGGCAAGCGCCTGAAGAACTTCGGGTGGAATTGCTGTCATGTGTTCTTCCTGTTTCGACATCCTTCTTGACTGTTCAGTTATATTGTGTCGACGGGTTTGCCTGTATCCGGAACACTGCTTCTTGGATGTGGAATTTATCATGTCGCCGAAAGCCTTGAAAGAGAAGCGCGTGCGCCGCGCTGATAAGAGAGGGACCTCAATGCCTCAAATCAAACCCCGAAAATTGACCCGAAACGCCATGGCGAGGATGTCGCCAAAGCAGCGAGCAGAGACCGCCCGGTCACTCACGTGCGGAGAAACAATGCTCGAAGCTCACTGGGTATGGTTCGATGCCTCGATGGTGGATGTCATTGACGATTTGACCTCAAACAATTGGGATCACGTCTTTGTCATCAATCATGAGGGAGCGCCTCAAGGACGAATCCATGCCGTGGATGTCTTGAAAATTATTGCGAGAAAGAAGGTTAACCGCGACATCGCCTGGATGCATGGAATCCCTGCACAGCAACTGGTGAACCTCCCTCCAATCACGGTGAACATGGAAACGCCATTGCTCAAGGCGGGCGCGCTGATGCTCGCCCACGACCTCAACCAGATTGGCGTCGTTGATCATGACGGTGCGCTTGTTGGCGTCGTTGGCCACAACACAATGGCCCGGCACATGCCGAAGTTCATCCTGTGATTAAATGCCCCAGTAACGCTCAGCTTGTGCTTGCTTTGCTTGCAATGAGCGGACAATGGTCATGGTCATCCACAGCACGACCACCCAAATCAGTGGATTCGTCAAGTCTTCCAACACCTTGCCAACACTGAATTCGTAAGCAGTTCCAGCGAGTACATCAGTGGCAATTTCGAGTGCGGTGTCGACAAAGGAATAGACAACCATGCCGAAAATACTGAGCACAATCAAACGCCCTGAGAAGGAACCGCGCTTAAGGCGCAGCAACATGAAACCCGCCGTTGATGTCAGGAAAGCGATGACAATCCAGGCCAGTGCTTTGTGGATGACTTCGAGCCAAACAATCGACTGAGACGCTGTGTCAGCCAGAGCGCTGTATTCTCTCCATCCTTCAGCCACGGCAAATATGGCGCTGAAAAGAGTCGCCGTCCACAACAGCGAGGAAAACATCGCAGCGTCGGCGTTTTCTCTCATTTCTTGGATGACTTTGTTCACTGTGGTTTCAATGCCCGCTCCCTTGCTAAGGATGTACAGGCCTGTGACCATCGGCAATCCACCGATGAGGAGGCCGCCAATTTCGTTTGGAAGCATGATGCCGAGGCCGAACACTGCCAAAACAAGACCGAATGGAATCATGATTTTTGCCCGCCATTTTGGATCTTCGAGCGCTTTGACGATGTAATAGTAAGTGCCCTCAATGCCCTTCGATTGTTTTACAATGATTTTCTCGACATGATCGATTCGTACCTGCGATTGGATGATTGGCAAGACCGATTCGTCTTCTGCACCGTCGGTGATGAGAATGGCTTTGTCCGGTTGGAACTGGGCTACGACTTCTTCCAATTGTGCGGCAACCGCTCGATCCGACCGGATGCCGACTTTTTCGTCCCCGGTTAGGATTGCGATTTCAACCTCATCTTCTTCCGGTTTCTTCTCCAGAATTTTGTCGTGCGCTGAAAGTGCTCCGAGCATGGCGTTCGTATCGCTTTCCTCCGGGTCGGCAATCCCAAGTTTTAGCGCCGCTGTGAGCACTTGGCGACGTCCGATGACAGGGCCGCGGATCGCAGTCTTAATACCAAGATCGTTGTCTCGGTCAACTGTCAAAACGAGCGTTCGTGCCATCAAAAATCACCGGTGGTCAGGAGGGCCTAACCGTCCACCGATTTCAAAGTCTTCGCGCGATTGCCCATGTTTTTACCGTTTCATCTATGGTTTTTCTTCCTGCGCTTGAGCCTCTTGCTCAGACTGAGTCGCGGCTGTTGAGGTTGGCGCAGGCTGGGTGCTTTGCGTTCGAGCCTTCCAACGCTGGGTCGCTCGAATGTACTTCAGTGGATGGTCCAACCATGGTTGATCGCACAAGCGGTCATCCCCTGGAAGAACTGGGCAATTGTGGTTCACCTTCAGTTTGCCACACCCCGACGGAGTGTATCCGTGTTGGTAGACGTGGTCGACTTGGTAGGAGGTTGTGCTTTCATTAAAGTCCGGCGCACCTCGGAAGAAATTGACACATGATTCCTTTGGCAGGGCAAGAACTGCTGACATCGAAGCCAAAAACACGCGCCCAAAGTGATTGAGGTTGACGCCGGACGCCAAATCGGAGGCAGCTTTCCGCATGCAAGGTGGCCAATCGGATTCATCTGCACCAACAAGGGCGATGGCTTCGCTTGCTTGATTGGACATCAGATTACGGACCATGCCAACGGGTTCGGCCAACCGAATGGCCAAATCTGTCGTGATTTCTGCCATCTTTTCCAACGCGTCTTGTTCCACGCCTTGCTTAATCCGTTCACGAAGAAGACGGGCGAGTTTTGCCGATGAACCATAGGTCTGTTCATCGAATAATGTCACCCATCCTTGGTGCACATCGCAATTTGGAAGTCGCCATCGTGCACCGGTAATCTTCGGGCAAATTTCGATGAAATCACTCAATCCAATGTTCCAGACAGGTCCAGATTGTGATTGACGCAACGCGCGCATGTCACCTGCTCCCGAGCCGATGCTCATTGCGGCTTTTCGGCTTCCTTTGCCCTCTTTACGTTCAATTTCATTGATGTAGGTGCGCGCAATCACTTCGAGGTTTTTCGTATCTTTGATCAAAATTTGTTCTGCCCGAGCTGCTTCGGCTTGGGCCCAACGGGCAATCAGTCGTTCGTCCTCCGAGGCGCACACCACCAAACGAGCGTAATAGAACGAGAAGGCTTCAATGATACGCCCCTCTTCTGTGAATAAATCCCCGCCAACAACTTCCACTCCTTCCTTTGATTGTATGGAATCGATGAGCCGTATGCGTGCGCGCGATCTTGCCTTTTCCATCCATGAGCCGTCCAGCAACTCATCCAAATCGATGCCATGCTCAACAGCCATGGAACGAATCCAACCGCTCGCTTGGGGAAGGAATGGATACCTGGCAAAGGTCACCTCATCATCAAGTTCCGGGAGGGAGCTTGGGACGGGCATAGACAAGCCAAGCGCCTCGACCGCATAAGAACTTCAACGGATGATTGATGAGGTCGCGCTCCGACCAATACCCATGTACGAGGCGTTTACCCAAGGCCTCATCGACGTACAGGACGAGGTTCGAGCCGCTTTTGGATGGGCCATTGCACCCGACCGCGAAAGTGCAGAACAGATGGTGGATTTGGTCAACGACCACGGCGAACGCATCAATCTCTGGACCTCCAACCGGCGTCAAGAGAGTCTTCAAGCGTTGAGGAAGCGCCTTGCGGGGGCGGAAGAAATTGTGATTTTAGGCGCTGCTGTTACGGCTGCTGAAGTACTGAACCTTCCAAAGACACCCCACCTCATCATCGCTGCAGACGGGGCCGTTGGCGCCCTAGATGATGATGCACATCTTGCGTGTGTTGTGTCGGACTTTGACGGCGGAATCCATCTTGACGCCGCTGCCGAGATCGGGGTGTTGATTGTTGCGCATGCTCACGGGGACAATGTTGAGCGATGGAGGTCTTCGCTGGAACATTGGGCCACCAGTCCTTCGCCACCTCCTCTTATCTTGAGTCATCAGACGCCCGATGCATTGGATGGAGCCTACAATTTTGGCGGGTTCACCGACGGGGATCGTGCTGTTTGCTTCGCCTTAGCATTGGGCATTAGTAAAGAGAAAATACGCCTGGTCGGCTTTTCTCTTGATGAAGTTGGACGATGGTCTGGGTCAACCATTCCAGAACAAAAATTGCGTAAATTGGCATGGATGAACTCGATTCTGAGTTCAATTGGTATGAATGACGCTGTCAAGAAGTGAAGAATACATACCATCAAAAGCAAATGGGCAAATCAATGAACGCTATGGAACGAAAACGGCTTGTCAATCTGGTATTGTGGCCAGTGGCGCTGTTGGTGTTGAACGGTCTGTGGATGAGTGTGGCCAGTGGCTCTGCGCCCTACGAAATCAATGATGAAGACCATGCCATCGAGACCAGAACCGTAGATTTAGGCGGCGTTCTTGGACAAGACAAAGCCATGCCAGCCGTGTTCGAAGTTTCATTTTCTGGCGTTTCTGTGGATGACGGGAATGTTTCGTGGATCATACGAGATGCGTCAAACGCCGTGATTGCCGAATGGAATGGGAGGCTCTCTGACGGAGCGCCGAACTGGGAAGGGGAACTCAAGCCTGGAAAATACACTGTCGAAACAAGTGTCGATAACGGCATCATTACGAACCAAGTGCTTCAAATTCAACCTTTTGAATCCTACAGAATTGAGGGGCATGTTTTGCTTTCTGTGTTATTGTTCGTGATNGCATTCAGNGAGGTCTTTATTCGCAAAAAAGGCGGTGAATTCTTCGCGAAAAGAAACGCTAATTTGCCCGAGCAGCCGGAAAAAAGCCCCTTCAAGCCCNTNCGNTCTGGAATGCCTGAGGAAGATATGGCCCTTGACGAAGAGGGNCCTTGGCGCAGTCCAATTGGTCGGTNAACCAACCTTCGTTCANGTTCNGTGATGGACAGANACGGTGCCGCACACCCNGCACCANACCTTGGTGCCGTCTTTACGAGGCGTTGCGCCCGCNACGTCGATTTTNACACCGCATGGGCAGGTAACTGTGTTCTGCATGNTGANGGCCAAAGGGTGATGATTGATGAACTCAACGCTTACTCAGCAAGCTCAATCCACGCTTCGAAGCAGACGAAACTCTTGCTGGCTGAGAACCCCTTGACCTCGTGGAGCCCTAGGGATTCTGTGCGGCCACCGGCTTGGATGATTGCATCCTCTATGAGGCGTTTACATTCCTCTTCCTGAGCGCGTTCAACAATAGCCCACCCTCGTAGAACTGAGGTTTGATTTCGACGGAGGAGGGGCAATACATGGGGCAAATGTTCGATGCTGTCGTGTGGCAGATTGACAAGAAGCAGGTCGCATGAGCCCTTCATAGATTCATCCAGCGCCCAAGTGGTGGCGTCGCTGCAAACCACTGTCGATGGATGGAGAAGGGGTGCAACATCCCCGTTGACATCTTTTCTTTTTTGAGCAAGGTGGGTTAAATTTTCACTGAGCAAATCAACCGCATCGGGATTGAGATCACCGGCATGATAGCCATCAAGGAGACCTGGTTCGCCGAGCAAAGCGCCCATGCTCGGGCCGACTCCTGCGTAAGGATCGGCAACAACAATCCCTCGATTGAGTCGTTCAGAAAGGCGTTTTGCGGTGGCCAGTGTTTCGATTCGCTCATTGGAGAGGCGCGCTGAAAAATACACCTTAGAAGGGTCCACCCAAAGCAGATATCCATTCTCTTTGATGCGAGTGCGAGTGTCTACAGTTCCATCACGGCTTGCCAGTGGATGGAGGTTGCGCACGCGGAAATCACCCTGTACCCCAAGGTCCGCGCACACGAGACGAACGCTTGGCAGTTGCGTTAGCATCGCGTCCGCCATCGTTTCCGCCGCATCCCAAATGGAATCCTCTAGCTTGACAATCAGCACATCGCCTTGTGTTTCATACGCTTTTGGCCAATCTTCTTTGTGGAGAAGGTAGAGTTCTGGGTCGAGGTGCTCGGTCCAGTGAGAAGGGGTCTTTGCTTTGGCTTCGAGGATGATCATCGCAAGACCCATCCACACTGCATCTCCGTCAGCCGGGGCCGAATCATTGAGTGGAATAGCCTTGTTACCGTCGTCCAATGTGCTGACGCCGGTGTGTTCGGCCAACCACTTTTCCGAACGACAAAACTCCAACCAATGCTGGGTTTGCGCGCTCGGCACACTCAAATGACGCATGATGCTCGCTCCTTCCAAGCGAAGGGGAGGTTTGAGCATGACGGCGAAGCGCACCACAACAACCCCCCTTCCCGCTACAGGACTGTTGCTGATTGGCATGGGCCCCGGTCAACTTGAAGGAATGAGTCTGGAAGCCATTGAGGCTGCAACCCGCGCAGATGTCCGGCGATATGAAGCCTACACAGCCCTCTGGCCACAAACCGAACTCGATGCACTCGAAGAGGAAATTGGCCCAATCGAGAAAGTGATGCGACCTGAGGTGGAGCAGCCTGAAGCTTTGTTCAAAATGGCCAACGAGTCATTGGTGGCTTTGCTCGTTGTTGGCGATCCGCTCCAGGCGACCACGCATGTCGATTTACAACTCCAAGCGGCCGAGGCCGGCATCGAATGCCATGTCATTCACGGTATCTCAATCACAACGTTAGTAACAGGGGCCGTGGGGTTGTCGAATTACAAATTTGGCCGTCAAACCACCCTCACCTACCCATACGGAGGCTGGGTTGCAACCTCACCTTTGGAAGTCATTGCCGTCAATCGCTATCAGAACCTTCACACCCTGGCGTTGTTGGACCTCGACCCCACAGGCGAAGGGGTTGGACACCAAGTTCCAATGAAGCCAGAGGACGCAGTTACTTCGCTGCGGTTGATGTGGAAAAAACTAGAGGAGGGCCTTGGTGAAATGCCACAAGAAACCGCCCTCGAAGCGATGAGGTTTGAAGCATGTTCATCGCTGCTCCAGACCTCTCTTGACGGGTGTGTTGTCGTGTTGTGCGCCGACATGGGCACTGGTGAACAGCAACTATCAACCACAACGGTTGGAGAACTTTCTGCTCTTGCTGGTGGTCGGCTCAACAGCCTCATATTCCCCTCACAACCCAGTGAAGTTGAAGAGAAGGCTTTGCTTCGTTGGAAATGAAGGTGCGTGATTCTATGTCTGATGAATTAATGGTTCTGCTTTCGTTTTTGTTGTTCATGTGCTTCTTTGCAGGCGTTGGGCTTGCATCCATGCGCGTGAAAAAGGACACGACTGACGACTACCTTGTTGCGGGGCGTGGTATGCATCCGGGACTGGCTGCGCTCTCCGCTGTCAGCACGTGGAACTCAGGTTACATGTTCATTGGATTCATTGGATTCATCTATTTACAAGGCTACTCGGCAATCTGGATCGCGCTTGTCTCGACAATCGGCCAACTTGTTGCTTGGATTTGGTTGTACAAATACATCCAGCAAGAAGGCGAAGCGCGCGGTATTCGCTCCCTCACATCCCTTGTTTCGAACACCACTGGCTCGCCAGAAGCGAAAGTTGCCGCCGTGCTTTCAGTAATTTTTCTTTCAATCTATGCTGCTGCGCAACTCACCGCTGGCGGTGTTGCGCTCGAGACGATGCTTGATTGGGCGCCGACCATCGGTATCCTGATCGGTTTTGTGCTCGTTGTTGCTTACTGTTATGCTGGTGGCATTCGCGCCTCAATATGGACCGATGCCGCTCAATCAAGCGTGATGATTGTTGGTTCGACCATTCTTTGCATGGTTGCCCTCAACAGTTCTGGGGGGTTCTCTGGACTCCACAATGAACTTGAGTCGATAGACCCCGCCATGGTCAATGTGTTTCCCACTGGCCTGAAATTTGGTGCAACATTGTGGATTGCAGCTTTCTTCTTTGGTGGCCTTGGTGTAGCCGGACAGCCCCAGGTGGTTTCACGGGTCATGACCCTAAAGGACGACAGAGCGCGCAAGGAAGCGATGGTTTGGTTCTTCGTTTGGCAAACGCCATTCATTGTCCTGATGTTCCTCATCGGCCTTGCATGCCGTGTGCTGTTGCCAGAACTTGGGGCCGATGGCGCTCAAACCGGACTGCCTGAATTGGCAATGACCGAACTGAGTCCGTTCCTTGGCGGGGTTATCCTCGCTTCGATTTTTGCGGCAACAATGTCGACCGCTGACAGTCAAGTGCTTGCATGCACCGCCGCAATCACCGATGACGTTCGCCCTGAATGGAGTCAAGACCACAAGACGACGAAAAAGGTCACCCTTGCCGTGGCGGTTTTTGCTACCTTAATTTCACTTGTTGGCCAGCAATTCCCTGGATTTGGTGATTCGGTGTTCAGCCTTGTTGTGTTGGCTGTGTACGGACTTGGTGGCATCTTCGTCCCAATGATCCTCGTTCGGATGATGGGCTATGAACCCGACACGCCACATTCAATCATGATGATGATTGCAGCAATGCTTGGGGTCGTCATTTGGACTGTTCTTGGCTACGGTGATGCAGAGGGCATATTCCCTTCAATCCCCGGTGTTGGCGCTGCATTCGCAACCCATTTCCTTCTTTGTTGGTTGCGTGATGATTCACCATCCAATGCTTTTGGACGCTACAGCCTACCAGGGCAGCAAACGGTGACGATCGGTGTCGCTGTCCTTGTGGCGATTGTCGCTGTGACCGAAGTATCCTACGTCGCCTTCGCTCCTGATTCAAATCAATCTGGCGCTGGAGCAGGCGGTGAATACACGATGAATTACACAATTGAAGAATGGGAAAAATCCGAGACACTGTTCGTAGGAAACGACCAGACTGCACAATTTTCTTTCACCTATGACGAAATGTTCACTGCGAACTTGGGGATTCAATTTTTCATTGCTTACGGGGAGAGCAATGAAGTTGGTACCAGCACCTGTGACGATGTGACTGTCGAGCCCGACTTTAGCGATCCAGCAGGGCCCCACGACGAGGTCGATGATGAAGCTAAGTCCACCTCGAATTGTGATTCCTCGGAACAAATGATGGGGTCAATCACCACTGACACCACCCTTTCTGAATACGGCACAAGCCTTGGTTCTTTTACGCTAAACGGGACAATGGGTGAACTGAACGCCGTTTCCGACCGCATGAGTGACATCACTCGAATGGCGGGAACCTACGAAGCCGGCGTTACGGTAGCGACCAATAGTAATCCATTCACTGCCGATTCTGGAGAATCGGTGACCATCACTTGGAGAGCGATGATGTTGGTTCCGGGCGAAATCGTCCCAGCATGATTACAAGGTGAAGCGCTGGCCTTGAGCCGCTACACTCCACCCTGAGCGTGTGAGTTCTGCTGAGGCTCGACTGTTCGAGTCATACAAAGGATTGGTGTGGTTGAGGTGAATAAAATACAAGGCTGGGTCACTTTCTGTACGAGATCCCAGCATCTCCAGCGTTTGGCTTACTGGTGGATGAGGGACCTTGTCTTGGTTGCGACCCGCAAGTTCATCGCTTGACCAAAATGTCCCATCCACCAAAGCAATGTCGACCTTGAGTGAGGTCAACCATGAACGAATGGTTGAGGCATTGTGACGGGCGAGTGTTTCTTGCCATGTGTCATGATCTGGTAGGAACAGCAACGTGCGATTTGGTCCGCGAAGAACAAACGCATGCATGTCTGAAAGTTCATCGCGATGCGGTACCTTCAGCGGTTGGATGGTCAGGTTTGCACTGAGTTGAATCGAGTCCCCATCATGGAACACTGATGGGGCAAAAACCCCTTGATCGACCATCAGGGACCACTGTGGTGTCCTGTCAACAAGGTGTTCCATTTCGCTTGAGACGTACAAACCGACGTTTTTCGCATTCATCGTCTCCTTACCAAACAATCCAAGGCCATCGACATGCCCGAAGTGGGCGTGGGTGAGAAACACATTGTCGATGTGGGTTTGGCCCCAAATGGCCAGTTGTTGGCCAAGGCATCGAGTTGCCTCAATCAAGTGATTGGCATCACCATCTGTGATCCCAAGCGCCACGGGGAACGCAGCTTCGCTAGGAGAGAGGCCTTGGCAGCAAGGGCGCGTACAACCTGCTTGAGGGCGGCCTCCGTCTTGGGCAATTCCAAGCAACGTGACCTCGACCATGAACTGACGATGAGGCGGTAGGGCATCAATTCATCCATTCAATCATTGGACGTAAGCGTTAGCAGATTCCTTGCCTGAAGCACCGTAAGGGGCCACTCGATAGGCCATTCCACGGCGCTTGAGCACGTCTTTGAGTGAGGTCGTCAGGTCCTCCTTCGTAATGAGGTCCCGCTCATCCTTAATCATGGCAATGAGAGCAGTTTGCACCACTTCGCGCAGCCAAGCACCTGTCAAGCCATCGCTGTTTTTGGCCAAACGCTCGAGCGCTTCTCGGTTCACTGTTGGCGCAACGTCCATCGGTTTCAAGTGCTGGCGAATGATGTGGTATCGCTGTTCCTTATCCGGGAGACCAACCTCGACAATGCGGTCGAAACGACCTGGTCGGTCAGCGATTGCAGGGTCGATTTTGTTTGAATGGTTGGTCGTGGCGAGGGTGATGACCCCGTGGTTTGGCACTACACCATCCATTGATTGAAGGAATTCACCAAGCAGTGGGTGGTCTGCAGCTCGCCGGTCCAGAGCCCCTGCTGTGTCAATGTCTTCAATGATGAGGAGGGTTGGCGAAACCTTGCGGGCCAATTCGTAGCATTTCTTGATGTCTTGGCGGCCCGTGATCATTTCCGCTGAAATGAGGATGCAGGTGATGTCTGAGTGGGCAGCAAGCCATTTTGCAATCATTGTTTTGCCCGTCCCAGGGGGGCCTGCCAGAATGACGCCGCGGGAATTGGTCAAACCAAGTTCCTTCAACTTCGGCATTGCCTTTTGAAAGGTAATGATGTCGCTCCACAGCGTTTCCTTGACCTTTGAGTCCCAAGCAAGTAAGTTGTCGATGTTGGGGTCGCGTTCGATAAAATTGTACTTCAAATCGAAGAAGGCGCCATTCAACGGGCCCGCTTTGTAGAAGTCCTCTTCCAATTGATTGATGAAGTTGCCAAAGTCATAGCGTTCAGTGTTCATATTTCGGCCTGCAGGCAGGTGGAGGGTGATGCGGTGATCCCCGTCGCCGTCAACTGAGGAAATCAAAGTAAAGCGATGCTTTGGTGTGATTTTACTTTGGTAAAAGCGGGTGCCGAGGACCATGATGCGTTGACGTGTGTTCCCTTGCAAAGGAATGGTGTCGTACAGGCAGGGACGAAACACGCCCTCTTCGATGAGGAATTCTTCGACCACCTCAAACTCGGGCTCGAGGTAGACATCTAAATGCGCTTTCATCAATGCACCAAGGTGACCGCGCCAGTA
>QQSI01000029.1 GCA_003602645.1 Candidatus Poseidoniales archaeon | reverse complement strand
TGGCCATTCGAGCCCTTCCAACTCCAATAGCGGTCGAAATGAAGGTCATCGCACGGGCTCCGAGCGCAGAGTGAGTTACCGTTTTCCGGTACTCTTTGTGGGGATATGCTCCACAAGGCTATAGGATTTGGAGGGTTCCGAGGGGGTAGCGACCATTCTACGTCGGTTATTCGGGGATTGTGCATGAACTTGAAACAGACAGCATCAAAACTTGCCAAAGGCGATGTAAAAGGTGTCATGGAAGACGTTGCGGATAAACTTGAGCGCAGTGTTGGACTTGGGGGCGTCGTCATCATCTCCCTTGCTTCCATGGTTGGCTCAGGTTTGTTCGTGATGCCGAGTTTCGCTGCAGACATCATGGGCCCAGGAATTTGGATGGCTTTCCTCCTTGCGGCTCTGGTTGTCCTCCCTGGTGCAATCTCAAAATCGGAGCTGGCATCCGCCATGCCCTCGAGTGGAGGATCATATGTCTTCCTTGAACGAACTTATGGCCCGCTCTTTGGGACCGTCAGCGGGCTTGGTCTTTGGGCATCGTTCTTGCTCAAGGCTGCTTTCGCCTTGATTGGGTTCTCGGCTTACTTGTATGCCCTAACAGAGTATTTTGATATCGATTTGAACATGCAAATCGTATCCATCGGGACCTTGGTCTTGATCACATTCCTCAACATATTGGGGGTCAAAAAAATCAAAGCCGTTCAAACTCCAATTCTAGGTTTGACCATGATTGTTCTCCTGCTTGTGTGCCTGATGGCCCTCTTTGCTGGAGACACGGACTTCGGAAGGCCGTTTGAATCCAAAGCCGGTGGGTCCTTTGGCGACCATAGCCTCAAGATTGCGGAGGCAGCAGCGTTTGTCTTCGTTGCGTATGCAGGTGTAATCAAGGTTGCAGCAATTGGTGGAGAGATCAAAAACCCCGGCCGAAACCTCCCATTCGGCATCCTGATTTCATTGGGCTTGGTCACGCTCTTGTATTGTTCTGTGACCTACATCATGTTCGCAGCAGTACCGGCTGAATCCTACATGGTTGATGGCAAGCCTGTCGAGAATCCGGTCTGGGTCTTCGTTGATTACGTTGCAGGCACTCGAATCGGATTGATTGCAGCATTCCTCGCTGTGCTAACGATGGCCTCTGGTGCATTGTCAGGCGTGTTAGCGGCATCTCGTTTCGTCTTTGCAATGGCACGGGATAACCTCCTCCCCCAAGCCCTTGAAACTGTGAATGCAAAATACGAAACGCCTCATTGGCCAATCCTTTTGACTGGCTTTGCCATGCTTTTAGCCATTCTTTTCCTTCCTGTGAAGGATGTTGCAAAGTTGGCGTCTGGATTCCAAATCATGGTTTTTGTTGCCGTCAATTCCTCAGTGATCGTCCTTCGACGTTCGCCCCAAGCGCAAGAATGGTACAAACCTCATTACTTCTCGCCGCTTTACCCCTATGTCCAGATTTTTGGTATTCTGAGCGGGATGGCGTTGGTCTATCTGATGGGAGAGAAAGCACTCATCGGAGCCCTAGGAGCAGTCGCTTTAGGCGGAGTCACCTACCTCAGCTATGGTCGAAAGCACAAGAAAGTCCTCACGACCCCATTCAAGAACCTCCGAGAACAATTTTCCAAGCCAACCTCTGAAGAGCGCAGTGTTCGTCTTGCTGCCTTCAAAGCGGCAGATCAGGGCCAAAAGAATCACCTCACCCTACCTGAATTCATCAATGCACTCAAGGCGCTTGGAGTCACTTACACCAACGATGAATACAGGACGATTTTCCATAAGGCAGACAGCGATGAAAATGGAGTCATTGACATCGATGAATTCCTTGCAATGTGCTACGAAGATGTCATTGAGTGATGCCTCAAACCAACAGTTGTCGCAGCCATCCCCAGTCGTGCAAGGGGGTAACGATTTGTTGGTGGACCAAGTCATACCAAAGCCCACTTGTCCAGCATAGAGCCGCTGCAAGAATGTAGATCAATTCCGAGTCATCCTCGGTGGGCTGCCATATCGGCATCAATTCACCCGAGTCCAAGATCCGTCGGTGCCGACGTCCCAATACTGAATTTCACTGCTGACATCAACATACCAACCTGATTCACCCTGAGAGGTCCCCGGTGCCGCTTGCATGACGCCAACCTCACTTGCTTTGGCAGCGAGACTGGCCCTCAATTCCTCAGATAGTTCTGGCTCATTGACCCTTGATGGCCCCTCGGTGACAGAAGTGGTTGCCTCATCACTCAGATCTTCGCCATGATGATCGTCTTCATCCATTTCATCTTCAAACGCATCATCAACCCAATCAGGGTCGTCTTCCTTGCTGTTCACTCTGCGCACAAGCACAACCAAAGTGACCAAGATGAGCCCGAGAAGGAAGGACGCAAGGGTCATTGCGGTGTTTGTTGAGCCGACAGCACCACCAAAGAGCACCGGTTCAACATCGAAGAACCGTTGAGTGATTAATCCGTTCCAATTCACGGTGCATGAACGATCGTCACCTGCAGAATTCACATTCAGTTCCCATGTGTCTGATGTAACATAGGTGGCCTTGCCTGCGGTGCATGAAACGGTTGTGTTTTCGGGCTCAACAATCACAAGGTTACCAAATTCATCGACGCCTTGAAGTTGCAACAAAACGGTATCACCCTGGGCTATGCCTTGGCTTCCAACTTCTGCAAGAACCCGAACAGCACCCCCAGGTTGGATGGACAAATCAATGGTATGCGTCGCATCTGCCTGAACAAAGGTCAACGCGTAGGTACCAGAGACTTTTCCTGTGAAATCCCAATACCCATTGCCGGATGGTGATGCCTCAAGCACCCCGAGTTCATCTTCGAGCAGGATGCTGACCTCGGTTGCTGGAGCCATATTTCCGTGAGCATCAATGACTTGGATGAAGACTTCCTGTGGTACGCCAGCATTCACCGTAAGGCCGCTTTCAAAGTCGGTGACGAGGTTCCTCGCCTCTCCCGCCACAACGGTGAGCCGAATCGTGGCGAAAATACCGTCAGCGTTTGCACGAATTTCGTGACCGCCAACTTCTGTTGGAGTCCAAAACATATCGGCAAGCATCAGTTCGACTGTTGTGTCAACACCATTCACCGTCCAATTCAATCCGATTGGTGGTATTTCATTTCCAAAACCGTCGAAGAATTGTGGATCCAAATCGAGTGAGGTGTCCGAGGCTAAAATCTCATTCGCCCCATTAAGTTCAATGAACGCCAAACGGCCGGTTTGAGTTTCATCTTGGAACACACTGTCATACCGCAAGGCTGTTGAAGAATCATACCACGAAGCTTCCACGCGCCACGTCTCAATGGCAAGTGGCGTAATTGTTGCATAGCCTTCATAGAGAGAAAATTGTGTTTCATTTCCACTCACAACCGTCATCGACCCGTTCACAAGCCATTGATTACCAACCTGGTCCATTGCCCAAAAAGACAGAACGCTTTGTTGTCCTGCCCGAAGGACAGAGGGTTCGAGGGTGAGGGTTGTGTCGATGGCATGACCGTGGACGACATTGACCTGCAGCGAGGAGGGAGACCCTTCATCCATGACACCAAGTTCGTGTGCACCAGACGACCCTGGAGTCCAATGAACTCGTCCATCAACAAAGGCCAAGCCTCCACTTGTGGTGCTAAAGTTTGCCAATGGGGGCGTGAATGAACCGGTGTATCCATTAGAATCGGTGCGAACCGTGATGAGTTCGTATGTTTCACCAGCCACGTATTGTTCGTGATCGCCCACGACAGAAAGTTGGGAGAGAGAAGCGTCTGCGGGTACCACGCGAATGGTTGTTGCTCCTGTGATGTTTCCCGCTGCAACGGTCAAATTCCAAACCCCTGGATAAGTTGCTGTAAAACGTCCAACTGGACTGATGGTGCCATTTTCTGCAGTCCACGATTTGTAGCCAGCATCGGTGTGATTCATTTCGTAGCCGTTTTGGTCAAGCAAACGAACTTGAAGGTAGGTCGATTCTCCACTTCGGAGTTGTAAATCTTCTTCGAATAAGAACTCGTATGGAGCTCCTGCAACGACCTCAACCAGTTGATTGTCTTCCATTTGATTCAATCGAGCTCGAATATGAACCTCGCCCAATTCGGTCGGAATCCACTGAGGACTCCCGATTCCGGCATACGAGCCATCAATGGTCCAGACCACGTCAGTTGCTGGTTTCGCATTTCCACGTGCATCCAATACATTGGCTTCCAGTGTCGTAGCGGCCTTGGCATGAGCCATCGTTGTAACGATTTGTAGCGATTGACCAATACCAGCGGTGACCGTGAGGTTGAACACGTCAACAAGCGTTCCACTGCTTGCCTCGATGCCGACCACACCGGCTTGCCATGGGTAAAAAGTACCATCTTGGCTGATGGTTCCATTGGTGACTGACCAATTGACTTGCCCTGAGACCACGTTGTTGACGGCATCATAGAGCGTTGCCTCAAACATCACGACTTCATCTGAGGTCACTGAGTACACTGGGGATGAGATAGCAATCCGGACAGCAGGGCCTCCCTGGGCATGGCCTGGTATAGGCTCAACCACGAGGGAGTTCGTCGGTATCGGTTGCCATGTTTGAGTGCAAAACAAGGCTATGAGGACCAAGCAAAGAGCGGTGCGGAGGTGATGGTTCATTGTGTTCCCCATTGTCCCACCTTCAACCTCAACCTGTATCAAAGACTATGCTCACTCTGTCCACTCTGACCATTCGGTTTCGTCTGGTTGACGGTACCACCAGGTGCCGTTTTCATCTTCAGCCCATTCAGTGCCATCGTCATCGACCCTATGATCCGCCATCCAAGAGGTGTCTTCTTCAGGCTCGGGTTCCGGAGTCGGTGCCGGTCCAGATGGTCCCGGGGCAGGCCCTGTTGGTCCAGCTGCCGGTGCAGGCCCTGTTGGCCCTGCTGCAGGTCGAGCAGTCGGTTCGTCGTCGTATTCATCGTCATCATCGTAATCGTCGTAATCTCCATCGCCACCCCGGAGCGTCACGACAAGGAGACCCAAAATCACAACGGCGATGATGGCAAGCAACACAGCACCAACATAGTACAGCGGTCCACCGGCCTTGAAGAAGCCACCGACGTTACCGACGACTTCATACTCAAGGGATTCTGAGACCTTGCCAGAAGTTACTGTTACTTCCTGGACACCGCTATCAAGCGTTACAACCTTCCAAACACCTTGGCCTTGAGCCAAGACTTCTGCCCGGCCTGTGGAGTCGACATTCGTGCTCGCAGGAACTTGAATTGGATTGTCGTAAGCGTCGAAGGCTAGAACGGTCACGGTAAAACTGCCCAGTTGATCGGTCGTATCAGAGGAGAGTTCAACGGTGATAGAACTCACCGTACGCTGAGCAGCAACGGACAATTCCAATGAATCGGAGGCTTGACCTGCACTGAATTCCAAGGTGTGAGGCCCGGCCGTGCGGGCGAAGTAGGTGTATGCACCCTCTCCTTCGCCAGCTGTTATGTCGCTCACTGCGCTGTTGTTTTCCGTCCATTCTACTGTTTGTGGGAAGGTGTTTCCGTCTGCGTCTGTCCCAGTGATCTGGATTGAAATTTCCTTACCTGCATCTTGCGCAGTGGTGTCCATGGTTGAACTGACGCTCACAGCGACCCCGTGGAGCACTGATATTGATACTGAATCACTGACGTTGTAATCTGCGTTGCTTATTGCAAATCCTGTGATGGTGAAATTACCAACATCGGTCGCCTCCCAACGCATGTTGTTAGCGATCAATTGGCTTGTGATGTCAGTCATGACACCGTTGTCCGTGTCCACCAACACCCATGTCAATATGCTCGAGTCAATGGCGTTCGTGTCACGGTCTTCGAGGTTTGCCGAGAAGTCTATGTGCTCATCTGCGGTAAGAATAAAACTCTCACCAGAGTTTCCATCTGAAGCAATGGCAGAAACCGTGGTATCGATCAAGTCACCTTGAGTCACCTCGACAAAGAGGCTGACTTCGTGGACCATCTGCCCATCATCGTACACTGCAAAGATTGTGTATGCTGTGGCAGATGACATGTAGGGCTGGAAGGTCACTTCATCGTTGGCTAGGTCTGCACCTTCCAAGATGCTTTGATCGGTCCATGTGGCGTGTACCAGCGTCCAATTGGCGTTGATGGACCAACGGTTTCCTTTCTGGTCGGTTGCTTTGACCTTCACATCGATTGAATCATCGGCGGTGAGTTGGAACGTATCACCGACCGAGTCGACGTTAGAAACCACAAGGACGAGGGTGACAATCTCACCTTGTTCAACGGTGATCGACACTTGCGTGAATTTGTCTTCGTACTTAGCTTCGAGAATCTTTTCTCCTCGTGAGACTGGGTCCCAAATTGCAGGGCCGCCAACGGTGAGGATACCGTCAGAGGTCTTGGTCCAATTTTGGCTAGGCAAATACACTGGCAAACGGTTTCCACGCACGTCAATACGGGTTGTGTTGATGTAAATGCGGTCGTCTGCTGTGATTTCTGTTGCCGAAAGGTTGAGTTCAAGGCGATCCATTTCACCGTGTCCAACAACGATGGCAAGTTGGCCTGCTGCTCCACTTGTGGAAGTGAGGTTGAGCATCCATACACCA
This sequence comes from Candidatus Poseidoniales archaeon, assembly GCA_003602645.1. GTDB lineage: Archaea > Thermoplasmatota > Poseidoniia > Poseidoniales > Poseidoniaceae > MGIIa-L1. The sequence continues at coordinate 3,836 of QQSI01000029.1, read as the reverse complement.
ACATGGTCTGGGAAGTATTCCTCGTTCAGGGTGCTGTAGTTTCCGTTTTCAACAGTCCAAGTCAGCGATCCTGCTTGCGAAACATCGACGATTTCGTTGTCAAATTGGTCGTACAATGTGTGTGTAATTGAACACCAAACACCTGCGGGATTGGTGCCTGAGCAGCCTTCAAGTGTGAAGTATGTCGCGACACCAGTGGTCACAAGAACATCCACATCCACCGTTTGACCATTCCAACCAACAACAATCGTTTGAAGTCCGACAGCATAGGGGTTGAACACATTTGGTTGTGCGAAATCCATGCTACCGTTGCTTGGGGTGTACGTGATGACCTCGTTTGGCACAACATTGCCGAACTGATCCACCACTTGTGCGGTAATGGTCATGGTTTGGTCTGCGGTAATCTCGTTGGTTGAGCCAGCGGCAACAAGCGTTGTCGGTGCACCAGGAGTGACCGTGACTGTTTCAACTGCACAAACAAGGCCGAAGCACGCGGAGACTGTGTGTTGGCCTGTTGCGTAGGGCGTGAAGACACCGGTGGTTGAAATGCTTCCATTGGAAGCAGACCAAACAATTGGTGCATTGACAGCCATCGAAAGATGATTGTAAGATGCGTAGGCAAACGAAATTGATGTGTCAGCGTTTGTCGTTGGAGCTGTTGGTGTCACATCAATGGTTGTCACATCCGTGTGGTTGAGTTGAATCTTCGGTCGCTGATCTGCCCGCTCAATCATCGATTCGCTGGCGATGAAGTTCGCCATCATGTCGCCTCTGTTTGGCGTACCAATGATGAGCCATGCGTTGTCGTTGTCGATCAGCATGCCTTGTGCGCCGATATCAAACCAAATCCATCGGTTGTCGGTCATGTCAGTTTCAACAAAGCTGGAAACCGGGGTGGCATCGTAATCCACACCTGCTTGCATACCTGCTGCGCCCCATGCAACGCCCGAAGAGGCATTGTTCCACGAGGAGGCGGATTGACTCCATTGGGCGTTGGTAATGCGGTGGACATTGAAGGTCATGGCGTTGGCACCACCAGCCGCAATCCAAGAATCAATGTAGAGCCCAAGGCTTGCAGAGTGAATGCTTGCATGGGCTGGCAATGGCACTTGGCTGTTGTCGAGAGCGAACGTCATGTAGGCTTTCTGACCACTGTTTTGACCGAAATATGTACCAACTTCAATGATGTCAGAGTCACCAAAGTTTGAATCCCCATCTGCTTCGCTCAAGTGAGTCTCCCGAATGTTGGTATGACCGAATTGAGTGACCTCACTTCCCGTTTGGAACGTGTATGTATAGGTCATATCACCGTTGTCTGTGTGAGCTGGATCGCCGATTGCAAACGACCAACGGGAAGAGGAAGGGCCTGGAATCGATTGATTGACTCCTTGCACCCACCATTGGAACACTTCGCCTGTATCAAGACTGGTCGGGAACCGGAAGCTTGTACCGGTGATTGCTGTGCCTTCCCACGAACGGAATTTGTACACACCAGATTGGTTGGCAATGGTCACTATGTATCCGGTCGCACCGGATGATGGCGCCCAAGTGAGCACAGGAGATGCATCTGGCTCCAAGACAACACCACTGGTGTTGTAGAGGACCTTTCCATCGGTCGGATAGGTGAGGCTTGGTTGGCTTGGGGGTTGAATACCATCGACGTTATCGATGTACTCCACAACCAAACGTGGCCTTAGGCTTTCGTTGTGGTAATCCGAAGAATAGAATTGGTGGTTGGTGAATGGAGTTCCAACCACTTCAAGCATGACCGTCATGGTCATGTTCCCGTTGGCAATATTGGATTGTGCCAAACTCGTCAAATCCCATTCAATCCATCCGGTTGCAGGACTTAATGTGAGGGTCGACCTCGTGATTTCGCTTGATGAGCAGGTCGGGGTATTGTTCCATGTCACACTGCTTTCAACGAAGGCACCACAGGCGTGAGCTGATACGGTGGTCGCAGATGTTCCAACCACGTTATGGCGGTACAGACCGAGCAGCATCGAAGTCGGTGTCATAGCGGCGGGCCACGGCATGGAACTGAGATCGTAGGTGAAGATGATGCTGCTCTGACCGGATCCCGAACTTGATGTTCCGAGGTTGATGGTTTGAGCCGTTCCGATATTGGTGGAGATCGACGAAGAAATTTCAGCATCCGGGGCGGCTGGCAGAAGACCTGTTTCTTCGAAAATTGAACCTCTGTAGAGCCCAAGCGTTTGGTTGCCATCACCGTCGTCATACCCTTGATCTTCAGGAATGCGGAATTTTTGCACTGACGACCATTGGCCAATCCGTCCATCTTGGTCTGCTCGAACGCGCCAATGATTCCAGAAGTCGCCCTTCGTGATGTTCGTGTCGCTCATCGTGAGGTTGGCTGGGTCCCAAGAGGTGTCCGGCCAAACACCGTCTGCTGCTGAGGCAGAGTCGAAGCATTCGAGGTCTTCAATCATCCTCGGCTCGCTGGCAGCACAGAGAATCCATTGAGTTTGGTTGGTTTCCGAGGAGGTCCAATTGGCATGGACTTCATCCGCACCGCTTGGGCGGGTCGAAGAGAGGTTCCACAATGTGGAGCCATCTGCTGGCAACATGTTGGCTGGGGCAGAAGGAACCCATGCTTGTGAGGTACCATAGGTAAACGAAAGAAGCGGACGGTCGGATTGGACTGTGTTTTCACTGCTTGCAAAGTAATAGACTCCATCAACGGTACCATCAACTTCTTCTGCCTGAATCAGAATGTTCAGGCTTTCTTGTCCACGAAGGATGGCGTGTTGGAGTATGGCCGTGACGTTGATGTCATAAACGCTTGAAGCGTTCATCCAGAACCCTTCGGTTTCTGGGATTTGTGAGTCCGCTGAGTGGTATGCACCGGCACCAATCCACGAGGTGGTGTTGTTTCCTGGGTAAGCCCAAGAAGAGCCTTCATCCCACGAAGTGATCATTTCTGAGACCGTGACGAACACTTCTCCGCTGCCGGCAACTGCCGTTAGTTGCAGAGAGGCATTCTCGATTTCATAGACTGCTGGCAGTGGTAAGGTGCTGAAATCAATCGAAAGAAGGGTTGAGGAGCGAAGGGTGCTGCTTGTCGGGCTTTGCCCAACGGCCATGTAGTTACTTGCACCGTTGTTTGCTTGAGTGTTCCCGCTATCGAGTGCTGTATCGAGGGTGAGACTTGGATAGTTCAAGTCTGCCACCAAACTTCCGTCTTGAATGTCAATCCATGCTTGGTTTGCATTGACTTCGCCGGCCATGACGCTTGGGATGTAGAAAATGGTTGAGTTGCTCTGAGGCCCAATCATGCCCGTGTCAATCGGCTGAACTGTCCAGCGAACGGTCTGGAGGTTCAGGATTTCAGTCGGTGGGGTGAAAGTCAAGTTGGTCAAATCAAAAGCGCTTGGGTTCACTCGAGAGTCGTAGACTGTGCGCCCTGCCATGTCGTCATCTGCATCTTCGAACAGCATGACTCGCCATGCACCGGGAGCCGTGGTGTTGGCTGGCAAAGTCCACGAAAGCATGGGAGTGTACTCAGGCAGCACAGCGTGGCTTGTCGCATTCCAAAGAATGGAGGCGTTCGCAGGTCCGGCATTCGTACCAGTTGTGCTTGGGACTGCTGCGGTTCCGTTGGACCATGTTAAATTGAGCCAAGGTCGGTTCGAGGATGTGCCTTCTGTGCTGGTGAACGTGATCACATTTGCTCCAGAATTCCAAGAGGTGATTTCATTGGATGCGTACACCATGAGCGAAAGGGAAGAGGAACCGGCGTCGAGGGCGGCTTGCACTGCTTCTGTGACATCCCATGTCATCCATGCAGCGCTGACCGATGTTTGCAGGTCGACATA
>QQSI01000028.1 GCA_003602645.1 Candidatus Poseidoniales archaeon | reverse complement strand
ATTTCTTCCTTCACCCTATCACACACGTCGCAGTCTCTTGGATCGCCTTGGTGGGCGCCGTGATTATGCTCCTAGCGACCGATCGACATGAACTTGAAGCGCCCTTGGAGCACGTGGAATGGACAACGCTGCTGTTCTTTGCAGGTTTGTTTGTTCTCGTTCACGCCCTAGGGTACATGGGTGTCATCAAGTTCATCGGCGACTATGTTACCAAAGCGATTGCGATGTTTGGCTCTGCAGACGGTGACGGTGTTACAATTCGTCTTGCCGCAGCCGTATTGATTATTCTCTGGGTTTCTGCCATTGCTTCAGCATTCATCGACAATATTCCATACACAGCAACAATGATTCCTGTCATCTTGCAAATTGCGTATGAGTTGAACATCGATCTTGGCCCCTTAATTTGGGCTCTTGCGTTCGGTGCTTGCCTTGGTGGAAATGGTACACTTATCGGTGCGTCTGCCAACGTCGTAACCGCTGGTATGGCTGAGGAAGCTGGCTACCCAATTTCGTTTAACGAATTCTTCAAGGCTGGTTTCCCTATAATGATCCTAACCACTGCTATCGTTTCTCTCTACATGGTTCTCGTCTATGTGGTCGGTGCTAATGGAGGAGCGACTGTGTGGAAGTTGGTTTGTATTGGAGTCACTATGTTTGGTATCATCTGGCAAGTTTCCCGTGGGCGTTCAAAAGGCAAGAGCTTTGCAGAATCACTGGTCGATGACGACATAGAAGCCTTCACTGAAATGGCAGAAAGTGCAGTTGATTTGATCAAATCTGCGACCACTTCCGAAGAGTGATTCTTGGCGCTTCTTTGCGCTGTATTGAAGAGCCACGGCCCTCACCGTGTATCAGAGGGCCCCTATGTTTGAATGCACGATTTGCGGTTTGCTTTCCTTAGGAGGAAACGCTTGTCCGGCGTGCGGTAGTCAAATCCGAGTTGATTTGACTGAACAAGACGAAGGAGGTGCGCCTCTCCCTGCAGACGTCCCAGGGTTGGATGAAGCGGTCGCATCTTGGAACGAACTTGAGGGCATCGAGCCCGTTGAAGATGTGCCAACGACCGAGGAGCCTCCAAAGGCATCGTCCACAGGGTCGCTTCCATTCGGTTACTCTGGTGCCTCAAACACTCATATTTCTCGCCTTCCGTTTGGCATTGGGAGTTATGCATCAGGTGTGCCATTTGATGATTCAGAAGAAGCCCTTCCCTTGGTCAGTGAAGGGCCAAATTCAGTGGCAAAACCCCTGCAAGATCATACCCAACCTTCTCAACCACAGCAAGAATTGAAACAATCAGACCCGATACCCCTGTCAGTTGAACAAGCCACGCCTATTCCAACGCAGGCTCCAGCTCCCGAGGTGCCTGCGATGCCTGACCCACCAATCCCTCGATTAGAGCCTGTACAAGAGGCACCAGCGCTTCCCCGCCTCGAAGCTGCCCCTTCGGCTCCATTGCCGCGTCTTGAGGCACAGATTCAACACACAGAGGACAACCCCAAGGGTTCCCTTGTCGATGAACCCCAACCCCCCTCCACTGAGCAGATGCCAGCCGATGTACCTGACCTGTGGCGCATCGATGCTGCGGCCCCGGATATGGAAGAGATCTATGCGCAATCTGAACAAGTCGTCGAAGTCGTTCACACAATGGAGGCTGAGCCGATGGTTTTTGTTCACGAATCCACAACTGAAGACTTCGGTGAAGGAAACGGTGTAATCTCGCTCGACATTCATCCTGCCCAGGCACTCGATGTCAATCTTGATGGTTTACCTGAACTCAAGGCTACGCTCCAGCAAGGGTTTGAGGCGCTCGGGTCTGCTTCATGGGCACAGGCTGCAATTGCCTTCCAGAAACTTGCGTCAAGGATGCCAGGTGATGCTTCAGTGTTCAACAACTACGGCCTTTCCCTCTTACAACGTGCACTTGTCATGGCTAAAAGCCCCGACTTGGATGTCCAAAACCTTGCAACAACCCAATTTGAATCCTCGATCTTGGCGTTGCGAGAAGCCGCTAAAACGGCACCTACCGAAGCAATCATTCTGATGAATCTGGCTCATGCACTTTTGGTCAGTGGGCGGGCTGAGAAAGCGGTCGGACTTGTTCAGATGCACGATCAACTCCAAGGGCAAACAACCGTGAGCGGCAATCTCCATGCTGCTGCTTTGGTGAGCATGGGCGAAAGCAGCGCTGCAAAAGCACTTCTTCAACGATTGCCACAAGATGAAATCGTTCTTGCAAATCTCGATCGGCTCTCATACTGAGGAGTAAATTTTTCCGAAAAGATCCCAAATTTCTCGAAATGATCAGGGTATTTTGAACCTAATTTTGCCATCTTTCGCCACCAGAAAATAGACCAAAAAGTGGTGTTTTTTGGACTAATTCACAACCTTAAAACAGGCTCGCTATCGTCCATATATCAGGCGTTGCATCCAACGGTCTCAGCCGAGGCCCAAACCGATTCGTTCATATATGGGTGGTAAGTCGGGGGGATGCTTAAGCACCCTGGTATGCTACATATCGGGGGAAGGGCAGAGGAGAACCGTCCCTGAGGAGGCGGTTTTCTGTGGAAGCCGAATTGGCATGAATTAGATACCGAAGGGTTACTCGCATGGTGTGTGATAACATACATGTGATGCTACAACCCAAC
>QQSI01000027.1 GCA_003602645.1 Candidatus Poseidoniales archaeon | reverse complement strand
CGGTATTCGATTTCACCCTCAAGCACTGCTGCGTTGACGAGCAAAATGCACGGACCTTCGCTTGGGTCTTGGTACATCAGGTTGTTGTGGAGCACACGGCCAGCAAGGGCTGGATTCTTGAGTGCCTCGTTGAACAAGACTTGCTCTGCTTCAGCTTCTGGGACCATGCCCTTGGAAGCGTATGCCACACCACGGGCGTAGTGTTGAGTGGCGATTGTTGCAGGGAAGACATCTTTGTCGTCGTACATTGGTTCAGCCAGAATCTCGTCCCACTTACCGAACCGAATCATGACGTGCCACGGCATGGTGACGTAGGATTCGAGGAAGATTGCACCCATTGGGATGATGCCGGCAAGCATGAACTGCACACCGGAGTTTTCGTCGCCTGCGGGCAAGGTATCAACGGCTTTGCGAGCGTACTTGAGAGCGGTCTCGTATTGCCCTTCGAACATAGCACACCATACGATGAAATGGTGGTTGTGCATTCGGTAGAACTTGTAGAACTGAGATTCATTGCCGGTGAGTTCGACGTACCGGTCATCAGCTTCAACCGCTGCAATGTTGCATTCCACGGCTTCCTTCCATTGCCCGACCCACGCGTCAATGTGCGATGGCATGTGGACAAGGTGGCCAAGACCTGGCATGAGGTTGCGAAGAACATCTGCTGCTGGGAGTGCCTTTTCTGGGAAAGGTGACAATTCCAAAGCGTGGCAGTACAAGTGGCACAGTGCAGGGTGTACCTTTGCTTCCTCGCTGGCTTCGAAGGCATCTTCCATGATTTTCACAAGCAACAAGGTGTTATCATCTGCTGGAGTAATTTCACCGGTGGCTGTGTTCTTGTCCCACAACTGCCATGCCTTGAGGTTCATCAGAGCCTCAACATAAATCGAAGTGACGTCCAAATTTCCGCTGTACTTCTCATACAACGGCGCCATGGCTTCAGCGAAGGCAACGTTGAGTTCTGGGGAATTCCCCATGTTGAGAACACTTGGATCTGCGGCATCACGTGCTTCTGCAGAGTGACGGGTTGCAAGGGCATCGATCAAATCCTTTTCCAATTCCGTGCAGCCATCTTTGAGGGAGACTGCAGTTTGGATTGAATCGTGGCCAGAGCCAAGTCCGGGCGCCCAGTTGTAATTTGAAGAGACACAGTATGCGATGCCCCACCATGCCATAGCGCAGGTATCATCGAGTTCAGCAACCTTGCTAAAGCAGGCAATAGCTTGTTCGTGGTTGTAGTTCAGCATGTGGCCGTAGCCTTCCACAAACATGGCTCGTGCTTCATCATTAGCGCATGTAATTTCCGTGGCGAAGGTGTAATTCGATTCCACTCCATAGTCGTAATCCGTCGGTGCAAGGGTCATATGGGTCCTTAAAACGGTGTTTCATTTAAGGTATCGGGTCATAAATTATGGATTCAGGACTCTATGTGGAAAGGCAGTTCGTTATAAAGGAGAACAAACCAGTCGCTGACTCAAGCGCTTGAACGCCAAATCTGGGAAGCCTCACTCGAGACAAACATTCTCGATGCCCTCATCCGCTTTGGGCCACGTCATGTGAAGCGATTCCAATGTCTCCCGAATCAGGGTCGAGATGAGCTCGTTGCGGTATTTTTTGTTGTTTGCTGGCACCACATACCATGGCGCATCTTCGGTGCTGGTTTCTTTCAGCATGGTTTCGAAGGCGTCCTGGTACTGGTTCCAGTACGCCCTTTCCTTGAGGTCGTCTTTGTTGAACTTCCATTGTTTCTCGGGGGTGTTCAAACGGCTTTCGAAGCGTTTCTTTTGCTCGTCTTTGGAGATGTGAAGGTATATTTTGACAACCGTAGTGCCTTCATCCACCAGCATTTGTTCGAAGGATCTGATGTGACTGTAGCGCTTTTCAATTGCATCGGCTGTTGCATAGCCGTGCACTTTGACCACCAAGACATCCTCGTAATGGCTGCGATTGAAGACGACAATTTCTCCATTTCCGGGCACATGAGGGTGCACGCGCCAAAGGTAATCATGGGCGAGTTCAGTCTTGGTTGGACGTTTGAAGGATGCCACCTTGACCCCTTGGGGATTCAAAGGGCCGAAAACCGAACGAATGGTGCCATCTTTGCCTCCAGCGTCAATGGCTTGGAGCACAATAAGAAGCCGCTGTTTTCGTTCGGCCCACATCAATTTTTGGAGCGATTGCAATTGCTTTGTGTTCTTCTTCAAAACGCGCTTTGATTGCTCCCTGTCAAACCCTGTTGGAGGGTCTGCTGCTGCATCAGACAAGACGAAGGTCTCCGGGTTTGAAACCCGGTACGCAGAAGTGTCCACGGCGCTCGTCTTCTTCAGGCCATTAAAAATCGTTCTACGGTGCCGTGGCTGTTACAGGGCAAAACGATGAATGCAGTTTGTTCATAAAGTTCCGATGAAAGCCCACCTCAGAGATGGTGTCGAGATGGTAACCGCAGCAGATGTAGAGAAAGCCCAACAAGCATGGGGAGAGGGAATCGTAGAAATTGCCGCAGCCCACGATGCAGGAATGGACTATATCGAACGTGCACGAACCCATGTCGAAACACTCTATGCCTACGGAATAGGACCTGTCTTGTTCAAACCAACCTTTGCCGTTGAACAACAATTCCGCCCCACATTCGAAGGCGCAATGTCCTACTTCGTGGGCCAAAATGGAACCTGCCCAGAAGACAATGGTTTTGCGATTCAACATTGGACCAATGTACGGTTTGAAAATCAGGAGATGGTCATCAATGGAACAACGGCGCTGTCGATGGGCAATTACTTCTTTACTCGACCGAGCGGTGAGGAAGTCAAGGTTGAGTTTACATTTGGATACATTGTTGATTCCAATGGAGCTCTACGGATCCATCTTCACCATTCATCAATGCCTGCGAGTGTTGTCTGAGGGTAGCGTTGTTTAGGATCCATGGCAAGCCCCTGAGAACATCAAATTGGTTCCCACGGTCTTGAAGGCTCTTAGAAATGTGCCAGAACACACAGGTATACATCTTGTTTGAATGACCGAAAAATTACTACCATTCGTCGTGGAAAAGATCCATCTTTTCGATTGTTGGTCTGGGTTTCCACTTCACACCCAAGTCTTCAGCCAGTTCCATTGAATCAAATTTCCCTCTCACTAAAAACCTGGTCAGATCTAGAGCCCCCTCACCTTTCAGGTATTCGTCGGTACAGAGCATTACTCTATTTGCTCCGTTGAGTTTAAACACTCTTACGCACTTAATTTTAGATAACTCAATGGACTTAGAATGGTCATAGAACCATGGCCATATTCCGTAGAGGTCCTCAGATAGATTCACCAAGTCATTTTCGTAATCTATCGTCAAAGTTTTCCGAG
>QQSI01000026.1 GCA_003602645.1 Candidatus Poseidoniales archaeon | reverse complement strand
GCTCGAATTTTCCCTTCTTGCTCCTCAATGGTGTTTCTCAAGATAAGGCCGTGCAGTGTCTTAATCTTACGGCTTTCAATCAATTCATTGACGTTCAATTCAAGCTTGAACAATGCCTCGCCCGTTTTCGCCTCTGAAATCTCATTCTTGAGGAGTTCAAACCGTTGACGGCGAGAAAAGAACACATAGAAATAAATCGGAATGAGCAGGAATGGAATCACCAGTTCTTCAGTCACGATTTCCATAAGGCCAGATAATGAGAGTTCCACTGCTTCTGCGTCATACTTTTCATCAGTGGTAAAACCGCCGTAATAGAAGAATCCAGTCGTGACTCCGAAGTACCGATTGAATGGGGTTTGTTCGGCATCAAGGGGGTCCGAACCGCGATCCAACTCAACCGTGTCAGGCCAGAAATCGTTGTCATCGTCTTCATCCACCGCATCGGGGATGGTGTCATAATCTGAATCGATAGGGTATGAATTGGCATCCATTGGATCGTATTGGAACAAAGCACCGGAGGAAGCGATTTCGAGTTCATTGGAAATACCGTCGCCATCGATGTCGGTGTCTAAGACATCTGGGATCCAGTCAAAATCCATGTCTGAGCATCCAAACAAGACGGACCGACTTGTACCGTGCCGCGTTGGACAATCATCGGTGATGTCGAGGTTGGGTTGGTCTGCGAACAAGTCTCCATCTAAATCACTCCATGCATCGGGGCGGTCGGGGAACGCGTCAGCGCCCATGCTGGTGTTCCACGCGTCATCAGGGTCTGAATAGCCATCACCATCCGAATCAATGCAGCCGGTCCGGTCATGGGTCGATGTTCCGTCGATTTCAGGACAATCATCCGTTTCATTGGCTTGACTGTCGCTGTTCATGGTGTACCAATCATGCAGTTCGATCGGTTCATCCTCACCGAATTCGGGGACGAGGAGACCCAAAAGCAAAATCAGGCAAATCCAAACAGGCCCTTTGCGCATGAAAAGCGGTGAATTCATTGGGTTATCAAACCCACCATTACTCGCCACATAAATGACCTCAAAGGCGAGGTATTGAAAAGGACCACTGCGTGGGATTGCCTATGAGATTCAAAGCCACCATTCTCATCCTGCTGCTCGCAGCCGTCAGTTTCTCACCTGGTTGCCTCGAAGGTGAAGGGTCTGAAACCAGCGAAATGGTACCTGAATTCACCATCAATGCTGATGATGAGCAAGAATACGGAAGCGATTCATTAATTGGCACAAGTTACATTCTGCATTTTTCTGCTTCATGGTGCAATCAGTGCCGGCCAACCATGCACGCTGTGACTAACCACCTCGACAATGAAACCTACATTGTCATTTCTACAGATGCAGGTGATGGTGACCTACAAAAACTTCAGGACTGGCACACTCAAGTCAATGATAGCAAGCAAGACAGCACGGTCGATGCTCCCTTTGGAATGAACATAGGGCTCGCTCAAGCCTTCGAGATCAACAACACGCCCACGCTGATTTTAATTGGTGCTGATGGAACTGTCATCGACAAGCACATCGGCCCGATGATTGACGAAGCAGAAATCGATGAATTCTGGTCGCAATCGAAATGATTCTTCTGTTTAAGTATCCTCGAGCGCTGCTTTACCATGGAGTCGGAGCAACCGCAGTCACCGCCAAAAATCATCATCGAGACTTTCTTTGGTCCCCTGCCCATTCGAGGAGACATCGAACCTTACGAGGTTCAGCGCAACCTGAGAGCCCTTGATTGGATTGAGCAAATTGTCGACGGGTCAAACGGTGGCCTCGAGTATGAAGTTTCAGAAGAACGAACCCTCGTTGTTGGCGTTGTTGGCCATTCAACAGTCAAAGTCGACGTGCTGAAATGCGCAGAACGCTCACTTGAGGAACTCAATTTCATGCAAGGGCATGTCCCAGCCTTCGTTGATGGGGCAGAAATCTGCATCCAGATGAGTGAAGAGGCGCACTCCGAGGTCCCGGACCTCGATCTTTGCGTCGCCCTTCTTTTGTTGATGAATGCAGACGGTGTAAAACCAGAGCACTTGCCGACGACGTTGTATTCATGCCTGCCGTTGGAGGACATCAAGGCGATGTTCGTGCACGAGGACGAATCTGTCATCGAAAGTGCCATTGAATCTCTTGGTTCCAGAGAAGGTGCGGCGGCCAAACGCCTGTTGAAGCAGTGTGTGTATCAGGCAAAAGAGCCGACCCATATCATGGCTGCACTGGAGGCCATTGTTTTCGGACGACACAGCATCAAAGTCAAACCCTATCTCCCTTTGATTGTTGAATACACTCGACATGTTGACCACGCCATTAAGGTCAGGGCGATTGAACTCTTTGGACTCACTTTGGATGTCAGAGATAAGGCACTGTTGCCAGTCATGCGTCGATTGGTTCGTTTTAACCACCACAGTGTTCAGCACCTCATTCTCAACAGCTACGCCCGAATGGCGGGCTCAGACTCATTGAAGGATTTTATTTTCCTTCTCAAACACCGTCCTGAAGATTGGCAACACGACATCATCCACGCCTTGTGTGAGATCGGTTCAGCCTCATCAAAGCAGGTGCTCATTGCACATTATCCAAAGGCAGCACCCGAGATTCAAAACATCATTTCTACAGCCTTGTTTGAAGAGTGCACATGCGATTCAGAGCGAGCAGCAACCGAGTTCCTTCTTGACATTCATCACACGAAGCCCGTAGATGATTTGTCCAGCATCGATGCATCACTGCGGTTCGATTGAGGTGTTTCTTCGCTGCCGAAGGGCTTCCACGGCAACAACGCTGACAGCCACTTGGAGATTGTACGAGGGGACGAATCCGTCCATCGGTAACAGGACACAAGCATCAGCAGCATCGAGGACGTCTTTGCTAATGCCTTCTTTTTCAGCCCCCACCACCAACAGCACATCACCTGTGAGATCCTCGTCCCACGGCCCGTGAGTGCCAACATCTTCCACAGCAATAATACGAACATCGTGGGTGGCTGCAGCAGCTAAAATCTCAGCGGTGGTGCTGTACACCACCGGAATGAATCGGTCTGCGCGCATGCTCGACCGGCGAATCGTCCGACGTTCTTCATGGGTTTTTGTTACGTTGAGCACGACGGCATCAGCCCCCGAGACTTCAGCCGTTCGAATGGCAAAGCCAAGGTTGGTTGAGTAGGTCACTCCGTCGAAAAACCAAATCGTTCCTCCACGTTTGAACACCTCTTCGAGGTTCGCTTTTGCCACACGCCCAATCAAGGCCAGGGCGTCAACATGCCCCTCTGCAGACATTCGCCACAGGTCATTGGTCGAGCCCTCTTCAAGTGGGATTCCCCGCGCCTTGCACGCCGTTCGAATCGCCGCAGTGTCCTTTTCTCTGTCGACCAAGACAAGCGAAATTTGCTCACCAGACTCAAGGGCTTCCAACACGGCTTCTGCCCCGGTGATTTGCCCCGCCATGCTGGAGCGTGCTCCGTAGTCCTCATGAGGGTATCCGAACTCGCAGGTTCATGGCCAAGAACCACAGTCCAAAATTTCTCGAAATGGTCGAACAGGCGAGATCGAAAATCCCAGAATGCGAGGCTGCGGAACTTCGAGTGATGCTTGAGGATGGAGCGCCATTGTTGATCATTGATGTTCGTGAACGCCATGAGTACGAAGCAGGCCATATGGTGGGGTCAATTCACATTGGAAAAGGAGTCTTAGAACGGGACATTGAGAAGCACGATGTGAGTGAAGATACACGAATGGTGCTCTATTGTGGCGGAGGCTTTCGCAGTGCTATCGCCGCACATTCCCTGCAAGAGATGGGTTTTAGCAATGCGTTTTCGCTCTGGGGTGGATGGCGTGGGATTCTGGCTGAAGGCCTGCCTACCGAGGCATAAACTGAGTCACTTTTCCCCTCAGCAGTACGCGTTTTAGCCAACTTTCACATCCAACGGTCGCGTGGACAGGCTCATAAAGGGGAGTTTTGTCGGCAGGATGCTGAGAAGCGTAGGTGTTCATCATGGCTCAAGGATTGTACCAACACGTTCGTCAAACATGGAAGCGTCCAAATGACGCACTGCCTCACATGTACAGGCAAACTCGCATGGCCCAGTGGCGACGCGAGCCTGTCAACTGCCGCATCGAGCGACCAACTCGCTTGGACGCAGCACGTTCCCTCGGATACAAAGCCAAGCAAGGCGTTGTTCTCATCCGCACCCGCATCCGCCGTGGTGGATTGCGAAAGGGCAAGATTCACATGAAGCGTAAGCCATCCAAGGCCGGTATCAAGAAGATCACCATGGCCAAGAACACACAGCGCATGGCCGAAGAGCGTGTTGCACGTCACTTCCCTAACCTCGAAGTTCTCAACTCGTATTGGGTTGGCCAAGACGGTAAGCACAAGTTCTACGAAGTCATCATGATCGACACACACCATCCTGCTATCGTCAAGGATAAGCAACTCGGTGTGTTCTGTGGAGCCAACGGAAACAAGTCCCACCGTGGACGTGCTTACCGTGGCAAGACCTCTGCTGGTAAGCGTGGACGTGGATTGCACAAGAAGGGCAAGGGTGCAGAGAAGTTGCGACCTTCCCTCAAGGCAAACCTCAACCGTGGCAAGTGAAGCAGTTCTCTACGCAGTTTCCTGCAACAGGTGCTCAACAGTGCCGGTTTCATTTTGACTCGGGTTTGATTTATCGCCCGTGCCCCCTTCGCAGATACGAGGCTCAACCATGGTTCGAGGTGAAGACACCGTTTCCCGCTTGACGGGTCTTGAGGTGTTCTTACCAGACGGACGCCGCTTGGGTGTTGTTCACGACGCAGTCGTTGATGCGAATGGGCTGCAATGCACCCATCTTTTTGTTCGAGATCCTGATGAAGCTCTTGTTGAAGGCTCTGTTCACATTGCCATTCCATGGCGTTGGATTCGTGCGGTGGATCAAATTGTACTGCTGCGGTGGTTCCCACCAACGCCAATACCGATGAACTCTTGAGGATGTGATTTGGTTGGAACTTCACATTCTTGGGACCGCATCTGCTCGGCCTGCAGGTGCTCGTGATGTCAGCGGCAGCCTCCTTTCCTGCGAAGATGGTATTGCTGTCATCGATGCAGGCGAGGGTTTTCAGATCCGCTACGCTCAACAACGTAAGCGATTGAAACTTCACACGCCGACCGGTTCCTTGAGGGCGGCACGGATTGATGTCGTGTGCCTGACCCATGGTCATCTTGACCACACATGGGGGCTCTTACCTTGGTTGCAAACCATGTCCTTGGACCGACGCACACGGCCTCTGCTCATTGTTGGGCCAACATCAACTGAGGTGCTTGACGCTCTCACAGACGGCAGAGCGATTCCAGAGTCGGCACCTCCAGCAGAACTCGCCCGTCAAATGCAATCATGGCATTCGCTCGGGGCAACAAGCACCCAATTAGGCTACGAAGTTCGTTGGATTCTTGGTGATGTTCAGGCGGATTCATGGATTGAACTTGACCCAACATCACAAACGGCTGCTCAAATCCCTTCTTTGCCACAACCACAAGGTTGGCGTCATGTCAACATCGTGCCATTGGCAACCACGCACACGGTTCCGTCCTGCGCTTGGATGTTTGAAACCAAAGAAAAAGCAGGCAAGTTCAATCGACTCAAAGCAGCTGAACTTCGGCTCACGACTGCACAACAAACAGAATTGGGTCAGGGCAGAGACATCACCCTCGCCAACGGTGAGTCACTCGCAGCATCCTCATTCCGTTCAGCAGCAATTGAACCTAGGCGTTTGGTGGTTTCAGGCGACACAGCCGAACAAGCCCCCGGAATCAAAGCATTGAGTGCAGTGGATGTCATCGTTCACGAGGCGACCTTTTTGGACGACACCAAAGATCACGCCACAGAACACTTGCATTCCACGGCAACTGGTGCCACGAGAACCGCACTTTCGTGTGGGGCTAACCATCTGGTGTTGACTCACTTCAGTGCGCGAATCAAGGACCCAACTGTGCCTTTGGACGAAGCGACAAAGGAAGATGCAAACAACAGTTTGACCATCTCAGTAGCCAAGGACGGTGACCGAATTCTTTTGGGCTCAAGCGGCCAAACGACCCATCTGTCATGGACGGGCGATGGCTGGGCTGCCTGACTCATTCTTCCACATCATTCAAGTGGGCGATGAACAACAGCAGGCCATGCGTTCCTCTGTTTGTGTGGCTATGCTGTTCATCATGCTCTTGGTGCCTCCATCTGCATTCGCAGATTCCGGTCGGGCCGCTCCAAACTGCACGGAGACCACGGTTGCTGCATTTTCCAGTGCTGATGCAATCTCGGATGGCGAGTGCGTCAAAGTGTCTCTCGGCGTTTTGATGCCCGGCGATGTGTTTGACATCAACATCAACATCATTGACGATGCAATGGACGTTCTGGTCTTTGATCAAAACACCATTCAGCCCTATGATTTAGGCCAATCCTACCGTTCTTCCTTCGAACCAGTGCCCTCTACAGAAACGGCCCTCGGTTCGTTCTCCTTCCATTGGAAGGTCCCATCCTCAATTTCGCAAAAGACCTGGTACATTGTCCTCGATAACCTCGACCATGACGGCGACCAAGGCCTAGGTGACTTAGGCGGAAACGACAGCCGAGCAAGCCTAAGCGTGAATGCAATCAATGAGGCCTACTGGACTCCATTCCATGACCTCATTGGAATGGAGACTGACAGTTATTCGACCCTTCTTTCAGGCGACGATTTGCGTCTTGATGCTGGTACCACCGTGGTCGTCACTGCGTGGTCGCTCGAGGGACAAGGCGATGTCTACCTCCAAACTCAGAACATGAATGACCTCTACACTTCGGGTGGCGTAGGGACCCTTTCGATCACTGGAGCCTCCCTTCAATCCGTGCAAGGTTCATCCTCCTTTTCTTGGATTGTGCCAAACGAATTGGACGGCGAAGTTCTGGTGCTCATTGCCGATAACACAGACACGCCTGTTGGTGGGGCAGATGGGACAGTTGACGTCCGAATGACCGTTCGGGTTGAACTTGCACCCACCTTGAATCCAATCATCAACACCGACGCCAACGGCTCGACAACAATCGGAGCATCGGTGGCCTTCGATGCGATGTCAACACCAAACCGCCTCAATCAAATCGATTCAGCCCTATGGGACTTTGATGCATCGATCGACTCGGATAACGATGGAACAGCCAACAACGACGCTGATGCCACCGGTTGGGAGGCAACGGCCAGTTGGGCCACGCCCGGCGAGCGAACTGTGACGCTTTGGGTCGTTTCTCCAACCGGGGAGATGGCATCAACCACGGCATCGATTGACGTCAACGATGTGGTCGAACCTGTGGCACGGATCGGTGGGAACGGCCAACCCAATGCAGGCGGCTGGCGTTTGCTTGTCAATGATGCATTGACGCTCAATTGTGACAGCAGCAGTGATGACCACGAAGTCTCCTTGTGCGCATGGACCCTTGACGGTACGTTGTATGGCCAAAACAACTCCATCTTGGTGTCATGGCAGACCATCGGTTCGCACGAAGTTGTGCTCACCGTGACCGACTCGTCTGGCAACACAAACAGCGCCAGCACCACCGTCGTTGTTGTTGACGCTACGCTTCCAGTCCTTCAGCAAAGCAGTTTGAACGTCCTTCCTTCAAGCGGTATGGTTGATCAAGCGTTGAAATGCTCAGTC
>QQSI01000025.1 GCA_003602645.1 Candidatus Poseidoniales archaeon | reverse complement strand
GCTGAGTTGAAGGAATTGCTCAAGGCCGCTGGAAAGCCTGTCTCTGGAAAGAAGGCAGACTTGATCGCACGCCTCAACGAGTGAAGCCCACGAACTTCGGTTCGTTTGTATGACCAGCGAAAGCAAGGTCCCCGTGGCTGAGGGGCCACAGGTTTGATATCAACTAAGACGAGGTGGAATGAACATGCAACGACTCGGTGTGATTGGTGGTACGGGACTCATTGACATGACCTTGGGCGAACAACTGTCTGCTCACGGACTCGCACTGGTGCAGCGCGATGCGGTCACCGTCGAGACGCCATACGGTGAAGTGCCATTGACGTGCATTGAATTGTCAGAAGGCGATGAGAAGAAGCAACTGATCTTTCTTCAACGCCATCACAATAACGGTGCTCCAAGTCGCCCACCGCACATGATTGAGCATCGTGCGAACATTCGAGCCTTGCTCGACGCAGGTTGCGAAGCAGTGATGGCGGTCTGCTCTGTTGGTGCAATTCCTGAAGATTTCCCACCTGGCAAAGTTGCCTTAGCGGACCAGTACATCGATTTCACTGGTCATCAGAGCACGTTTCATGACGATGCTGCAGTGTTTACATCAGTTACCGAACCTTTTGATTCGACCCTTAACGAAGCGCTTGAAATGGTGCTGCGCTCATCTCAAGGCTTCGAGGCACACGAACGTATGCGCTACACCTACTGGCTTGCTCAAGGCCCGCATTTTGAAACGAAGGCAGAAATTGACGCCATCGATGCGCTTGGTGGCCACATGGTTGGCATGACCATGCCAAGGGAAGTCAAACTGGCACGAGAGGTGAACCTTCCATACGCTGCCGTGTGTATTTCTTCAAACTGGGCTGCTGGGCGTGAGCCTGGGAATGCGAGTCAAGACCTTGATCATCACAGCGTGTCTTCCCAAGCCAACCGAAGGCTGGCGCCCGTTTGGGCCTGCATGCTTCACTTGCTCACAGAATGAACATCGAAGGCATTATTCTCCTTCGATGAAACGCCATGCTATGCAAGGAAAGAGCGTCGATGAGTGGATGGCACATGAACCCGAACATGAATGGGATGTTATGATGAAGAAGGTCGCTGCCTTCCATCACAAGCATGATTTTGAAGCCAATAACGGCCACGATATGGGCTATAGAATCGCTCTTACCGTGGAAGAACTTGGTGAATTCGCAGCAGCGGTGACCAAAGGAAAACCCCTTGCAGATTGTGCAGAAGAAATGGCCGATGTCCTGCTCTTGATGATGGGCCATGCCGTGGCCATGGAAGTTGATTTGAAGGCAGCGTTTGAGGCGAAGTACGCTAAAATCATGGAGCGCCCATCACGCCAGGGCCGCTTGGGCCTCCGCGTGACAGAATATTCGCCCGACGAGTGATNAGCGAATCCAGTGTTGGAACGTCATGGGATGTTCGTCCCTCGGTCCAGCAGGAACATGACGCTCCCCAATCAGGTGGAAGCCTTCACCTTCCATGGAAGGTGCATAGGTGTCTGCGTCCTCGACGGTGGTGTGGATGATGGTTTTGTGAATCTCCTTGGTGTGTTCCATGAACAGGGCGTAAATTTCCCCACCACCAATGATCATCAATTCCTCGTCTTCACCCAGGGCGATGATTGAGTCGTAATCCAGCACTTCAACATCCTCTCGAGCAGTGCGTGACATCACAATGTTTCGCCGACCCGGCAAAGCCTTAGGCAGGCTGTCCCATGTTTTTCTTCCCATGACGATTGTTTTCGACATTGTGACTTGCTTGAAATGTTGCAAATCACTTGATTGCCTCCATGGGAGGTCGCCATCTTTACCGATTGCACCCTCGGTGTCGCATGCAAAAATCATTGTGAACATCTCAACACCTCACACTGCAATTGGAGCGGAAATATGTGGGTGGTGTTCGTAACCGATGACCTCGATATCCTCGTAGGTGAATCCGTCGATGTCCATCACATCTGGATTGAGCTTGAGCCGTGGTAGCGCCATTGGTTCTCGGGTGATTTGGAGGTTGGCTTGCTCAAGGTGGTTGCTGTAGAGGTGTGCATCGCCAATGGTGTGAACGAAAGCCCCTGGTTTGAGGCCACA
>QQSI01000024.1:2573-4542 GCA_003602645.1 Candidatus Poseidoniales archaeon | reverse complement strand
ACGAGGGCTCGAGAGGTGGCTACAGCGGTTGAATTGAGTGTATGTGCTATGGGCTGACCTGAATGGCCAGGCTGACCATATCTGATTTGAAGTCGGTTGGCTTGGTAATCGGTGCAGTTCGAGCAGGATACGATCTCTTTGTATTGATCCGCACCGGGAATCCAAGCCTCAAGGTCGTACTTTCTTGCTGCAACCGTGCCCATGTCACCCGTGCAGATGTTCACCACTTCGTAGTGCATGCCGAGTGCGTCCCACAAATCAATGCAATTTTGCAACAATTCTTCTTGCAATTCCCACGACTGTTCAGGGCTTGCAATGATGATTTGTTCAATTTTTGTGAACTGGTGAACTCGCCAAATACCGAGGTCTGATTGTCCGTGGGAACCAACTTCGCGTCGAAAGCACGGAGATACACCAACCATTCGCAATGGTAAATCTGCTTCTGGAATTGTTTCACCCATGAACATGGCTGTAAGCGGGTGTTCTGAAGTTGCAATCATGTAGTACTTGTCCGGTTCAATCCCATACATGACGGTTTCAAAATCGGAAAGGTCGGTCACGCCTTCGTAGGCTTCTCGATTCATCATAACTGGCGGTTGGACAAAGGTGTAGCCTCTTTGGCGAATGAAGTCCACTGCATACTGTTGTAGGGCGAATTCTAATCTGGCTAAATCGCCCTTGAGGAAGAAGAAGCGACTCCCAACAATCTTCGCTGCACGCTTCAAGTCGACCCATTTATTCATCTCAATCAATTCGTTGTGCGTACGAGCATCAAAGGTGAATTCTGGTTTGACGCCATGAATGCTGTGCACAGTATTACCAGATTCATCAGCGCCTTTTGGTACATCGTCATGAAGGATGTTAGGGATCCGCATCCGCAGTCGGTCGCGTTCTTCAACGGCTTCATCCGTCTTGCGCTCTAGATCAGAAATTTGAGCCCCAAGGTCTGCAACCTCTGCTAGAATGCGTTGCGCTTCGGCTTCGTCGCCAGATTTCTTTGCAGCTCCAATGCCACGTGCAGCAGCGTTTTTTGTCGCACGCAGTTGATTTGTCTCGTGTTGGAGGTTAATCCATGTCTGGTCCAATTCAATCACACGGTCAATGTTGTCGTGTGGAATCCCTCGCTTGTCGTGATCGTTGCGAATGACTTCGGGCGTTGTTCTAAACAGATTGATGTCGAGCATGATGAATCACCTCAAATTGAAATTCCAAAGTCAAAGATGGCTGATCCAATGAAGATGTAGCCTCCGATCACGTAGCCTAAGATGGAACCGCCGTTCAGCAAAGGCAATCCTGCTTGAGCCCGTCCTCGTGCCACATAGGTCATCAATGCGAAATAACCAACCAAACCTCCAACCAGTGTTGAGATGGCCACGGCAAACGCTCCAGTTGAATCTAACCATTGGGCGGCTGAAAGAACCAGCATACCTGGGAAAATCACGTCGCCGAGTCCCATGAACATGGCATCCTTTCCTTTCTGTTTCTTGGGCGCACCCTTGGAAGGTGCAGGAGCAGGCGCATCACGATCTTTCATCGATGAAGTTTCTTCAACGAACGAGTAGCCTTTTTCTTGCGGTGCAACCAGAAGGATTGGCAATCGTAAATTGATCATGGTATCTGCTAGATCCAGCATGTGTTTGGATTTGTACACGGCCCACGCATCGTAAATAGCGGCTGCAATCATGAACACGATGATGAGGGTTGGGACAAACGCCACTCCGAGCATCACCACAACACCCGAACCAACCAGCACGCCAACCGTGTTGACAACATACCATTCACTGTGCACATAGAGCAGCACCATGAGCACCAACGCTACGATGACGCCGAGAATGAGGGGGACATCATAGAGTTGCAGGCCGCTGACGACGTCCATGTCCTCGGTGATGAGTCCGGAGTTGATTGTGGTTGATTCCGTGCTGTACAGGGCGTGGAAGTGTGTTTGATTGTCGGTTGTGTTCGCAAACCA
>QQSI01000024.1:0-2400 GCA_003602645.1 Candidatus Poseidoniales archaeon | reverse complement strand
TGGTTTGTGGGGTGAATTCCGTGTCCTGTGTTGCATTCCATTCAAACCCAATCACGTCCCCGTTTTCTTCACCTAACAAGATCAATCCTTCTTGGTTTGAGGCAAGATCGTATGGAGTTGTGGACCATGGAGAAGGTCCGAAGTCGGCTGAGGTGAACTTGCTTGAAGCGTTGTGTTGGAACAGAACCGTTGCCATGTTATTGATATCAGGCAGGTTTGAGTCAAAGGCGGGGGCAGTTTCTTCCAGTAAGATGACAGCCACCATTGTTGGGGTCGCAATCAGGACCTTATCTTCCGCAATCACTTCGGTATGTAGGGTGCCAAGGTGGGCATCAAGTCCAAATGGAAGTCGCCATTTGGCCTGCGTCATCATGAGTCCAGGGGTTTCTTCGAATGTGTTGAAACGATGGAGGAAGTTTCCTTCATCAATAATGTACATTGCATCGTTGGTGTGGAATCCAACCATGCAACCAGTTCCCAGCGCTGCAAGGTAACCAGTGAACTCTTCTTCACCATCGATGGTAGTGGTTTGCATGCAGGTATAGGAATCGATTGTTTCACCGGTTTCAGCGTTGACGTACCACACCCAAGCCCCATTGGCAAAAGTGAACACATCTTCATCCACGCTCACATGGAGCGTGAACTCATCGCTGTGCGGGTAGCGAACATGTTGGTTGGTCCATGTTGGCTCCTCGCCCACCATTGAGTGGCCCTTGTAGAAACTGACGTTTTCACCCCAGGTGCCCTCGCCCCCAGTCACTTCACTCATGAAATGACCATCATAGCCGCTGTGGCCAATGTAGGCACTTTCGAATTCCGTGGTTGCTTCTATTTCATAGGGTTCCGAATCCAAATCGATCATCACCATGTGTGCCAAGGGCACAGTGGAATACATCAAAGCAAGGCACAACACGCCCATGATTCCGTACTTGATAATCCAGTCTTTCTTGTACTTTGCAAGGGCAAGAATGAACGCTGTAAAGATAAAAATCATCACCAATTCAAGCAAAATGTATCGAACTTGAGTTGCTCCAGATTCCCCGAAAGCATGCAATCCTGCAACATCGTACCACGGCCGAATGTAAAGTCCAATCGCGATGGTGAGGATGAACATGCCCATCATGCCCAACATTGAGGTCATTTGTTCTCTCATCATGTGAAGCAGACTGTCTTCAGCACGAAGTTCAGCTTCGACGGCCTTGAACGCCTTGGACTCTTTGCCCGAGGCCTTTTTTCCACCGGGTGAGGCCGTGTTGTCGTTGCTCATGCCCTATCGGAGCGTGCGTTCCCATATCAGCATGGTGATTCCATACGCCCCCTACGGGGGCGATACAATGGTGTTGTTGTCGAAAGGCAAGAGGCTATTCACCAAGGGGCTATCCAACAACCGGAGGGGGCTTCTTTGGACGATGTTCGAGCGTGGTTAAACAGCACGAAAAACAGAGGCATGGCCCTCGGCTTGAACCACACAAAGGCTGCATTGGAGCGACTTAGCCTGCCTCATCAGCCCGAACACATCATCCACGTCGCAGGAAGCAACGGCAAAGGCACAGTTTGCGCCTTGATGGCGGGATCCTTGTCGCTTTCTGGAGTTTCAAATCTGTTCTTTTCATCCCCTCATTTGGTGCGAGTCGAAGAGCGCATACGATTCAATGGGATCCCAATTGACGCTCCCACGTTTAATCGAGCCGTGAACAAGGTTCGTAGCGCTTCGAAACAAGAACCAGAAATCCCTCTCACCTTCTTCGAAGTGACTTATCTTGTCGCAATGCAGTGTGCCAGCGATGCGGGTGTCGAGGTGCTGATTCTAGAAACTGGTCTCGGCGGAAGGAAAGACGCCACACGCTCAGGTCCGGCAACCGTTTGCCTCGTGACATCCCTAAGTGCCGAACACAAGGATGTGCTTGGGTCCTCTCTTCCTCTCATCGCCAAGGAAAAAGCAGCAATAGCCCGCCCTGGTGGACGGTTGTTGATTCGTAATCCGAGCGATGCTGCCGTGAAAGATGCAATGCTCGAAGAAGCCAGTATGGCCGGTCAACCCTCACTGGGCGAATCAAGAGTGCCTGCAAAAACTCAATGGGTTGAGATTCCGGGTGAATCTTCTGTTCGTCAAGAAGCGATGATTCTGGCCGAGGCCTTATTCACAGCCGTTGATTTGCCAAAGAAGCACCTTCAGTTGGCGAACAAAACGGTGAGGTGGCCAGCGCGCATGCAGCACCTTTCGGTTCAAGCAACCGGCCACCACCCTTACCTCCTCGATGCCGCTCACAACCCCTCGGGGTTGCAGCGCGTTCTGCCTGAGTTAGAACAAATCATTCAGGCAGCATGTGAGGGCGAGGAAGGCGGCTGGAGTCTTCTGTTCGGTACATCGCCACAGGATGATTTGGACGTATTTTGTGC
>QQSI01000023.1 GCA_003602645.1 Candidatus Poseidoniales archaeon | reverse complement strand
TCGTCGCCTTGGTTCGCTTCCTTCACGTCTTCTGAAGCACGGGTGCGCAGACTCTTGATTTGGCCAACAGGGGTTCCGTCCATTTTCATCAAGCGCTGGCCGACGTGAACCCTTCCACCAACCACGCGCATACCGACAATGGCTGGGCCTTTTGCTCGGAATGTGTGGTCCTTGAGGTAGAGAAGTCGGCCCGGGTAAACCAGTGATTCTCGTAATGCTGCCGCCATCTGCTCAGCAGTTTCTTCTCGCCACGCTTCGTAAGCATCGAGAATGTGATAGATGATGCTGCCCGAAAAGAACTTGATTTCTGCATCTTCAGCGCCCAATGCCTCTGCAACCTCGGAGTTTCCTTTGACTGAAAAACCAAGGATCACTTTGTTGAGCGGGTCTTGTGCGGATTGCGCCATGAGGATATCGCGTTTATTGACAGGACCCACTGTTGCTTGCCGCACTGGAATTTTCAGTTTCGCGAGTTCAAACCCAAGCGCTTCCAGTCCACCCACAGTGTCTGCTTTGATGACCACACCCTTGCGTTCTTCTTCTGCCCCTCTGCAGGCCCCCTTACGAGTGTGCTCTTTGAAATCTGTACGTGGGAACACTTCGTTGCACTTTGAGCACATGATTGGCATTGTGTCGAAGATGGCACGCCATTCTTGACGAATGGCAGTTTCGGCATGCTCTCGCTCTTCTTCGGTGTTGGCTCTGTAAAGAGTGGTTCCAGCAATGGTGTTCTCAAGCTTTGGAGCGACAATTTTGACTCCACAGGCGGCCTCGACTTTGTCGAAATTAACCCAACGTTTCCCAGCGTCTCGCATTTCAGACATGCCTTTTGGACGCTTGAGTCCTTTGATGTGGGTTGAAAATGGGCCATCGTTTGCTGCGACCATGATGGTGTCTCCAATTTTGAGTTCCCCACGGTAAAGAATAACGTCGATGGTTTTGCCCATGCCCACCTCGTCCCTCATTTCCAAAACGGTCCCCTCGGGCGTACCAAGCGTGTCGGTTAAGCGGTCTTCTAGGAAGCGTTCAGCCAGTCCAACAGTAACGGCGAGAAGGTCTTGAAGGCCTTCACCGTCTTTGGCCGACATAGGGACAAGGGCAACATTTTGGCGGAAATCCCTGATCTGGTCGTAGCGTTCAATGTTGAATCCATGTTCTGAAAACTGGCTTACTAATTTCCAATACCGGTCCTCAAACAAGGACTGAACATCTTCGCGCTGGTCTTTGAACGACTCCATGAACGAACGTCCATGTTTGGTGCGCCAGCCATGGATTCGGTCGACTTTGTTCCCAGCGATGACAAACGGTGTTTTGGTTTCCTTGAGCGTTTCTAGACTCTCAATGGTTTGAGGCTGCAAACCTTCCATCACATCGACCACCAGGACAGCGATGTCTGCGACTGAACCGCCTCGGTTGCGCAGACTGACGAAGGAGTGATGGCCTGGTGTATCGATGAAAAGCAATCCTGGTGATTTGAATTTCTTTCCTCCAAGCATTGCTTCACACGTTTTGTTCAGAACTTCAGCAGGGACTTCAGTCGCTCCGATGTGCTGAGTAATGCCACCAGCCTCACGATCCATGACGCTCGCTTGCCGTTCGCTGCCAACCGAACGAACCAAATCCAGAACGCTCGTTTTTCCGTGATCAACATGGCCAAGGACAGAGACAATTGGTTGGCGGTTATGACCACGTTCTACGGTCACTTCTTCGGGCGAATCCTGTTCGGTTTCGTCCATGCCATCACCTCAAACTCCTGATGGGGGTGCACTCACTCGTAAACCCAAGCGGTGATTGTTTGATCCCATTCCATAAGGCCTTCAGGGAACCAAAGTCCAAGTTCGAAGGCTGCGGTTTCCGCAGCATCCGAGCCGTGAATCATGTTGAAGCCCATATCCATACCGAAATCGCCACGGATGGTTCCAGGGCTTGCTTCGCGTCCATTGGTTGAACCGATAAGGGTTCGAGCTACGGTGATGGCGTCTTTTCCAGACCATGCCATGCACACAACAGGACCAGAGGTCACGAACTTGATGAGTCCAGGATAAAATGGTCGTTCTTTGTGAACTTCGTAATGCGCTTCTGCTGTTTCTTGACTTGGCACGACCGACTTGAGCCCGACAAGCTTCAGCCCTTTTCGCTCGAAGCGCCCCAAAATTTCTGCAATTAGTCCACGTTGTACGCCGTCAGGCTTGATCATAACATAGGTTGTTTCCATGGTGTTCACCAAACCGTCCGACTGGACCCCCCTTTATGAGCCATACGGCCTAGGTGGGTGATTGAATTGTTTCCGTATTCACGGAATGGTTGCTCAGTGGCAAATACGAGCGTTTCAAATGCCGCCCTTGACGAAGTGACGGGTCCACTTGACTCGGCGAGAGTTTCGCTTGAGTTTGATCATGTTCTTGCGAGCCTTGGAGTTCTTGAACCACATGACGCTACCGTCACGGCGAACGAACATCATGCCCGTGCCAGGTTCAATTTCTTCACCGGAAAAAGTACAGATTCTACGTTCAGGCATTCACTTCACCTCGAGTTGAGCTTACGGGCTTCACGACCGGTGTCCTTGAGCATCAAAATGTCGCCGACACGAATTGGACCGAGGACGTTGCGGGAGATAATTCGCCCAACGTCTCGTGGATTAGGTGCATCGTTCACACGGACCTTGACTTGAGTAGCCTCACCGGTCATACCGGTGCGGCCGACGATTTCGACGACTTCAGCTGGCCATCCATTGAGTTCTTCGCTCATGTTTTTCGCCTCCAAACTTCAGGTTCAAGCCTTGAGGCCGTTGATCAAATCAACGACTTCAGTGAACTTTTCTTGTGCGCCTTTGGTGATTTCCATGACTGCAATGGATGCGGTCTTGACACCGTCAGGAAGTCCAGCTTCCTTGGCGAGGTATTCTTGAGATGGAACGTATCCGTATGGGATGCCTTTCTCTTCACAGATCAATGGGATGTGAGCGAGGAGTTCAGGTGGATTGACATCAACTGCGAGAACAATGAATTGAGCAGTGCCGCGCTCTGCGGTCTTGGTCACTTCATTGCTGCCCTTCTTCAGGCGGCCATTGTTGTTGGCTTGCAGCATGTCATAGATCTTGTCAGATACTTCTTCGGGGGTTTCAAATCGCACGTGTACACTCATTGGATTCACTTCTTCCTCATGTTAAGGCAATCCATGCGCAGAACCTCGCGGATATAAACACGACGGATAGAACCGACGTGCATGAATTGTAAAATCAAGGTGATTCTTTGGCCTTTTTTTTCTTACAAACGGGTCACTGCGAACCAGTTAATCCCACCCAAGGGTCGTGAATAATTCATTCACTCCTCGAGCGAGTGCGGGCCCTCCGGAGATGACATCGCGGGGGTTTGCAAGGGAGCCAGTGGCATGAACTCCGTCGACATAGCGAATCAGGCGGGCAATGGCTCCTCCGGTGAATAAACCGTGGGAACACGCTGCGTGAACTTCAACCGCACCTTGACTTCTAAGGGCTTCAGCAGCACGGCAAATTGTGCCTCCAGTTGCGATCATGTCGTCCACAATGGCAACAATTTTCCCATCGACATCCAAATTCTTCGCCTTGTGTACGATGGTATGTGCATCGATCCGAGTTTTTTCAAGGTAGGAAAATTCGCAATCAATGGCTTGCGCAACAGCGGACGCCCTATCGATGGCCCCTTTGTCTGGTGAGAGAATGAAATCGGGGTTGACCGTTTGTTGAAGATGCTGCGCCAGTTCAGGCATGGCCGATGTGAACGCAACAGGAACCGGGAGATCTTGGAGAACCTTCGGGGCATGCAAGTCAAAGACGATGATGCCGTCACATCGAGATGCGAGAAGATGCCCAATCGCCCGGGCCGATATCGCTTCACCGGGCTTGAACCTCTTGTCTTGGCGAGAATATCCGAAATATGGTACAGCAAGGAGGGTTCCTGGGCCCACATCTTCCAATTGTTGTGGCCCGATTTCCCTCAAATTTTCGAGGTTGCCCTTCCGGACATCATTGATGGCTTCAAGCATGAGCAACGTTTCGACAATTCCAGCGTCCGGAAAGGTGTTCGACACCAGGACGACAGGCTCTTTCCTCACAGCTTCAATCACTTCGGTAGGGATGCGGATGTATCCCTCCGAGTCTGGAAATCTGCGTGTTTCAAGCGAATGATGCTCCCAGCCAAGGGATTCTGCAAGTTGAGTCGCCAGTAGGCGTGAGTTGCTCCCCGACAAGACGACCATGCTTTCCCTCATAGGGAAGGCCAGCGCCGGCCCTTCATGTTCTTTGCTGGTGTTTTGCGTTTTTTTGTGAGGTGGCTATCAAAGTGCACCATCACCGATCAACGTTGAATTGCACGAGCGCACTTGGTTGTAGAAGGTAAAGTGCGCGAGGCAGGACT
>QQSI01000022.1:21051-43735 GCA_003602645.1 Candidatus Poseidoniales archaeon | reverse complement strand
CGCATGAATTCATCACGCGTCAAATCATTGAACTGGCGCACCTTGGACAACAAAGCCTCACGGGTGCGCATTTGGTATTGAGCGGCGTCCACTTTGTTTGGACGCTCTCGGAATCGAGTAAGATCGAACACGTGTCGCCAGTTTTCTTTTTCTGGAACGACCATGATTGCAATCGCGAGCAAAGCAAACAGATTGAGGATGATGAGCCACTTGAGCACAACATCGCTTGTCAAGAGAACGATGGCACCCATAGCTTCTGTAAACGGGGCGGAGAGAGGGCTGGCGATGTGACGACTCTCATCGAAGACGATGAAGAAATTGTCATTGAATGAAGTGACCCTTGTGGAGATGTCTTCATTGTCCCTTTCCATCATGTCGATCATCAGGGCGGTGAAGTATTGCGAGTTTCCGTACCAAGTGGTATCCCCTTGGGCATCGGAAAGGCCGTCAGAATCAGAGTTCCAGCAGTTATGACCCTCTTGGACATAGTAGGGAGAGTCGCACTGTTGGTAGCCAAGTTCCTCGGCGATGTTCTTGTCCCATAGGTGGTTTGCAAGCACTGAGTGGTCTGCAACAAAGACGATTGAACCAGTGACGCTTACGTCGCCCTGATCGTTGTTCTGAGTAACATCGAGAACCTCGATGCCTGGATAGTCGATTCGAACGATGAGGCCCGTCTTTCCTTCACCAAGCGTCGGATTCTTGTCGCTGTTGATGTCAAGATTGCTTGAATCAGTCACGATTACGGCAGAGGTCGAAGCAGCGGCGAGAACGTTGACATCCCTGTTTGTGTCTGTTTGGTCGTCGAGGACTTGGATTGCGGTCGGACGGTGGAACAAAACTGGAAGCCGGCAGTTGCTGACGATGCCTTGGTCGAGGTTTCCTTGACTGCACGGAATCAAGCGCTCATCGCCCATTTCGGTGACATTAGCTTGTATGCTGGCGGCAGCCCAAACTCGACGGTAATCGCCAGGGACTTGCTCGTCGAGTTTGTCAGTCATCTCGTAGTATCGTTGATCATCGAGAACCATATCTCCGAAGTACTTGACTCCAAATTGATCAGCAACGAGTTGTGCATTGGTGGAATTGGCCGCCAAGACCACTTTACCGCCCTTCTTGGTGACAAAGTCATAGATTGCAGATGCCTCTGCAGCATCGAATGGCTTTTCGGGCCCTGCGATTACGAGCATGGTTCGATGAGGATCTTGCCAATCGTTCACGAGCATTGGAGTTGACATTGTGTTGGCGATTGAGAAGTCGCTGTCAGAAAAATCGGTGCGCATTGAGGTCAATTGTTGCTCGGAGTACGCATCGTCTGCGTTTGCGTAAGGCGAGAGCACTGTTTGCTTGTCGAGACTGACAAGGCTAATGAGGGCTACAGAGAGAACAAGAGAGGCCATCAACCCGATTTTGAGCCATGACTCAATGGAGAGTTTTTGCCGCTCTGTTTCCGCCATAATTCACCCTCCTTTCTCTCGTCCCGCGTAGTATTTACTCGTAAAGACATCTGTCGGAACTTCGCTCCACTCATAATGGTTCTCCATGGGTGCTCCAATGAAAATCGAACCGTGCAGGGGTTGATATACCTCCTGTGCCCGTTAAAATGGAGATTTGGCCGCTTGGAATGTAAGAAAAGCAGACTTTTCTTTACATCTCGGTCTTTTTCCGGCGCAGGAGTCCTCCCGCTGCAATCATGGCGATCGCTTCAACTGCAAACATGCCGGGTAGTGTATTGGATTCAACGCTTAGGCCGTTGCTGGAGTCCTCGTCATCATCCGAACTGTCATCAGAATTGGCCGGTTGATCTTCTTCTTCGTATGCAAAGACCTCGACATCAAATGTCACACTGCGCGCAGCATTGTCGCCTTCTGAAACGATGGAAATAGTCACTTCACATGTCCGCCTTGGTTGGCTCTCTGAAGCAACAAGCGTGAGTGTGGCAAAGGAATCCTTGCCGTTTCGAGCCCCAGTGGGCTCCACGACCGTGTTCTCGAGCGCATCAAGCCCATCCACGGAAAGATGAGGGCAGCTGCGGACTTGAGCCGTTGCTTCTTTGACGGCGTCATTGGCGTTACCAAGGTTCACCATTTGCATCGAAATTGCTACCGA
Organism: Candidatus Poseidoniales archaeon; assembly: GCA_003602645.1. GTDB lineage: Archaea > Thermoplasmatota > Poseidoniia > Poseidoniales > Poseidoniaceae > MGIIa-L1. Next base: position 41,626 of record QQSI01000022.1, on the reverse strand, counting down.
GGAACCAGCATGCAGCTCATCGTTTGATGGGGTAATTTCTGGACGCAAATTAAAGACTTTAGGAAGTTTTACTGTTCCGTCGATTTCTTGATTCCCAGCAGAGGTCTCACCCACTTTTTCATCCGCCATGATGCTTAACGTCGACGTGTTGTCCGGATTGTATTCACGAACGCCGTCATCGTCAACAGCCTTCGAAAGCGTGAGCGTGATGCTTTTGTTTTCACCGGCTGCAACCGTAATTGATTCAGGGGCATCGATGGACCATGGAACCCATGAGTTGACATCATAGGTCAAATCCAACTGAATTTGACTCATCCTTGTGTTTTCGACGTAAGCAACAAGTTCGCCTTCAATGTCCCAATCCTCATCAAGACTCACGGTGTACCCATTGTCCATGTCCGTGGACCAACCAAGCGTCCAACTTGGTGCCTCAAACTGGTCTTGGGCCATCACGGTAGGAGGAAGGCCGAGACCGACGAGAAGAAGTGCAGTGGTCAACAATAAAACCGAGCGGCGTACCATCATCTCAATCACTCCAGCATCCCTTGTAGGGCTCTCTTGGTCAACACTCGCACCATTGAACGGCGGTAACGGGGCGGTAAAGCAGTGTTGTTGACTGGTTTGACGCTCTTTTGAACCGCTGTTGAAAGTACCTTGACTGAGTCTACACCTTCCCAACCAGGTTTCAGGACCTCTTCGACTTGTTCAGGATGGGTGCGAGGAATTGATTCGAGCGCCGTGGTTGCAATTCGCAGCGAGGAAGGATCACCTGCGACCCAGGATGCGGCTACGCCTGCTTCTGGGAAATCCCAAGAATCACGGACCCTGAGTTTTTGATACGAACCTGTGCGCATGGCCGCATCTTCGGGGAGGGTAACTTTGAGCAGGAACTCACCCTCTTCCAGTACGTTCTTTTTCATACCATCGAGTTGGTAAAAGGACTCGATTGGCAAGGTTCTCGCACCGTTGGGACCGATGAGGTGCACACTGGCTCCGAGCACCATAAGCGTCGGCGCAATGTCACCTTGATAGGTGGCGACACACAAAGTGTTCTGATTTGGGATGACGCGGCAATCCGCGCCTGTGCCACAATCTGCTTTATGACACCAATCGATTGAACGCCGCCAATCTTCGCCTTGGTTGTACCAGAAACATCGAGTGTCGAGGCAAAGATTTCCACCGAGTGTGGCGTTGGTTCGAATCAATGATGAAGCAACTTTGGAAGCAGCTTGGACCACTACAGGGTGGGCTCCATTCTCTTCAGTGATGTCTGCAAGACGGACCATGCACCCCATCTCTGTACCCGAAATCGTGGTCGTTCCGCCAATCTTTGCCAACGAAATCACATGAGGCTTTGGATTGATGTGCCACTTGTAATTGGGTAGCAAATCTGTTCCACCGGAAACCCAATCGAAGGCTTCTCCAGCAGCAATTAATTCGGCTGCTAATTCACATGCCGCATCGACGGAGGTTGGATGGTGAAGGGTAAAAGGAGGCATTAGCATCATTCATCACCGCCCATATGTCGCTGCTCTTTTTTGAGCCAAGCCTTTCCAGCCAAACCAAGCGCTGCAAGCTGTTCTGGATCGGGTTCTGTAGCCATGCGCCAGCCCTCAACTTGGTCCTCAAGCGGCAAATTTGGATCAAAGCCAAACAACACGCCGTTGACATACGGACTTGTGTCTTCACTGCGTTGACGAGACCGATCGCGTTTCTTGTGTTCAGCGGCTCGCTTGACAAGAATCGGTTGTAGATCGCCGTGTTCGACCCTTGGAGATTCAAGGTCCAACGGATCAACAACGCCGGCGGCTTTCATGCCTTTTTCGATGCCTTTGAAAACAACATCAGGTGTTAATGGAAGGTCTCGCAATCGAATGCCAATTGCGTCGTAGACGGCGTTCACGACTGCTGGAAGAATAGGCAAGAGTGGTCCCTCGCCTGCTTCTTTGGCTCCGAAAGGCCCTTCTGGATCGCATGACTCAATGATGATTGGCTCTACATGGGGCATCTCGTGAACCGATGGAATCTTGTATTCCAAAAGGTTAGGATTCTGCAAGTGACCAGTCCGTCCGTACACCATTTTCTCTGACAGGACTTGTCCAAGACCCATGTGACAAGAACCGATGATTTGCCCTTTGACTGCAAGCGGATTCAGCGCTTTGCCACAATCATGAGCTGCCCAAACATTGGTGCACTTGACTAAACCAGTTTCAACATCAACATCAACTTCTGCGACGTAGGCAGAGAAAGAATACGCTGGTGCAAGACCTGCTGCCGCACCTTTGTGGACGCCACCCATCGGAGGGGAGCGGTAAGCACCGCTGGCGATGAGTGCACCTTTGTCCTCTTGCGCTTTATGCAATGCTTTGAGGTAGGAAATACCAATCGCAGGGTCGTGTTTGTAGTAAATACGGCGGTCGTTGAGGACCAAATTATTTGGGTGGTAGCCAAGCACATCCCATGCTGCTTTGAGCAGTTGCTCTCGAATCTCGAGGGCGGCACGAATGGCAGCGTTTGCATTCATGAACGTGACACGGCTTGAATATGACCCAAGGTCAACGGGGGATGTATCGCTCTCATGACTTCGAACATGAATCATCTCCAGGGGCAGAGCGAGCACTTCAGCCACCACTTGAGCCACAGCGGTGGTCGAACCTTGACCAATGTCCGCAGCGCCAGTGTGAACGGTTACGCCCCCATCCATGTCGACTTGTATGTGAACGGTTGCGTGTGGGAACCGATTTGGATCCCAGTGAATCGGGAGACCGGACCCTGAGATGAAGAAACCACAGCCAATGCCGATGCCTTTTCCAAGTGGCATTTGACGGAACTTATTGTCCCAATCAGATCCTTCACGAACCTTTTCCAAGGCTTCACGCATGCCGTTTGATGTGATTCTAAATCCACTGATGGTTCGGCTGTGAGGTGGCAAAAGATTCGCCAGACGCAGGTCGATTGGATCGACCTTCAACTGCTCTGACATTTCATCCAATCCAACTTCAACGGCGCATCGCGTGTTGACAGCCCCATGTCCACGCATGGCACCTGAGGCTGGTTTGTTGGTCCAGACACGTGCGCCTGTGTAGTGGAACGACCCAAGTTCGTATGGAGCAGTGGCCAGTACCCCGTTGTAATACGAGGTGACGTGACCAAAGGAAGCAAAGCCTCCTCCATCGATGAGAGCATCAATATCGAAGCCAGAAATACGGGCCTCTTCATCCGCAGTCATCTTGACTTCAATGTGGCTAGGGTGGCGGCCTCGATTGATCCAATAGACTTCCTCTCGATCGAAGGTGATGCGAACAGGTCGCCCGGATTTCCTTGAGAGAATTGCGGCACACATTTCGTGAGGAAATGGATCCGATTTACCACCAAACCCTCCACCAACGAAGGTTCGAATGACGTTGATTTGGTGCATTGGCACATCAAGGACTGTCGCAAGGGCACGGTGGGTGTAATGAGGCACTTGTTGTGGGGTATAGAGTTGAAGTCTGCCATTGGGATCCCAATGAGCGACCACTGCATGGGGTTCAGTGAAGCCGTGATGGACCCCCGCCATGTTCCATTTTCCATGAGATGACGCGAGGGGTTTCTCGACCAACGAGCGGTCGCCAAACTCCTGGAATACACGCTTTTGCACATTGGTACGGGCCAAATGGTACTTGCCTCGCCAGTGAATTGGCTCATCGGTGTCTTCCAATCCCTTTTTTGGATCGAAGACCGGCTCAAGAACTTCATATTCCACCTCAAAGAGGTTGAGAGCAGCCATCGCTGTTGCTTCATCTACAGCGGCGACACAAGCAACAAGATCGCCAACGTGACGGACCTTCTCAACTGCCATGGCGTGTTCGTCTTTGGTGACGGGCAATACACCGAATTGATGGGGCGAATCTGCACCTGTGGCCACGGCGAGAACACCCGGAAGGGCCTCGACTTTTGAGGTATCAATCGATTTGATTTTCGCATAGTGATGAGGTGAGCGCAAAATTTTGCCAATCACTTCATTCGACAATCGTACATCGTCCCCGTACCAGGCCTGACCGGTCACCTTTGCATTGGAGTCAACCAAGGCGGTTGGCTTTCCAACTGTGGTTCCGGTTCGGGCGCGGTCATGGATGTGAGCGCCAGCTGGTTGTGCTTCTTTGCCACCGACCATTTCTGGAATGAAATCCAAATCCCGTGGAGCCATTTCTGGCTTTGAGCCACCGGAACCTGGTGGCGGGAACGCTTGTTTTCCGGCAACACGCTTGCCGTCTTTACGAATGGTTTTTCCAGCCCCTCCGGGTTGTTGACGATAGCCTCCAGACATGAAAATCACCTTGCATGGCCCGGAGGCATTTGCGGCTCTTCAGGCCCGCTTGGATGTGGATCGGGGTGTGGATTGCTTGCAGGTGGAGCTGGTTCGGCTTCGCCCCGGTGGATGGCTGCGGCCGCTTGGATGGAATCGATAATTTGTTGATACCCCGTGCATCGGCACAAGTTTCCTTCGATTGCTAGAGCCACCTCATCGTTGGTTGGTGCACTGTTTTCATTCAACAGCGCTTGAGCCGTCACAAGGAAGCCAGGTGTGCAGAAACCACATTGGGAACCGCCATGTTCAGCGAAACACGATTGAATGGGGGCAAGGTGTGCTCCATCCGCCAAACCTTCGACGGTGATGATGGAAGAGCCTTCAACTTGGCCAGCTAAACAAAGGCAAGAAAGCCGGGGCGTACCGTCAATCATGACGGTGCAACATCCACAAGTTCCCAAATCACATCCCCGTTTGACACCAAGTGTGCCGACTTCATCGCGCAACACATCAAGCAAAACTGCGTTCGATGGGGCAAGGACTTCAACAGCCCTTCCATTGACCTCTGCAGACCAAATTTCCTTCTTCGCAACAGGAATCATTTCAACGTGTTCGGTGCCCACCATGTCTGTCGCCTACGGCGACGTGGAGAACACCGCATATCAACATAGGGTAGGATATTTTTCACTCATGCAGCACTGCTCGCCCTCAGGCGAACCGACACAACATCGTCTTGGCCCGCCGGAGGCTCCACCCAATCTTCATCTCCCGGAAGAATAAGACCCTCGCCAACGCTGACAAGCCGGCTGGCTAACTTGCGCTGGCGAGCAACAAGTTCGTCCCAATTCAATTCTTCATCGCGCCAAGATTGCCATCGCTTGAGCGAGCGATAATTGACCACAACCTTGGCAAATAAGCGCAAGTGTGCCTTGGCTGAAAGCGGCCAATACACGAAGAAAACACAGAACACAAGATAGGTGGGAAGGTTGGCCAACGGCTCAAGCAGCCAATGCAACTGAAGCAGTTCATTGACAGGGCTTGATGGGTTGAGCAACAACCAGGTCGCACCCGATGAAGCAAGAATCCACCACAACGGGAAGAAGACGAGAGCAGAGAGGATCTTGATTGTGCTAATGATAGAGCCATCTGCCCCCCTTGCTTTCATGCGGTTGACGAGCAAAGCATTCGCTTTGTAGGGGACGATGTTGCCGAGCATGGCACCCCAAGAGATCAAACCAAACATCCAAGCACCAGCCCATGCCCATGAAAGGAACGCTTTCGAAAAACCTACTTTCGTGAGACGTTCCGGTCTCGAATCGACGTCGAAGGGCGTAATCCCTCTCTCATCGAGTTCTTGGAAATGTGCTTCTGCCTCCTCCACAATTTCAGCCGCCAATTCAGGGTGATTGGCAGACATGAAGTCCCACCCCGCACGAACCCTGCGTGCACCGAGGACTGCGTGAGCATAACTTGGTTTCTTGAGTTTACCATCCGTTTTCCGAATGCGCTCAGCGTAGGCTAGACTTCGCCCTTTCCAAATTAACGTGCGTTCACGCCAAGTTGTTTTTGAGAGGCTAGCCCGTTGTAATTCCACACCTATGCTCTTGGTTGCAGCACTCACCCACTCACGATCAACAGTGTCCTGAGCGCCTTCATCTTCAATCACCTCGGGAATTTGGGGGAAGGCCATCGGTCGTTCGATGATGACCGCTGCTCGCTCCCTAAACCTCTGCGAATCGGAGTAGTGCAAACCGATTGGGACGATTTGTGGCTCAGGATAACCTTCCTGTGCGGCCTCACGCCGTGCGGCAAGAAGGATACGAGCAGCACCAGAACGAACTTGTTTGACGTTGGATTCTGTATGTGTTGTGCCCTCTGGGAAAATCATCATTCGCCCACCCTTTGCAACGAGGGATGAGATGCCAGAGAGCATTTTTGCATTGCGAGCGCTTGCAGCAGATTTGTCACTGCTGTCCTGGGCACGTTCGACGGGAACTCCGCCAGCAGAGCGTAAAATTCTCCCAATCAGCGGCAGTTTGAACAGGGTGTGTTTTGCAATAATGGAAATTTTCCCTGGGAGTGCAGCGTTCATCAGCATCGGATCGATTAGACCACTTGGATGCCATGAAATGAAAATAAGACCACCCTCTGGGGGCAAATTTTCATCGTCAACGATGTTGACCTCGCGGAACCAAACCGTGACAAGGGAACGGAAAAACCGTCGAAAAAAGCGGTAACCTCTGTTGACGCGAGGATGATGGTTGCCCACGGGGTCCTTCAGCCATCGCATGGATGGATGAAACCGTTGCTCCTTTTGTCACTATCTCCGGCAACACGCCGCCAAAGGGTGGCCTAAGGTGAATCCTTGGTCGAACCTTCATCGACCAAAGGCGCGGCCGTTTCAGTTTCGTCTCCATCTTGTAAGGCTTTGAAATCAACACCTGCGAAGGTGCCTTCTTCTTTGTCGCTGATCGCGCCGACCACAAGGAGGGCTACGATGAAGATGATAATGAAGCACATGACGCCAATTGCAATCGATGTGGTCGAGAGTCCATTTGATGACTCGGCTTGGGTCTCAAACGCACTTGCAGTGTCCATGAGCATAATGTTTGCAGAGATGAGCGGTGATGAGGAGTGCCCCCCACTGTTGTTGGCTTTGATTCCACGGAAAGAGATCGTGTGGTTGCCCTCCACGTCAATTCCTGGCAGATGCTCGAGTTGATGAATGATATCGATAGCCTGGAGTGTGCCCGTGGTATCACCCGGGGAAAAACTGTGGATGTTCGACCAGTCATCACGCAAGTGGTTGCTGCGCCATTGTATGGTGTCGACGTCGCCTAATGCGTTGTAGGACAAGGCATCATTCGGGAACATGTGGTAACGGCTATCGATTCCGATTTCAGATGTAAGGGAGACGTCAAGCGATGTATCGAATTCATAATCACGTTCTGCCGCCTCATAGACCGCATCGAGTGCACGAACTTCGCCATGGCCGTAGACGTTGTTTTGACGGTTCTTGGGGAGGAGATCTTCTGCACAGGGCTCGTTTGCAGCCATGTAGATACACAATCGATAGGTTGCTGTTTCTTGCATGATGTTCTTGATGTCAAACGGTGACAAATCTGGGTTTGCTTGGTACATCAAAGCAGCGACACCTGCTGCGCCAGGAGTTGCCATCGAGGTCCCTGACATGGCCGTGTATTGATCGCCAGTGTTGAAGGCCACCGACATGACATTGCTGCCCACATAAGCGACGTTCGGCTTTACACGGAGTTCTTCGGTCGGACCCTGACTTGAGTACACTGCAATGGCTGAGTTCTTGTCAAGCGCACCAACGGTGATGGCGTCCTCTGCTGACCCCGGAGTTCCGATTTGAGCAGACACTCCGTTGTTTCCTGCTGCGATGAAGATGGCAATGCCTGCAGACATCATTTCATTGGCGTACCGGTTGACGCTGTCGTCTTCAGATGACGCCCATTCTGCGAGGCCAGGGCCTCCTAGACTCATTGAGGCACCACGAATGTTGTATTTGTACCGGTTTTCGACGGTCCATTCCATTCCTGCCATCACCGTCGCAAAGGATCCAGAGCCGCCAGCATCGAGCACTTTCACGCCGACGAGGAATGCTTGTGGCGCCATTCCAATGTGCTCATAATTTGGCGCTCCTGTTCCAGCTGTGGTGCCGGCGCAGTGCGAACCGTGGCCCTGATCGTCGTAAGGGAAGACTTCAGTGCCATTGGTAAGCGTTGGGTTGTTGACCGGGTCGTAGAATGCGATCACCTTCGGATCGTCTGTTGAATTATCATCATCGAGGTCATCAAGGCTGGCGTGTGCACCGTCGATTCCGGTATCAATGATGGCCACTGAAGACCCTGCACCGTCGTATCCTGTATCAGCCCATACTGTGTCAACGCCGTGAAGGACTGCTGCGTCTCCATTCGCAATGCTCAAGATGCCGTCTAACTCAATCATCACAACACCGGGAATCCTTGTTGTTTCGAGAATTTGGTCGACTGGGACGCGACCTGCTAGGGCATCGATCCCTTCCAGTGTCCATTGGTGTTGGAAGTCGATTTCACGCTCAAGCAAGGCAACATCAGCATCGTCTGGAGTGTGGTCGAAGTCAATGATGAGTGGCAACGTTCCATCTTCATCCAAAAAAAGAGGGTTTTCCTTGTGACGTTCAACCATGTCGCCGATGCCGTTACCATCACGGTCCACCGTGGTGTTTACCCACCACCCATCCTCAATTGGTTCACCTGTGGGGTTCGCTTCGACAGGGACTGCCAAAGCGACAGCTGGGAAAAGGAACAGGCTCAGGCAGAGAAGTGTAAGTGTGGTTTGAACCTTCGACATGGGAACGCCTCGTAGTACTACCAACCACTATCACTTTTTGAATCCATTGAATAAATGACACAGGGGCACCGCGCCGCCCCATGACGTTCAAAGAACATCTTTGTTCTTCGAAAACGGGTGAAGGCTTTTAGCAAGATAAATGCGTCTTTTAGCATGGCAGCACCAAAGAGAACGGCAACAGTCGCCTCGATTCAAGACACATCAATGACGAATCCAGGATTGATTGGTCAGGCTCAATCGCCTTCTCGGCCAGTTCGTGTGCGCGCTCCGGGAACGGTCATCGACGACAATGAACGCTCCTTAATCCGCTTTTCACAGGTGATCATGTTGTGCATTGCCCTATGTGCAATTTGGCTCAGCATATACCGAATTGCCTTTGATGAGGACGCTTCGAACAGTGATTTTGCAGTGTTGTTCTTCGGTGGAATGCTCTCTGCTGCGATTGCGATCGGTTGGATCGAGGTTCAAAGCCGGGCGAACGAACATCACTTACGGGATGTACAAGATTACATGCTTGGCATTGGTTTCTTTTTCTCAACGGTNGGTGCAGTATGGGGCGCACGATTCATGATTGGTTTGTTTGAGGACAGCGGATTTTTTGGGGCTAATGTTCTGGAAGGGACCGATGATTGGCATCCAAATGGATATGGTGTATATGTGCAAACCCTTGCACTGCTTGGGGTCATGATGATCCAGCATCGACTGCTCCATCACTTCAAAGGACAAACTTCGTTTGGTTGGGCCATTGCATCCTATGCACCAATGGTTGTTTTGCTTGGAGCAGGAATGAACACTTGGCTACGTTGGTCAGGAGGGGTCGTCAGTTACGAACTTGGATTCTCACTCATCGTGCTTAGCGTTGCTTCAATGGAGATGGCTCTTCGTTCAAACAATTCGATTAACCTCACCGTGATTGTCATCGCAAGCGGCTTGACCCCTCTTCTTTTTGAGGCAGCACATTCCGGAAATTTGGACGATTCTGCCGGCAAGGGGGGCGCATTGTCTCTTTTGGTGTTCGTACTTGCCATTCAAGGCTATTACGCGTCGAAGCAAGAGTTGCGCAAGGACATCATCCAAAAAGCGTCGATTGTTTTGATTTCAGTCATTGTCCTTGCCATGCTCTATGCACGTGGTTCCGACCTCAATCTCATTCTTGGCCCGATTAAGTTCGAAGAATTGGGTTCTCTAGGAACTTTCATCACTTTGAGTTCAATGCTGTGGTTATCTGTCCTGGTGTTTTATTTTCCAGCTTTGCTCGATCAACGCCTGCCTTGGATTCCAATAGGCTTGGCATTTGCATTGATGATCATCCCAAATTCTGAGAGCGCCATCCCCTGGATCATCACGGTTGCAATCTTACCTTACATGCTCTTGATTTCCAAGGCGACCCGCAAATGGGTCGCAAACGCAACGCTTGGAATGGCTGCTGTTGCCTACCTCATAGTCGATCTTTACGCCTGGGACATGGACATTCCCCAAACTGAAACATTCGGATTAAGTGGCCTCCATTTCTTAATCCCTCTGGCCCTCATCACCATTTCCGAATTTTCCCAGCGGAAACAGAAAACGGATTTGTATGTCCATATGTTGGTGATCTCCAGTGTCGCTCTCTCTCGATTCGTCATCGGCACCCAAGAGTGGTACACCACTTGGGCCTTCGTGGTTTACCTGCTCTACCTTGCGAGAACTGGATTTTCCAACCTTGATGAAAAAGCGTCGCTGCAAAGTCGATGGAATGCCACACTGCGTTCGTTATTGGCGAATGCGGTCGTTGTCACCTTAGTGCTCTTTGAATCCATACAAATCCCAGATGAATTGATTTTTCGGGGTTACAAACTCCACGTGTTTTTCTTTGCCGCCCTGGCCTATGGAATGCTCGTGAATGGAAGGGAGAAAGAGTTCGATCTCGGTATGCTGTTTTCATGGACTGGAAGCATGGTCAGTGGTGCCCCGCAATATGATCCATCGACCAACACATGGATTGAAACCCCCTCTTTCGAAGAAGACGAGGAAGCATTTGTGGAGAAGAATTCATGGAGCCCATTGAGCCGAATTTCAATGATTGTACCGCTTATTATGATGAGCAGTAGTATGTTTGTGGCAACTTCTTTCCTTGGCGAAACTGAAGCACAGGGCCTCGTGAACGCCCCTTATATCCTCGTGTTGCTTGGGGTTCCAATCGCTTGCTTGGTGTGGGAAATCTTAGCACTCAAGAAAATCAGTTCCAAAGCAAGGGCGGCAGCAGTGTGGCTGCTCTTCGCGGTTGGTCTGGCACCTTCGCTTGTGTTCAATGGTTACCGATTTATGATGGAAGGCGATTCCGAATACCTCGACAAAAATTTCCTCCCCGGCATGTTATTGTTGGACCTCATGCTTGTTTCAGCACCGTTTATTGTCGCTTGGGCGATTTCTAAGCGAGGCCTTGACAAGGATGCAATCTCGGCGAGAGCTGACTTGTATGCAATGATTGGGTTAATCGCTCTTGCTTGCCTTGACACTTCGGGGGGATTGTTGATGATCCCAATGCTGGCATTGGTCACCTATTATTCTGTAAAGCATCGCCAAAATATAGCCTTGATGGTTGCCCCAGTGGTGTTAATTTTCAATGCGAATCATTGGCTTGAATTGAACGGAATTGGACGGTTGTTAACCGAACGGATTGAAGTGCTGGAACAAGCCTCATCGACTTCCGGATTGTTTGGACTGTCTGCGGCATCTGGATTGCTCTTGACGCTTCAAATGAGCTATATTCTTCTGGCCCAACTGTTGCCCAGTGCCAAGAAAATCAAGAAATCACTGCCATGGATCGGAACTTGGGCGTGGTTGGCAATTGGCTTGATGAGCATGTTTCCTGAGTTGGACTGGTTCCAATGGACACCGTTGTTCTTCACGGTTGTTTTGATGTTGAATTCATGGTACAATGGCCAGGTTCAATTCTTATCCCTTCTCCTTATTGCAGAATGTGTTTCCCTTTCTATTGCCCTTGGTGGCACCGAGAACACGCTCAGTGATTTGGATGTGTTTTCATGGAGCGTGTTCATCACTGGTGTTACAGCGATGATTTACTCTGCCTTGCATGAAAATGGCATCATACACGCGAACAAGGACAAAGAGATGCCTGAACCGACCATGTTCACCATACCTAACCTGAAGACTGACGAGGACAGAGAACANTTGAATGAGCAGTTCCAGATCATTGGTTACCTTGGCCTAGCATTCAGCATCTCTGTCATGTGGGGCGCAGGCACCATCATTGGTGCTGCGTTGTTGACCAGGACGGTCGTTTCAAGAGGCCTCTTCAACCTAACATTATTTGCCCCATTGGTCCATGGTTTAGCGCTCTATAACTTTTTGATTCAATCTGATATCCTACCGGCCGACCTGTTAGATTTGGCCATTGGATTGGTCCTTCTGGCTGAAGGAATTGGTTTCACAGTGCTTTCGATTAAGAACGATGCAGTGTACGACTACGAAGCGTTTGACTGGGGTTCAGATCAAACCTTCTTTGAATTCATGGATCGCATTGGCCTGGTTGGTGTTGGAACAACAATCACCAGTATTTTCCTCATCTTCAACGGTGGAGATACGTGGACAACACTCGCCTTTTCATTGACCACTGTGGTGTTGATTGGTGTGGGAATCCAAGGCTACTCCCCCGAATTCGATGCACGATGGAGGCGAGTTGTCGGAGGTTATGGCTCAATCATCATGACCTTTGCAACGGCCAACACCCTCTCGTTTGTGAGTGAGACCATTGTCAACATCGGTTACATGTTTGGTGCCATTGTCACCATTGGTTGGATTTTCATGAGCAGCAGTCGGCTAGGAGACTCGAATGTCCTCTACACACCTGAAGTCACAGAATCAACCAAATCCCATGTTGTGGACGAATCTGAACCCCATCCTAAACCAACTGAAGTTGAATCGATTGAAGAGGACGATGAAGAGGACATTGAAGAAATCAAAGAAGAGGACGAGATTGAACCTGAGGATGAACAAGCTGTCGAAACAACACAAGAGCCGGTTAAAGCAGCACTTGAGATTCCTCCGCCGGTCCTCACGAAGGAACGTGTCCAAACTCAACATGGGTTCGAGATTGAACTACCCGACGACATGTTCAACACGATCCTTGCCTCTATTGACTCAACACCACATGAAGGGTTCAAACCCGTGGTTGCATTTGGACCTCGTGGAGAAGTGATTCTGAACTTTGAACCTCAATGATCAATCCCTGACCCTTGTTCCTTCACCACCAGTGATGTAAACTTCACTCGAGATTGAAGGGTAGGCTGCCCAATAGGCTTCCCTTGCTTGTTGGTTCAGATCCATGCACACCACCACATCAGCGGGTCGATCAGGAAGAGCCTCTGAGCCGTTCAAATGCTTGATGATCGGTTCAATGTTTGAGAGGTTGACAAGGCCCCAACCTGTTTGTGTGCAAGGTGCAATGGGAGAAATAGGCATGGTCCCTGAAGTTGGGTCCCAGCCGAGGTCAGGATACCATGCAGAAAGGTTGAGCGCTTCACGCACCTGTGAATTTGAAATTGAGAAACTCGCTCCCACTTCATCGGTCCCGTTCACAAGAAGCCCAGAGCGCACATCCGGAGAAGCACCCGAAGATGGATCGTTGTATTCCTCTCGTAACGATTCGAGGACAAACGAAAGTATGCCTGCTGTGCGAGGGGTTGCAAACGATGTCCCTGAGGTCTCATGGTAGCCATCAATATCGTCATGATTGGGAAGCACCTGGGTCCAATCAGCAGAGATGTCAGGGTATGATCCAGACATGATTTCCTTTTGATCATCCCCTTCCTCTGCATAGCCAGCGATGCCTATCGACCAAGGCGGTCCCGCTGTTGCGTCTTGCACTGCTGGCGAGGGGCTGTTGTCTGCTGCACCCGTGTGAATCTTGTTGAATTGGACCACGGCCGATTCTGTCGCCCTTTCAATTCCGGGAACTGGAACCGAGCCTGGAGCACCAAACGAGGTGGTCAAGATGTCCACAAGGGGTTGGTCAGCAGCCGCCTGGACGGCTTCTGAAGAAAAGCCCTCGACAAAGAAAATGACTGCCATCGGGTTGGCGTCCAACACCGCCCCTGTGACGGCTGAACCGTGTCCATCAGATGGATCATCGAGAATCAGGATATCACTGTCCCCATCGGGCGAGGTGCCGATGATTTTTGTGCCTGGGAAGTACACAATATCACTGGCTGTGAGGGTGTCCCAACATGCTTCTTTATCAGCATCATAGCGCTCTTGCCATGTTCCTTCAAATGTTAGATCGCAAACTCGGTTGACACCAAGGCCATCTTGAAGCCATTGTGGATAGGTTTCATTTGTTCGAAAATGATCGTGATAGACATTGATTCCCGTGTCGATTGGTGCGACAACGGAATAGGCTCGCCAGCCATCTTCCCCGCCAAAGACGGCACTGGTTTTTGTTTCAGATGAATCGGTGCTAAAGAACGACAAACCTGCCACAATTGACACCACAAGGAGGGTCGCAAGGGTGACTGCAATCAGTTGTTTCCTCGTCATACTATCGATCGACCGCCCAGCTACCTCAAGAATCACATCAGCAGCATCTGCCATGTGACCGCGTCTCAGCCGGTTGCAAATGAACCCTGCGCCGGTTTGAAGAACCGGCTCTCTGTGCAAGAAGCATGACCGGAGCAGATGATCGATTGGTATGGATTGACCTTGAAATGACGGGGCTTGACATCACGAAGGAATCCATTATCGAGATTGCAACAGTGGTCACTGATGGGGAATTGAACATCCTTGCACAGGGGCCAAACCTCGCCGTTCAAGTTTCTGATGAATTGTTGAACAACATGGATGAATGGAACACAAGCCACCATACAGCAAGTGGTCTCGTTGAACGTGTGAAACACGAAAGCGTCTCTGTCCAAGAAGCGGAAGCTCAAACCTTGGAATTTCTGAAGAAATGGGTTCCTGAAGGCAAGGCGCCGTTATGTGGAAACAGCGTTTGGAACGATAAAAAATTCATGGAAAAAGAGATGCCATCTCTTGTTGAATACCTTCATTACCGGATGATTGATGTTTCTACGGTCAAAGAACTAGCAAGGCGTTGGTATCCCGATGTTGGGAGGTATGAGAAAAAAGGAGCGCACCTCGCCCTTGATGACATCCTCGAATCTATTGAAGAGCTCCGTCACTTCCGGACGAGAGTCTTCAAACAGTGAACCATCAATCCCGCCAGGTTGGCTCCAACGGGTTGACGCCCTTGTAGGATGCCAAGATTTGGGCGACGACAGCAACGGCGATTTCCTGTGGGGATTCTGCACCAATGTGAACACCAATCGGGCAAATCACTTGCGCAAGGGTATCTTCTGTTACGCCAATGCCTTTGGCTGCTTTCTCGAAGGCTTGCCACTTTGAACGGCTCCCAATCACACCAATGCGAGGAGCATCTTGTCCGTTCATGGATGCTCCTTCAGCCTGTAAGCAGGTGAGCATACCGAGCAATCTTGTTTGATCCTCTGACCAATCATGGCCAAGGAAAAGAACATCAGAATACTGCGATAACACTTCTGCCGAGTGGTGGCTAACAAACGAATCAATGCCCATGTGAAGGTGGTGGTTTGCGTTTGGGAACGTCTCTGAGTTGCAGAAATCCTCTCGAGTATCATGAATGGAATGGGACCAACCCAATGCATCCAAAGCCGGAGCAATAGCTTGTGCGCAATGGCCTCCGCCGATGAGCAACACGTGTGGCATTGGGACAAGAACCTCCAAACTGAGGGTCACGCGACCCCCACAGAGGGAATCTAAGGGCGTCACTTCATAGCCCTTCGCACCTTTATTCAATCCGAAGGTAAGGACTTCACCCGCTGGAAGATGGTGCTCAATGAGCATCGATCGGCTGCGTTTCAAAACCATCATTTCAAGACCCGCGCCGCCGACTGTGCCAACCCATGATTCATCTGAAGAACGCATAGCGAGACGAGCCCCGACCTTTCCGGGGACGCTCCCCGAGGTCTCAACCACGCTCGCCATGACCACTTTGTGACCGCATTCGATTTGGGTCAAAGCCCAAGCCAGAACTGCTGCAGTCATGCCCCTCCCTCGAGGCGCTCACTGATACCATTTCCGTCACGGCAAGATGCTCAAAATTGGACCTCAAAATCAATTGATGCAAGGAGCGTGAGATCTTCTTGAGTGTCGATATTGAGGCTCAAATGAGGGGCATTGACTTCCACATAGGCGGGTGCAATCAGATCACGCAGTGGAGTTTCTGGTGCTGCTGCGAGCACAGTTTCTACATCGGGTGAATGAAGAATCAACGGGTGACCAGGCTTCCCATTGCATGATAATGTCGAAGTTGTGCTTTGGCTTAGCAATTGCCTGACATGCGTCACATCCCACCCTGGACGATCCACGGGAGCAATGATCAATCGGCGTGGGAGGCGTCCTGTGTCGCCCATCGCGGCCATGAGACCCTGTTGTAAGGTGCCGGTTCGCCCTTGTTCGGGGTCTTTGTTGACCACGACAGTGGCTCCTTCACATTGAAGCATCACTTCAAATTGCAGCGATTGCCTTGTAACGACATAGACAGGCGAACATCCTGCTGCGATTAAACGGCGAACTGCAAGACCCACAAGGGTCGTATCAGCAACGGGAACCAAGGCCTTAGGCTGACCCAAACGAACGCTTGCTCCAGCTGCGAGAACAACAGCAGAGCACCCTTTGACCATGAGCCATGCTCGATGCTCGGTCTCAAGGGCTTTTTGCTCCTGGTTCATATAGACTCAGCCATTTGCCCCTCGATGAAAGAGGACGATTATCCTTTAACCCTCCCAGAGAAAAGGTCAATGGAGTTGCTCAGAAGCATTGTAGAGGCTCATGAGTGGCTGGAATTTAAGCATCAATCGAATCTTATTGTGACGATGTATGTCCAAGGTCAATCTCGACGCTGGTACGCAATTGAAGCAAGGAGGAATGACGCCATCATCGGCTTTAATGCTCGACCATGGAGTTTGGATGTCAGGGGAGGGGCACGAAAACGTGACGTGATTCACAACAACAAATATTGCCCAAACCTATGCATCAATCCGCATCGAACAGCAAATATGCCAATCGGTGACAAGATTGCAGCCTTGTGCCTTTCGTTGCATAACGACCGCATAACTGCAATGAGCATCCCTTTGCTAGCTCAATTTATTGTTGCACCCAGAGAGCACCTTGCCAAGGTCATGGTGTTCCAAGATGAGATGGTGGTTTTGCATTCGATGATGCACGATGATGAACACTTTGGAATGGTTGAATTGGCTGAAGAGGAAGAGGCTATGTTGAACCAACATGACTGGGAAATGCACTTCATGGGAATTGAAGACGACATCGAGATCCCTCCAGAATCAAACGAACCTCAATGCGCTGAGGCACTAAGTTTGATTGACCTGCCTGCGCCAACGGCAGAGGAAATTGCCGAACAGCGCATGTGGGAGGAGTATGAGCAACACATGCATTCCTTGGCGATGGAGGCCTATTGGAATCAGCAGGAACGAGGGAACGAAGATTAATCACAGATCTTTTGTGATTTCTCGTCCGATGATCATGCGCTGAACTTGGGACGAACCCTCGTAAATCTGCATCACTTTTGCCGCCCTCATTAGTTGCGCAACAGGGTATTCTTCAGAATACCCATACCCGCCGAAGACCTGCACAGCGTCGGTTGAAACTTCCATTGCGGTGTCTGCAGCAAATCGCTTTGCATGGGCAGCGGATTCGGTGTTTCGAAGACCAGCGTCAGATTCTGCGGCAGATTTCCAAGTCAGCATTCGAGAGGCTTCGATTTTAGTTTTCATATCTGCAAGCATGAATTGAATGGCTTGGTGCCGGTGAAGAGGCTTACCAAAGCTCATCCGTTCACCAGAGTAGCGCAGAGCGTGTTCATAGGCTGCACGTGCCAATCCAGTAGCGTGAGCGGCGATGTTTGGCCTGGACATATCGAAGGCTTTCATGGCGTTCATCCATCCGCCAGATTCTGAACCGCCAATGAGGTTTGCAGCGGGCACTCGAACATCGTCAAAGGTCATCGATCGGGTATCTGAACATCGTTGCCCCATGTTGGTTTCCTTCTTGCCGAGGCTAAAGCCATCAGCATCGCTTTCGACAATGAAACCAGACATACCGCGGTAACCTGCATCGACATCCGTCTTGGCCAGCACGAAGAAAAAATCAGCATGACCTGCACCTGTGATCCACATTTTCGCCCCGTTAATCACGTAATCATCCCCGTCACGCACTGCATGAGTTTTGCATGCAGCAAGGTCAGATCCTGCTCCAGGTTCGGTCACGGCATACGAGGCAAGAGCACCCTCTTCTGCGACTTTTCGAAGCCAGATATCCTTCTGTTCATCCGTAGCACCCGTGATGATGGGGGCGCACGCCAGGGCGGTTGCATAGGCTGCTGTGGCAAAACCAGGGTCGCCCCATGCTAGTTCTTCGTTCACAATTACATCTTCCATCGAACCAAGCCCAGGTCCGCCGTATGCCTCTGGAATGTGGAGGTTCAGCAAACCCATTTCATGAGCAGCTTGGATGGTCTCTTTGGGATAGGTCGAAGTAGCATCCCAGTGTTCAGCCTTTGGCCGAATTTCGTCGACTGCAAACTCATGGGCGAGTTCCCGGAGCATCTCCTGCATTTCATCAAGTTGGAAGTTGACCATGTGCATGGGAGGGGGCCTCCCTTTATGTCTCCTTGTCTCACGAAAAGACCAAGATGCCACGACGGTGTAATTCGAGCACAATAAGGAAAGCGCCATAGATGCTGATCATGACCCAACCTTCCCACTTTCTAAATTCATAAGCAGTCCTCATCATTAAGAGGGCACTCAAACAACCGATGATTGTGAACGGCATGATGATGTAGATGAGNAGGTCATGACCTTCAGCGGTAATGGCAAGCGGGGCAATTAANCCGGCAATTCCAATNGAGAGCAGTGGATCTGTGATGTTCGAACCAATCAGGGTACCAATCGCAACACCTTGGCTGCGNCTGGCNGCCATAAGTGCGATTGTGAGTTCCGGCAATGACGTACCGATTCCAGAAACTGTAGTCCCTACAATTGCTTCAGGGATATCCAGTTCAATGGCGATTAACTGAGCATACTTGACGAGTTGTTCAGCTGAAAAAACGGCGAAAGATAGACCCAAAACGACCATGACAATGTAGGCTGCTGTGCTCCATGAAGACCCTTGTAAATCGGGTGCGTCGATGTATTGGCTTTCTTCCGCCTGGATTTCTTTTCTGTTGGTTAACAGCCACGTGATGTAGATGACATACGCACTCACGAGGATACCGGCTTCCCATCGTTGCAGGGTACCTTCTGTGATCAAAAAGAAACTGAGCACAAGCACGGAGAGAAGCATGATTTGGCCGTCTCGCTTCAACCAAGATTCTCGAATTTTAAGACCTCGATTCACCACAACAATTCCCATAATCAACGTAATTTGGACAAACACTGAGCCCAAAATCCCGCCAATGGCGAAATCTGCAAGTTGTGGGTCAGTTCCAATGTTGCTTGCAGCGGAACCAGAAACTAAAATTTCGGGAAGTGATGTACCAATTGAAACGATGGTGAGGCCAATAACCACCTCTGGCAAGCCCCCGCGGCGGGCCAGACCTTTCGCCCCTTCGATGAAGAAATCAGCTGAAAAGATCAGGAGAAAGAGTGCAAGAATGGCGATGCTGACGGTCACGGCTATATTGTTCGTGCTTGCTTCAGTGGAAATCAGTTTGACACCCATTAAGCCGAGGAACAGAGCACCAGTCGTGATCAAGGTCTGAAAATGGACCAGTTGAGGAATCCCCATCACTTTCTGGTCGGACTCCATGGTCGTTGCACAATGCCATCCTTCTTCACCGTTCTGTTCCCGAATCAATTGAACATAAGGATTCAAAAGACCCATAATCCACCTTCGGAACCCCATATCCATGAGGCACCGAATCCTTGCTGAATTTTTCGGCACGTGGTTCATGGTAGGCATTGGATGCGGTAGCGTTGCTCTTGGCGCGCCGGGGTGGTTGATCTCGCTGGCTTTTGGTGGAGCAGTGACATTGGCAATCCTCGTGTTCCAACCAGTGAGTGGTGCTCACATTAATCCTGCAGTCAGCATCGCCTTTGCTCGAACAGGGCATCTTGAGAAGCATCTTCTCATGCCCTATATCGTGGCCCAACTCGCCGGTGGGCTTGCGGCGGGCGTGATGCTTGGAGGTGTTGGTCCGACCGCCTTGGCCCCGGGTGTCAGCACGGCAGAAGGAATGGCGATTGAGGTGTTTATCACCTTCGTGCTCATGGCCTCAATTTACTGGATTGTCGTCAAATCTAAAACCCACATCTCGATTGCCTTTTTTGTTGGAGGTGCTGTTGCCGTCTTAGCGTACTTCTTTGGTCCTTTAACCGGTGCTTCGATGAACCCAGCTCGAACCTTCGGACCGAATATCGCTTCTGGAATGTACTCCAGCCTGATATTCTATAGTTTGACAACCATCCTTGGGGCCTTGATTGCTTCGGAGATGTATCTCCGCTTATATGTCAACGATCACCCTCAAGATTGAGCAACAAACCGGACCACATCAATCACATGCTCGCTCGATGGAACTGTGAAGTCTTCAAGCGGTGGCGAAAATGGGACTGGGGTATCAAGTGCGCCAATCACAACTGGGGCAGCTTCCAATGAATAGAAGCACGATTCCAGAATTCGGCTTTGCACCGTGTGGCCGAGGCCTCCGTTCCATTGCCCTTCTTGCAGCACCACGAGACGTCCTGTTCGAGCAACAGATTCGATGCAAGTTTGTGCATCGAAAGGCAGGAGGGTACGAAGGTCGATGATTTCAACCTCTACCCCTTCATCAGCAAGCGTTTCTGCGGCTATTTTGGCAACGTGAATCATGGACCCCCA
>QQSI01000022.1:0-20957 GCA_003602645.1 Candidatus Poseidoniales archaeon | reverse complement strand
ACATCGACTTTTTGGTTGATGTTTTGGCCCCATCCTGTCAGTCCACCACCAAGCCCATACAAGCCAATGTGCTCCAGCATGATCACTGGATCATTGAGTTCTGCTGCTTCCATTAGCAGGTCATAGGCGTCTTGAGGCGAGCCTGGAGCGATGACAACCATGCCAGGGTCATTGGCAAACCACGATTCGATCATGTTTGCATGGAATGGTCCGGAACGGGTTTTTGCACCCAGCGGCACGCGAATGGTCATTGGGCAATCTGCACCCCAGCGCCAACGGAGCATAGCTGCGTTATTGATCAGAGCGTTATATCCAAGTGCTGCGAAACCACCGAATTGGATTTCGACCATTGGCCGCATTCCAGACAGGGCTGCTCCTGTTCCTGTGTGAACGATGACTGCTTCACACAACGGCATGTCAACCAGTTTGTCGGTATGGCCAGCGTTTTTGAGCGCCATGTTCATTCCGAAGGCCCCTGCAACTTCCATATCTTCACCAATGAACACGCACTGATCCCCGTGCCTGTCTGCGATATCAGCCATCGCTTGTTGTATGGCGCGAGCATAGGTCCAGCCACCGGATTCTGCATAGGTGAGGCTTGTTTCCCCAACCTCCAGCGGTGCCAATTCAAGCGATGCTTCAAACGGTTTTTGAAGACGATTAAAACGATCCTGATGGGTTTCTGCATCGTTTAGTGTGGTCACACCCTTCGTGACTGTCTGTGGGTCAGGCCACTCCATTTCAGTCACATCATTGAGGGCTTGGTCAACAAGGACCTGCTCTTCTTCCTCCATGTTGGAGAGAGCGATTTCATCCACTCCAAGGTCGAGCAGAAGTTGGCGGTGAGTTGGAATCGGATCTTTTGCTTCCCAGTAGGCGAGGAGCTCACGGTCCACATAACCAGGTGGAGTTCCTGATTCATTGCCAAGATAGAGGTCGTCGTGGTGATGGGCGTGGCCACATCCTCGCATGGTCTCAACGTGAATCAAAGTTGGTCCTCCACCTTCCATGGCAAACTCCCTGGCAACTGCAGCACTTGCATGCCAAGCAGCAGGGTCTGAACCATCGATGGTCCAAGCTGGGAAGCCCATAGCAACCGCTTTATCAGCCCAGACTTCAACGCCAGACTGTTTTGCTGGAGGGGTGTCCAGAGCGATTTGGTTGTTCTGTAAAATATAGCAAATTGGTAGGCCGCGGGCCCCAGCGAGGTTCATCGCTTCCCAGAATTCCCCAGAGGAGGAAGCGCCTTCGCCAATGCAGGCCACATGGAAACGGTCGATTTTTTGCCGCCATGCTGCAAATGCAAGCCCTGTCATGGTCACGCTTGCAATCGGCAATGGTGCAGTTGGGGGTAGAACCCCAACATGCCATGCTCCAACGTGTAGGTCTCGACCACCAGCGCCTTCCCATCCACCGTTCTGGTTTGACCCTGCTTTGCCGAGGTTGGCCGCCATAACGTCCAGTGGGGTGTCCCCCATCGCCAGACCAAGTCCGATGTCTCGGATCATGGGTGCAATCAAATCTCCGTCGTAGCCTTGACCCGGCAATGCATCTCGGGGTGCATCCGGTTGGCGATTGAGGGCGGTTGCGACAGCAACAACGCCCTCTTGCCAAGTCGAACGGAACCCTTTGCCGCCGAAAGCACCTCCGTCTGGAGTGGGCATTCCTTCTGTGTAAATGGACTTCAAATGAGCATCGAGTTTTCGAGTGCGTGTCATCAAACGTTGCCATTCAAGCCTCTGACCGATGCCTATGGCCATGTAATGGGCAAGCCGTCGAAAGGTAAGTCGGAGGTCGACCAAAAAGTGCTTTGATCGGCGATCGAGAAATTCACTCATGGTTCGACGTGGGATGACTTCTACGCCTTCATCGCGTTCCATTTTGGCTTTTACTTGAGCTTGGAGACCTCGGTGAACGGCCTCCACAAATCGGGTTGTGAAGGTGTGCCAAGATTCCCCTTCAAATTGAGCAGGCTCGTTTTCGATGAGGACATCCCAAACATTAGCCACAAGGAAGAGATGTCCATCATGCCGTTGTGCAACAAAGCGGAGTACCTCGGTGCGGGCAGCGTCCGCGAGCAATGGCTGATTGAATTCCAGCGGGCCGCTTGCCCTCCAGTTTGAACCGTGAATCACCGGTAACTCGCCTTGGCTCATGGTCCGCCCAACCGTCACCCAAATACAAAACCAACGGGCGGCTGGCCACGGTCAAACAGTCACGATTAATTCGCTTCTGCACCCAGTGCACCACTCAGTGCTTGCATTGAAGCGCGGGTGACATAGACGGTCGCAAGGATTGAGGCTACAATGCCTAAAACGAGTATCGCAGTGCCAGTTCCAGAGGCATGGACGCTGTCTAAGGCACTTCGGTTGAGAGCGAAACTGCCCAAGGCGTGCCCATAGTACGCATAGGCAAGCGAATAGATGATGCTGGTCGCATTCGAAGTCATGAACACTCGGAAGGAAACCGGCCCAGCGGACATGATGTAATTCAGCCATTCATCTGGAATGAGCGGTGAAAGACGAACCAAAATCGAAATTCGCATGGCGTCTTCACCGAGCGCTGTTTCGATGCGTTGCATTTTTTCATCGGTTGAGATCGAGGCCTTAATCGCATCACGAAACAGCCACCTGCCAAGCAAAAAGGCAACCATGCCCCCAATCATTGAAGCCGCATAATTAACCAATGTCGCAATCCAAAACGGGAAGATCGCTCCTGCAGCAACCTTGAGCAGGGGTGAGGGAATCAATAACACAATGCCAAGAGCAACTGCAAGGGCGTAGAAGATCGGTCCCGTCGGTCCCATTCCTTCGAACCAAGCGATGATTTGGTGCGCATCTTGAAACAAAAAATACCCAGCACCAGCACATGTAAGAAGCATGGTTACCCCAAATAAGGCACGCCAGCGATACAGTTTAGGCTGATTTTCCTTCATCTGTCGCAGGTTTTCCCTGCCGTCGATCAGTTGCATTTCAACAGGCTTTGGAAAAGCGCCTAATCGCTTCATTCCTCTTCCTCCGCCGCAGGTAAAGCATCCAGTACATCCTTCAGCATCTGTGCAGCATCTTCAACTTGGGTCATCAGCGTGATGTCAGATACAGCCCCTGGACGACCAAGGCTCCACATCAGATCTGAAACAAATTCATTGGTCAAGCGAGTGAGTTTGAGCACCTCCGGGTCGATTGGAATCATGGTGGAGAGGTCATGGATGGCAACAAGGTCAGGTGACTCATTCAAAATCCCGTCCATAGCCTCTTCAACTTCTTGTGCGAGACCTTGTGCTTGTGCCTCAAGAATGTCTTCCATTGATGACTTGAAGCCCTGTTTCATGACCTTGAGGCCTGGTTTACCTTGTCCGAGCGATGCACTGCGTTGGAGATCTGAAAACGAGGGGGCTTGGTCGTTTCCAGGATTTTGACTCGGCTCTGGAGGTGCTCCATCTTCACCGCCATCCTGTGCTTGAAGTGCTGAACCATCTGCCTCACCAACAAGCTTATTCAAAGCCAAGCGGAGCATGGCGGACATCATCGAAGGATCGAGCTCATCGTTGACTTCAAGGCCTTCCTCTCCCATTTGACTTAGGATTTCATCAATAAATCCGCTATCGATTTTCTCTGGTCCAACCAAGCCTTTGAGCATCGGGAGTGCCCATGTGCTATCGCCCATGGTCATCGAAACATCAAATGTACCACCGGTTCCCCCTCCGGTGCTGACTTCTGCCGGTGGTGGTACGAATTGCTTCTTTGTGTGTCGGTGAAGTTGTTCAATGAGGGCCGACATGTCAATCGGTTTACCCATCACTTCTGCGACACCGGCTTGGGCAGCGCTCACAAGATATTCTTGGCTGGTGTTGCGTGAGAGGATCACAATTCTGCATTTGAAAGCAAACTCTGGGTCACCCATCAATCGCTGGGAAGCGTCAATAGCGTCACCGTTTTTCCACTCACTGTCGATGAGCACAACCTCTGGCATGATTGCAAGAGCGGTACCTTCTGCTTGGCGGAGCGTGCCTGCTCGTGTGATCTCAAAGCCTTCACGTTCGAGGGTGTTGGCAAGAAGACTCCGTCGCCCTTCATTTTCGTCTGCAACGATGACTTTGGCCATAAAACTCCCTCCCTTTTCTGGAAGGGGGTGGCGTAGAGTCTTGAACCTCACCCTTCTTTCATTGGTCGCTGTGCCAATTAAACATGGCAATTGAATGGCCAATCGATGATTAGTTTACAATTTCCGCTGGAAGAGCGGCTTTCCAGGCGAGGATCCCACCATCTAGGTTGTACAACTTTGCTGAATCCATTCCCGCTTGAGCAAGCATCATAGCAGCCATTTGGGACCGCATCCCGCTTTTGCAGTGAATCAAAATATCAGCGTCTTTGGGGAGGACGTCTAGAGCTGACAACACTGACTCGTGGGCCACTTGGTGGTCGCAAGAGACAACCCTTGCTTGTTGGTATTCCATCATCGAGCGCACATCCAGAATAAATGGAGCCCAACCTTCTTCTCGGCGTGCAATAAAATCAGTCATCGAAATGTTGTGGAACATTGGTCCTGCATGGGAGGCATCCCCCTCTTGAAATGAACCCTTTGGATCTGCAAATGTGCACCACTCAGGCGAAGAAAACATGGACGCTGAGTGGTCAAGATTGTGGATGTTTTCTCTATCATTTTCATGGCTAAAGCTCAATGTAGTGAACGTCATTTGCTCGGCATCGTAGATGAGTAAACGCCCGGCAAGCACCTTTCCAAGTCCGAGAATAATCTTCAGTGCCTCATTGGCTTGAAGCGAACCAATTACACCTGGCAACACCCCAAGTACGCCTCCTTCTGCACACGATGGAACACTCCCTGGTGGAGGTGGGGTTGTGAACAAGTCCCGATAACATGGGCCTCCTTGGTGATTAAAGACGCTCACTTGGCCCTCAAAACGATATATAGAACCATACACCCATGGGAGGCCAGAAAGAAAACATGCGTCGTCGACCAGGTACCGGGTTGGTATGTTGTCCGTACCGTCCACAATCACATCCCACCCGTCATTGAAAATATCCATGACATTTCCCGGTGTGAGTCGAGCATCATAGGTGATAATCTCAACTTCGTCGTTGAGTCCATTCAAGCGTTTTTGAGCCGAGTGCACTTTTTTCTGCCCTAGCGTTTCAGTGGAATGAAGCACCTGGCGTTGCAGATTGGAAAGGGCAACCTCGTCGTCATCGATGATTCCCAAACGCCCGATGCCTGCGGCTGCAAGATAGAGAAGCACAGGACTGCCGAGGCCTCCCGCCCCGATGACTAAAACGCCGGCTTCTGCGAGTTTCTTTTGACCACTTTCGCCGACGCCAGGGAGAGAATAATGTCGGGAGTAACGCCCATCATCACTCATGTTCACGCCTCAAAATCCACCAATCATTAACCCAACAATGATCAAGGCGATGAAGCCCATGATTATGCAAAGAATGGTTGTTAAAATTGCTGAAATGATTTGAGCAGCACGAGCCTTGCCGTGGTCTGGATGGAAGCTTGGATTCAAAGTTGTGATTTTCAAAGCATTGTTGGCCATAATGAGTGAAACCGGAGCGATGAGCACAGCTAATGGGAAGATAAAACCGCCAATCAGCGCAACAAGTGAAAGCACAAACGCTGTTGTTGCCTTAGTCGGTGCCATCATGCCGTTGCCCATCATGCCGTTGCCCATCATGCCATTGCCCATCATCTGCTGTGCGGGCTGAACATTTTGCTGATAGGGTTGGAACGGTTGAGCATTGGGTTGAATGGGCACTTCACCACGCAAAACTTGCGAAGGAATCCCGTATGATTTGGACGCCTCATCCCATTGGAACCCCTTTTCGGGAGTTTGACCTGGTTGCATGGCTCACGCACTCGTCATCGTGAAATAAAGCAAGCGGTGGCTTCACAGGTGGTTGTCTTCAAGCCACTTCTCGACATCAATGGCTGCTTGGCAGCCCATTCCTGCGGCTGTAATCGCTTGTTTGTAACGTGTGTCAACAACGTCACCTGCCGCAAACACGCCTTCGACTGAGGTCATGGTGTGCAATTTGTGGATGATGTAGCCTTCTGGGTCTGTTTCGACTTGACCAGCAAGGAATCCCGTGATCGGCTTGTGGCCGATGGCTATGAACGCCCCTGTCGCATTCAGCGTTTCCGTGCTGCCATCTCGAGGATCTTCAAGCACAGCGCCTGTGAGTCCTTTTTCATCGGAAAGCCATGATTTGACTTGGCGGAATGTTTTGATCTCAATCTTGTCATGATTTGCTGCTCGTTCATACATGATGGTTGATGCTTTGAACACGTCTCTTCGATGGACCAGGGTCACCTTTGATGCGAATCGGGTCAAGAATGTGGCCTCTTCACAAGCGGAATCACCGCCACCAATGACCATCACTTCTTCGTCCTTGAAGAACGCACCATCACAGGTGGCACATGTCGAAATACCCCGACCCTTTTGTTCTTCTTCACCTGGCATGTTGAGCCAAATTGATTCTGCACCTGTGCAGACAATAATCGCGTGGGTGAGGAACGTTTCGCCCTCGACAACCACCTTGTAAGGGCGCTCAGAAAGATCGACAGATTCGACATTTTTGTCTTGAACCTGGAGACCAAAGCGTTCTGCTTGCTCCCTCAACTCCATCATCATTTCTGGGCCACCGATGCCCTTAGGATAACCTGGAAAGTTTTCAATGTCGGAAGTAAGCATCAACTGACCGCCAGACATGTAGCCCGCAAACATGAGCGGGTTGAGCATTGCGCGAGCCGCGTACAAACCTGCTGTGTAGCCAGCTGGCCCTGAACCGATGATGATGACATTGTGTGTTTCGGACATGAAGTGGCCTCCAGCAAGTTTCTATGGGTGGGATTCACCACTTGAACATTCACCTCGATTCGTTTCAAACAACGAGCTGGTTTTACAAAAAACAAACTAGGAAATTAGCATTGTTTTCGCTTACAGCATGCTTGCTATGGCTGCAATTGCGGCACGAGCGTGTGGTTCAAGCCGAGGTTCGATGTGTTGTGGTTCCGCTCCGGGACCGATGATGCCGAGGCCAACTGGTTTTTCATGCACCAATTGCAGTTCAATCACGGATTTGATGACGGCTTGGCCCATTGCCAGGCCATGCTGGGTTTGGCCCTTTTCGATCACACCGAGGCAAGCAGCCCCTGAAATATCTTCGAGGCTGAGCAGCCGATCAAGCGCCAATGGCACTTCCATAGCACCTGGCACCCAAACGACTTCTGCAATTTCAAGGCCGTGACTGGAGGCTTCGTCCTTTGCCCAAGCGAGCATTTGTTCGATCTCATTTTTGTGGAATGAGCCACACACAATAGCAATTGATGTTGTCATACGTATCTTCTCCTTAGTTTTGTGACAGGTACCGTTCAACTGTAGCAACGATTGTTTGAGTGGTTGAATCGATTTCAAGGTTAACTGCGTCGCCGATTTCATGGGCGCCAAGGGTGGTTAGTCTCAGCGTTTCTGGGATGATGTGGAGCGAGAAACAGCCTTGGTTGATTTCACCCACTGTGAGCGAAATTCCATCAACGCCAATGTAGCCCTTTTCGAGAATGTACTTTCTCATCTCTTCGGGCACGAGAATGGAAAGGTCCATGCCTTCTCCAACCTCTTTGATCGATTGAATGAGACCAGTCCCCATAATGTGGCCAGATAGAAGGTGGCCGCCGATTTCATCTCCAAACGCAAGGGATCGTTCTACATTGACTTGATGACCCGTTTCAAGTTCTCCAAGTGTCGTTCTTGTGAGGGTTTCTTGGATCACATCGAAGTGAACATCTTGATGTTCTATTTTCGTGGCCGTAAGGCAAACGCCGTTGATCGCAACGCTGGCGCCAATGGCGAGGTTTTCGACGTTCGGCAGTGCCAATACGAGCGTGCGGATGGTCGTGCCTTCAACGATGGAAGTAACGGTTGCCGTGCCTTGAACGATTCCGGTGAACATTATTCCACCTCCTGTGTGGATTGAGCCAATTCGAGAATTCGTGCAATGATTTTTCTTGTGCCGTCGAGGTCTTCTGAAAGGCCTTCCACACGAGTCACTTCAATGTCGGCATAACCAAGTTCAACCAAGCGAGCACGAATTCGATCTTCCGCATGTTCTTGGTCATAACCAAGGGCAATGACATCCGGATTAATGGATGGAAGAATATCAAAAATCGGCACATCTGGAGGGTTGCCAATCATGGCGGCGTCGACTGGTTTCAGGCCTTGAACCATGCGTAAACGTAAATCTTGACCAGTGACGGGTTCATGCTTTCGCTTTCGAACCGTATCATCATGAGCAACAACAACCGTAAGGTGGTCACCAAGCGCCTTTGCCTGCTCCATGTAATGCAAATGGCCTGCGTGTAAGAGGTCAAACACTCCAACCGCCATCACGCGCTTCATTGTCTCACCTGTTGTTGTCAAAATGCACTTGCACAAGGTTCTACCGGCTGTTCTCAAAGCCCAAGTGCGTCAATCAGTTGAGCACCTTCCAAAAACGGAATTCCGCGTTCGTTTGCCCAAGTGCGGGCGTCTTCGACCGAGAGAGCATAGTCGCCTTCTGGCTGCAGCATTTCTGCACCGATCACAACTGGAGTCATGCCTGCAAGGCGAGCGAGCCCAACAGCGAGTTCCGTGTGACCTTGCCTTCTTGCGAGACCGCCTTCGGTTTCTCGGCACACTGGAATGTGGCCTGGGGTTCGGAATTCTTTTCCAAGCGCTTGTTGAGCCGCTTCACCTTCGATGCCATTCTCGATGAGTTCAGCCGTGAGTTCAGAGAACCTTCGGGTGGTTAAAGCGCGGTCGTGGTCAGTGATCCCCGTGTAAGTTTCACGGTGGTTGAGCGAAAGTGTAAACGCAGAACGTGCATCGTACCTCAGGTCATTTGTCACAAGATGGTTGAGCACATTGAATTCTGAAACCAGAGATGGGTGAGTGTGGAGGTCTTGAAGGAAAGGCAGAGCGAAGCGCTCACCAACATCATGGCCGATTGCAAGGAACAGAAGGCCTCCGCAATCCAGACGTAATTGGCGCATGGTCTCTGGTTTCGCACATTGTCCGGGAAACAGCAAATCAGTTTCTCCTTCACGCTTTTCGGAGTCAAAAAGGCAGACTGGTTTGCCGTCTTGGAAGGCGCTTATAGCGGCTTGAACTTGCTCGTCCATGCCATCCGCTCACCGGCTGGAGTTCATGAAGGGTCGTATGGTATCACCATTGTGAAGAGCAAGGAAACCACAAGATTTTGCGGACAGCCAACGGAAAGGGATTATCATAGGATGTCCCTTGGCTCGTACCTGCGGGGATGCCAATTATGCCAGTAAAACTCGGACCCGCAGGTGTACCTCTGTCATGCAAAGGGCGAACCATCGTTGAAGGAATGGATGATATCATCTCCCTTGGCCTAGAAACAATGGAGGTTCAAACCGTACGAATGGTGGCCCCAAACCACTTTGAGCAGTATTGGCAAGCAGGAGTCTTGGCCAACAAGACCGAGTTCGAAATGAACATCCACGGTCCCTACTACTCAGAACTGCTTGGCAACCGTGTCGAGCGCGGCCGCTCGTTGGCCAAAATTGAATCAACGCTCCAAGCAGCACGCACCATTAATGCCCGCCACATCACCCTCCACGCCGGCCACTATGGGGGCATGAGCCCCGGCTCAGCAGCCAATGAACAGGTTGCCAATGTCTTTGCAGGCGTCGTTGACCGGGTTGCAGAAATCTGGCATGACGACGAGGATGAATTCCCCGTGTTCCCGTGGATCAAAAACGGAACCCCCTCGAAAATTGGTATTGAAACCTCAGGCCGCCAAGAGTTGTGGGGCAGCCTGGAAGAAGTCTTGGAAGTCGTCAACCATGTTGAAGGNACCATCCCCGTGCTAAACATCGCCCACATCCACGCACGCGGACACGGCAAAATGCGAACTTCAGAAGATTACGGGGAATTGTTTGACCAAGTGAGAGAGACCATCGGAACAAAGGAATTCTATTGCCACTTTTCTGGCGTCGAGCACCGAACAGGAAATGCCATGCATTACACTCAAATCAAGAAATCAGATCTCAACTTTGAGCCTCTTGCTGAATTTATCGTTGAAGACGGTGGTTGGTTGGACATCACACTCATTTCCGATTCCCCATTGTTGGAACACGATGCAATGTACATGCTTCAGAGCATCGAAAAATCACGCCATCGACAACTTGAGCGAAAGGCAAGGGAAAACCGCCGGCGCGCTCTTGCAGCTCAAACCGGTACAACACCTGCTGCGCTCGCAGCAAAGGAAGCTCAACAAGCAGCGCTTCGTCCAAACGCTCAGCAAGCAGCAACCAAAGAAGCGCCAAAGGAAGATGCGAAATCGGAACCTGAAGCCTCTGCCAAAGCCGAAACTGCAGCACCACCTGAAGAAAAGCCAGCCAAGAAAGCGCCTAAAAAGAAGGCGAGCAAGGCAAAAGCAGAAGAGAAGAATGATGATGTCTTTGACTTTGAAGAAGACGATGACGATCTCTTTTGAGCGTCCGGTTCATCATCAGTCCCTCGTTAAACCCCCGTTGTTTCGATGACAACCAAGGGAATCAACATAAATGAAGTGGACAGCGTTCACTTTGTTCGCCATGGCACACATTGCAATTTTAGGTCTTGGAAATTGGGGTACAGCGATTGCTAGGATGTGGCTCGCTGACGGACATCATGTCAAAGGTTGGACCATCGAGCAAGAGGTCTACGAGTCGATTACCATGGATGGTGTGAACCGAAAGTACCTCCCCGATCATCCTGTTGAAGGAATGGAGGCGACCATGCACATCGAAGAAGCCCTCGACGGTGTCGAAATTGTTGTTCTCGCAGTCCCGTCTTCTGTGATCCTTGATGTCGTTGACCAGGTGATTCCTTACCTTCGTCCTGGCCATGTCTTACTGGACCTTGCGAAAGGCTTAGCACCTGGCAGTCAACTCATTTCACAAGCCATTCACGAGAAACTCAACGTGGCTAAGAAGAACAATCCCCTTGCCGTGGTCACCGGACCCACCATTGCACCAGAGGCTGCTGCAGGTGTAATGACCACCGCTCTGGTTGCGAGCGAAGACGTATCTGTTGCCAAGCATCTCGCTTCTACCCTCACCACTCAAACCTTCATTCTCCACCCTGCGGCGGACCCTGCTGGTGCAGAACTGTGGGGTGCGTTCAAGAATGTGGTTGCCCTTGCTTGCGGACTTGTTGACGGCTTGAAACAAGTCGGAACACTCGGTGGAGACAACCTAAAAGCGGCGATTTTTATGGCTGGTTTCAAAGAAGGATGCATTCTGCTTCCACAACTTGGTGCTCGAGCAGAAGTTGCCTTCGGACCTGCTGGTCTTGGTGATTTGTACGTCACTGCCACCTCCCCACACGGGCGAAATCGATCCATGGGTGAAAAACTCGGAACTGGTTTGAATCTAGAACAGGCGCTTGATGAAATGCACATGGTCGCTGAAGGCGTACGCGCTGCCCGGATGTTTGGAGAGAGAGCCGAAGCACTTGGCATCCAAATTCCATTCACAAAAGCGCTCAACACCCTCCTTGACGGCTACATCGATGCTGAAGAGTGCTGCCGTCGAATGGTAGCCCTTCACTGATGCCTCCCATTTGCCATCCAACGAGCATCGGTGTTATTTTCACCTAAGGCGGTATGGGCGTTACATGGCGGAAGAGTTGACGGAACTTGAAGCACGACTCTTCGAGTGGATTCGACAATCAGATTTCGAGACCGTAGCATGGTCGACTGCCAAAGCTGCACGCTCATTCAAGGTCAAGCAAGATGAAGTGTATGAAGCCGTTTCAGCATTGACCCGAAAGGTCCCTGATCGCATTCAAGTGTTCTACAAGAACGGAGCGGTTCACATCGCAGCCGAGTGAATGCTCGGGCCAAAACATTGAATTTATTCTGTTTCAATCAAAAAGATTGACTGGGTCTGAAAATCCTAGATTTATGGAAGATTGGCCGTTTGAAATTAACGAGCAGTGCAACGATTATCGAAAGGACACATGCAGTTGTTCTTTGGAAGATTGAAAAACACAGCGTCATATACCTCCCTTTCGGTTTTCTTTTCATGGACGGACTTCTGTCAAACACGAAAAAATTGTTTTCAACATCGAATGTAATCGGGTATATTCTTGGTATACTTGGGATCACCGTAGCTGCTTTTATTCCACTCTTGCCGGTGCTCTTACCTCTTCTCTTTGCACCGCTCGTGTGTGGTGTGCTGGGCTTGCTGGTGTACAACGCCCAACCAAAGAACACTCAGACTGGAATCGGAATTCGCCCAACAGCCTCGACTCAAAATTGATCCGTACGCCATAGACGGGTCAGGTCACCGACGGCGCCTAATCACTCAACCCGCCTTTTAGCGGCGATAATGGTGTTCAACCATGATGGTTTTCTCACATCGCCTTCCTCGTTGACGAATGAACGGATCATAAGCGAGAGCAGGTCGATGACCACCACCACAACAAAAATGATGATCAGTAAGGCGAACACCTTGTCGTATTGTAAAAACTTGAGATATGTGCTGATGTAATAGCCAATGCCGCCTGCACCCACAATTCCGATCACTGTTCCATGGCGAACATTATACTCAAACATAAACATCAACTGACTCAGCAGATGGTTGCTGTTCTCTGGAATGACGATGTTCAACAGAATGCTGGGGCGAGAAAGACCCATTGCTCTGCCCGCTTCGAGAGGGTCATTTGCCATGCCTTCGAACACCTCATACTGCAATTTTCCTAAGTAGCCAATGGTGTAGAAGGTCATCGCAAGAACGCCCGATAGCGGTCCAAAACCAATCACAATGACAAACAAAATGGCCCAAATCAGACTAGGTAAACTCCGAACTGCGGAGAGAAAGATACGAACTGGAAGTGCGATGGGCAAAGGCATCAAGTTTCGAGCAGCGAGTGAAGAGAGGGTGATCGCCCCCACAAAGCCCAAAACCGTTGAGACGAATGCAATTTTCAGCGTTTCCATCATGCCCAAGTAACCAACTGAACAAAAGAATTCGATGTCCTGTTCGCACACTGGATAGGAACGGGCCTCGAGCACGCTCCAGTTTGGAGGCCACATGCTTTCAGAGAAGAACACACTAAGGTTCGAAAGTCCACCTTCCAAACGACCCCAATCCCCTTCAACCAAACCATCAAGCGTACGCCATGCTAAGAAAAAGAGAATGAAGAGGGCGCCGAATAATCGGTACTTCATTCCTCTTCCCCCACCGAAGAGTGCAGTTCCCACTCTTCAATTGACATGTCTGAGAAACGCTTGTTTTTGATTTCCCAGATCCTTGTTGCAAAATCCTTCGCATTGTCCTCGTGATGCTCCACCATAATGACTGCAGTGCCCTTCCCAACCAATTCATGAACGGCCCCAAGAACAAGATCCACATTGTGCTGATCTAATTCCCCCAGAAATTCATCAGCAAGCATTAACTCTGGCCGCTGAGCTAAAGTTCTGGCTGTTGCAACGCGGCGCTGCTGACCACCTGATAAACGACGGACGGGTTCACCAGCTTTCTCTTCAATACCGAGTGTCCGAATCGCTTCTTGTGTTCGTTCGTTTCGCTCTTGGAACATCGTTCTCGACCATGGAACATTCATCCTCGCTCCCAAAGAAACGTTGTGAGCAACTGTTGCGTGGCGCACAAGGCCAAGGCGTTGAGG
This sequence comes from Candidatus Poseidoniales archaeon, assembly GCA_003602645.1. GTDB lineage: Archaea > Thermoplasmatota > Poseidoniia > Poseidoniales > Poseidoniaceae > MGIIa-L1. The sequence continues at coordinate 7,261 of QQSI01000022.1, read as the reverse complement.
AATGTAACCAAGGCCACCTCGTCGCTTGACATGGAGATCAAAATCCCCTTCAAGAGGTCGAACAAGTCCCGCAATCGTACGAATAAGGGTCGTTTTACCAATTCCAGATGGTCCAAGGATTGCAATAATTTCACCTGGTTTTACCTCGAGTGAAATAGGCTCTGACAACGGTTCATCATAGCCAATGACCAAGTCATTTAGAGATAAGACGACGCCCTCGCTCATAGCATCCCCTCAGTTAGCCCTGCAAGCAGGTCTTTTTCAAACGGTTGGCTTCATCCTCAAGGTATGAAGCATGGTTCTGAATCGATGTTGGTATCATGGAAAATCCTCTTATGTGCCGATGAAGCATTCCCTCCATTTTGCCGAGGCGACGGGATTGCTCTGCGACGGGTTTCAGTCAAGAAAGACGTTGTGAATTCACCCCGCAATTTCGTACTTCGAATCAAAGTATGATGAGATACCTGGAATGGCACTGATGAGGCTACTGTAACTACCAAGATGTTCTTGTGAATTTACTTCAACCAAACCACGAGTGTTCAGAACATTGGACAAAATTTGATCGCCACATGCTTCTTTTGGAGCAGTAGAATCAACTTGATGAGACACCATCGAGTAGCACCCAGTGTAATTCTGACCTTGCATTGGATAGTCCTCGACGTACATTTCATTGTTCAAAGCCAACAGAGCATTGAGGATCGCGGTCCTCGTTTGAACATCGAGGGTAGCTGGGTTATACATCACTGGATGGGATGGTGCAGAGCCATAGGATGGCAGGAGGATGTACTCCGACTCTGGCAAACACCAGTCCGCATTCTCGCCCACCTCTTCATTGCCACAATAGGAGGGAATGGTCGAGTCCTTTGCAAAAGCCACATCGCCAACGCCTTCTGTCAAACACTTAACTGCTCCAGAGTAGGAATAATACGGCGTTCCAGATTCGGGAATGCTCGCGTTTTCGTTGAAGAAAGAGGTGATTGTATCCCGTAACGATTCGATGTCGTCTTCTGGACCGACGACTGGTGCGTAACCTTGGGAGATGAGGTGACCCATTGGAAGCAACATACCGGCGGATTTGAGCCAGCCTGTGTGGCATGATGTCTTACCCTCCATCAGAGCAAATGGATCTGTCGACGTATCGTTATCGAGGTAAGCATTGGCTATCTCCGAGCCGTTGAGAACGATGGCGTGTGCATCGTAATGAGTTCGTCCATCAGACTTTAGGTCTGCAGCCATTGCTGCAAGCCCGTATTCTTTCCAGCCGACCCAAGCAGCACCACCGTCCATGAACGCAATGTCGGCATTACCAAAACGAAGCGCTTCGATGATCGCCCCTTCAGAAGCGACTGGATAGAGCGTTACGGTCACTCCGGTATGTTTTGAAATAAAATCAGCCAAGACCTGTGGATTCTCTGCCGGGTTTTCATAATCGTCTTTCATTTCAAAGGCGATTCGAATGTTCGAAATGGTCGGCTCGATTGAATCGTTGATTGAGAATTTCGTGTCGTAGTATGCAGAGATTCCTGGGACATCTTCAATCAAGTTGCCATACGAAGAGAGGTGTTCGACCGCAGTGGTTGCAGAAATAGCCGGGGTATTCAATACATTTTGAAGGATTGATTGGCCCTCTTCTGTGTTCACCATGTCCACCAGCACGTTCTGAACGAGTGCCGTTTTGGTCGCATCGAGCGTTTCCGGGTTATACATCACCGGGTGGGATGGAGCATTTCCGTATGATGGAAGCAAGATGTACTCCGATTCTGGTAAGCACCAGGCCTCATTTGTGGAGGTGTCTTCATTCCCACAGTAAGAAGCAATCGTGGAATCCTTGGCGAAGGCCACATCACCAACGCCCTCAGAGAGGCACTTCACAGCACCACTGTAGGAGTAGTAAGGGGTGCCAGAGTCCGGGATGCTTGCGTCTTCATTGAAGAAATTGGTAATCGTAGTTCGCAGAGATTCAACATCATTCGCATCGCCGATCACATTCGCATATCCATTGCCGATAAGGAAGCCCATTGGGAGGAGCATGCCAGCCGATTTGAGCCAGCCTGTGTGGCACGAGGTTTTTCCTGCCATCAAGGCGAATGGGTCAGTCGCTGGGTCATCATCAAGGTGGGCTTGAGCGATCTCAGAGTCCTTGAGCACAACAGCATGTGCACTGTAGTATGTTCTCCCATCCGACTTCTGATCGGCTGCAAGAGCGTCAAGGCCGTACTGTTGCCAGCCAACCCACGCTGCTCCGCCATCCATGAAAGCGATGTCAGCGTTACCGAATCGAAGGGCTTGCATCGCAGCACCCTCCGAATCGATTGGATACAATGAAACATCCATGTTGAGGGCTTGACCGAGGTAGTCAGCAAAGCGTTGGGGGTTCTCGTCAACATTGGTGTAGTCGTCTTTGAGGCTGAACGCGACGACAAGCGACTCAAGGTCCGAATCATTGCTCGAAGCAGTTTCATTTCCTAAACAACCTGTAAGTGCTGTGGCCCCAATGATCAAAGTCATGATCAACGTTTTTGCCTTCGTTGTGTGCATGGTCGTGAACTTCCTCTTTAGGCCGCCCTAAATTCGGCTGTACATATAGTTTAGGTTGCCCTAAAAATACAAAAAAGAGAAAAAAGCAATTGATATTTCGTTCTCAAACAGCAAGCCATTCGATGACAAGTGACTCTGCGAAGCGATCAGAGGAAAGACCTGGATGGAGGATTGGGCGGACAACCACCAGCATCTGAAGCTCACCTCCGAACGATGATGTTGCGACACACAACACTTCACCGACGCGCGTTCCTTCTTTCGAACTGGACAAGAGGCTTCGTAACTCATACACTCGGACCTCCACCGATTCGTCCACATCTGCTGATGTGGAGAGGTATCGATGCTTGGATTCAGCACTGATTGGGACCATTTCCATTTCATCTGGATCAAGGCTTGGCCCTGGAGTCTCCTGGTCAAGCAACTCAATCGCTTGGCGTAAACGACCCTGTTCCATTCCGATGAGTTCAGAGAGATCAAATGCACTTGATGCTGCTCCTATTGGACCGTATTGATAGGGCAGACGCAAGGTGATGGATTGAACTATTTCAATATCCAAGCCCGCATCCTCGGGAAGCATGAGCCAAGTGTATTGTTCACTCGCAGGATAAATTGGCGCATTTGCGTTTTCTTTGAGCAAAGGTTCACCCCATGACTCTGGAGCGACCGGCTCAGACACTGGAACGAAACCCGCAATGAGCACCATGACGGTCGTGCACACCGCTAAGGTGAGGCGTTGAACGCGATGTTCACGCCAATCGGCGCGTCCAGCGGGGCTGAGGTAGGAGAGGATCAAGACACCCGGCACCAGTAAAATCAAGCCCCAAGGTAGAATCCACATCAGCGCCAAGCAAGCAACTGCAGTTTCAAGGCCCATTGGCCCTAACACAGTGCGTATGTCAACCTTTGATTCACCTTCCTCTAAGGAACGCCGCAACCACCATACGGCAACAAAAAGCCCAGTGAGAACCATCAATGTTGGAACAAGGTCCCAAAGTTGGCTCATGAGAGGGGGTGGATTCTCGACGGTCATGAGGGTTGGGGTCCATGCGAGAATCTAACGGTATGTTGTCAAGTCATGACCTCGTGGCCGAACCATGGAGGGGGACTTGCTTCGGTTAGAGAAAGTGACATTTCGTCACCGAATGAGCGACCCATCACGCCTCAAACCATGGAGAACACGACCAGGTCCCGGCGTACACAGCATCACTCTGAGCCTCCGTCCGGGGGAAATCCTAGGATTGGTTGGGCCGAATGGTGCCGGGAAGACCACACTTTTGCGAACCATTGCGGGCGTCTTACCGATTCAAAATGGGAAGATCATGTTGTCTTCCAACGCCAAAAAGGCACAGGTTGACAGCGATTCCCTTCGCAGCATTGTTGGCCATATGCCAGAGCAGGTACGATGGCAGGGGCGTCAATCTGTGGAAGATGCACTGTTGGAACTGGCCGAAATGCGTGGGGCATCTGCGAAGCGAGTTGATGGGTTGTTGCGTTTGGTTGGTCTGAGTCAGCGTGCCACTGCTCATCTTTCAGACCTCAGCCAAGGCATGCGTCAGCGGCTAACATTGGCTGCAGCCTTACTTGGCTCGCCGAAATTTCTCCTCCTTGATGAGCCCCTCAACGGTTTGGATCCAGTTGCAGCCACTGCTTTTGTTCAACTGCTGCACGAACTGAAGAGCAAAGGGGTTTCAATCATCATTTCATCACATCAAGTCGAAGGATTGGAAGCCATCACCGACCGAATTGCATTGATGCATCGAGGTCAACTGCTTGCTCATGGGACCCTAGCGGAGATTGCAGATTCACTTGAACTCCAACCTTCGATTATGGTTGCTGGCCCGGGTGAACTACCCGACCTTTCATGGTGTGAGCATCGAGTTGAATCACCATCCCCACAAGACACTTGGGCCATTCGTCTCGACCACTCCGGTGTTGACCTCCTTCCAAAATTCATAGAACGTGGTATTGAGGTGCACTCTTGGAATCCGAAGAGCCCTGGCATTGTGGAGTTGCTTTGCGCAGCAACTGGAATGAACATAGAAGAGGTCGGATTGGAAATTACTTCAACAGCAATGCTCCCTCACAAATCGGTTGGAGGTGAAGAAGAGTGAGCGATGTTCACCGAATACAATCTCTTGCGAGAAGGGTGTTTTGGGACCGCATTGGATCAACTCGAATGCTCATCATGCTCCCTATTCTTGTGCTGTTTTTGCCAGGGATGGCATGGGGTTTTTCAGACCCTAACATCGTCTTACCCGGTGGCCATCAACCAGACCAACCAATGGAAGTCATGTTTTATGCAAGTCTGGGCGTAGTGTTTGGCGCTACGATGTGTGGCGTGTTGTTGGCATTTGACGGGGTTAGCAGGGACCGTGCCAGTGGCGTCTTTGAATTGCGACTCGCTCAACCTATGCCAAGGACGCACCAGGCAATTGCTTTGATGCTTGGCATGTGGCAAGCAATCTTCATCCCAGTCGCCGTCCTCAGTCTAGTCTCAGTAGCCATCATTCGTTGGCGCCTCGGTGAATGGGCATCGGTTTGGGATGTGATGATTTATCTCACGGCGACAGCTTTGATCCTGTTTTGGTATGTGGTGTTCACATTGCTTGCCTCATCACGGACAAAAGACCAAGGGACTGCGATTGCGTTTGGGATTGGAATGTGGTTTTTATTCACGTTTTTGTGGGCGCTCTTTACCACCATGGTAGCCTATGCATCGGGTGTTGCAATAGGGGAACAAAACGACGCCCAATGGATTGCTTTAGAAGGCTCACTAGACCTCTTATCGCCCAATGGCGTGTATCATCATTTGCTCGAAACAAGAATACCTGAAATTGAACGTGGTGTCCCCGCGTGGCAATCATGGACCATGGCCGTGATTTGGACCCTGATTCCAAGTTCCTTTTTTGTTCGACGCATGAACACATTGCAACCCTGAAGTGGTCATTGCATAAAGTCGAAGATACACTGCTTTGAGTCGCGATGGAGGCGAAGTGTCTTTGAGACAAGACACCACCGCAGAAAGCATGGCAAGACATCGTTTCGCCCAGACTTCCATCGCTTTGACCATCATCGTCCTGTTTTTGATCATGATTGCCTCCACTGCTGTAACGAACCAAAAGGCAGTTGCAGAACCAACCGAATTCCCCACCAGTGCCCGTCAAGGTTCGCTTGATGTGGATTGCACTGGTTACAAATTCGAGGACCTGTTCGACTATAATTTCGCTTCCTTTGACATTCTGCTTGGCGATGATTGGGCAACCGCCCAGATGACCGCAGTTGCCTATGTGAACGGCAGCAATTCCGCCACAGTGCGTGAGAACCTTGATGAGTTGTTTGAAGGAACACCTGGAGGAAACAATTCTTGGATGAGCACCGATGAGCGAGAAGCGGTTCGAGCCATTGGCCCAGAATGCATCGCTGACATGGACACACGGATTGGGATCCGCGAAGGACTACCACACCGTGGTGGGGTTGACTGGAATGACCTTGAATTCGTCAAGGACGGTATTGCGTTGGACGAAGTGAACCTCGTGCCTGAAAACCATCCAGAAGAACGAGATTGTCAAGACCTTCTAGCTTCAAGCGATTGCAAAGAGGTCCCAGTAAGCATCACTGACGACCTCCAAATTCTCATGTTCACCAAAGAGGGTGAAAGCCATAACGTCCGATTCGACCAATTGCCAAACAGTGGTGTTTCGAACTTCACCCTCGCGCTTAACGTCACCAACATGAGTTCTGCTGGATTGGTGCTGACCTTCCCACAACTTCAAGGTCTTCGTTTGGTCAATTCTTCAATTCAAGACGATAATGTTGAAAGCAACGCTATGCCCCTTCCAGAAGCCGAGTACCTCCCCGACGGTCGACTCCGTGTGAGTCAAGACGTCAACTATGCCGCAAGCGATTATCCAATCCTGCGAAACTTATTCTTGGATTTCACGACCCAAGCCCCTGAAACCAACGAAATCCCGGAATGGACGGCAGACGCACCTGTTGATGGAACCGTCATCCCATACAGCGTGGGTACACGAGACCTTGTTGCTGGCGAAGTGACGGAATTGTGGGCCACCGACGACAGTGGTTGGGCACTCGATTGTCAATTCGCAAACCAAGAATGGGTCGGGCAGTGGACTGCTGGACTCGATGAAGAAGGCACGTTGTTTTTGGACGGCCCTGATGATGTGGCAGCCGACGCAACGGCCGATGCGGAATGCAGCGTTATTGATCCGTTTGGTGCATCTTCCATTGAGACTCGAAACTGGACTTTCGCTCAACCTTTCACCTCACAAGCAACCATTTCCGAATCTGGCGATTCCGTTGAATTCACGGTGACGCCAACCGGCGTAGTGAGCGAACTATCGATCAGCGCCCATGCCCACCAAATGACCATGATGGGTGAAATGAGAATGGCAACGCTCGCCTCGGATGCCTCCACTCTTGCACTCCCACTGGATGGTCTCGCTCCTGGCGAAGTCATGGTGATGGGCCAGGCTCAGTCGAACGGCATGCTTGATTACAATTTCATGCTCGATTTCGGTTTGAATAAACCAAGCGCACCACCTGTGATTGAAGTGGATGTGAACCTTGATGGATCAAACGCCACTTGGGATGCGAGTTACCTCAAATTCACAATTGCTGGGAAGGTTCTGGATCCAGATGGTGAAAATGTTGCAATGAGCCTCACCCTCTGTGGATATTCAACCAACGACTTTGTCCGCTCTGG
>QQSI01000021.1:33716-71300 GCA_003602645.1 Candidatus Poseidoniales archaeon | reverse complement strand
TGGTATTTGCAGATAGTATCCCGGTAGCACTGTTTTCACGAAAACGTCCCATGGGGCGGCAACATTGGATCGTACCCTGAGTTTTGCAATGCTGATCTAATGGTTTCTCGGCAGGCTTTAGCATCTTTCTCGTACTCGAAACGCAAACTTTGTTTCAAATTCAACTTAAGTGAGTAATAGGATCCCTGCCCCTCACTAAGGATAGTCTCTGAAATCATCAAATATCCCTCCAAATATGCAACTTGGGTCGGAAATGAACCTTGTTTGAAATCTCTAATAGTGATGATTGCTTTCTCAGTGGGATCGAAATAATGCCTCCATCTGTTAATCCACAAAAAGTCTTGGTGTATTTTCTTTGAGTTCTGAACGATCTGTACCAATATGATAATCAACGCAACAGGGATTGCAATTATTGAAAGGATACAAAAAATAAGCCCTCCAATTTCAGAATGGGAATCAGAACTGACCTCAATCAAGCGGTTTTCTGGCAACTCACCATCGACTCTTGAGATATAATCCAAACAATGTTCGGGATGGGCTGAATCTAAGGCGGATGCCCAGTAGTAATCGCAATAATCTACCTCAATGGATGGGTTTGATTCTAATTCGAAATCAGAGGCACAATGCGGGCATTCAAAGACTGAACCACCTCTTAGGTCAACCTCTACCTCCGCAGCACAGTGGGGGCAATCAACCAGCATGGTTTGATTCAATGATTTGAATTGTAAAAGCATATTCCCGGCTTTGTTTGATTGTTAGATTTACCAATTTATGCTTCCGAGTACGGAAGAAAGCTGTGAGTTTCCCGGTACGAGCACTATCAATCAACGCTTCTATAGTTTTAGGATTCAAAGCGTTGCCACTCTGAATTGGAACCTTCGTTGCGATACCATGAGGTTTCTTGCTCGTCTGTATACCATTCGTATCCCATGATTTCCTGTAGGGGTCTATCTAGGGATTAGCCTTACTATTGCAGAGATCATTATTGCTAATCCAAAAAATCCGAACACTAAAGCAATGAGGAAAGCAAGTAAGGCAAATGGACTAATCACAATTGCGAAGATCATCGCCATAAACAACTCAAGCCCTTCTGAAAAATCAAATTTCGTTAATTCCTCGACCATCCACGAACTTAGCCCAGAACCTGCAATCAAAAAGTTCGCGGAGAGGATAAGCATCACTAATCCTACGAGCAGTGAAACCGGAAGAAGGACTAATCCCCACATCAACGGCAGCGGAGTGACTGCCAAACTCGCCTTGTTAAGGAACCAAGCATACATCGACGAAAGTTTCCTTGAACCAGGTCCTGTAATGACAGAAGAACCATCTGGTATATTCCATTCGATAACTCTTCCACAATGCGGACATTCAAAATCGTCTGACGCGATAGAATCGATCTCTACCTCGCCTTCGCAATGCGGGCAAAGATTCGCTACCATGAACATACCAAATGAAAATATGGCATAATGTTTTGGCAGTTTTCAGTATAGGCTAATTCTTTTGATTAAAATTGAGTTGATGGAGATTGCCATGGTGTATACAGATTGTATACCGGTAGGAATAATTTTGATAGAAACTACCCAAAATCCAATTTGGGTTGTTAATCCTGTTACCGGGTAAATCTTTATTGTGTGCAGAAAGATGTTCCCACATGGTTGATATTTTATGCCCGCACTGTGGAGAAGAGATTGAACTCGAGGATGATGCAAGTGGTGAATTTGCGTGTCCATTCTGTGAGGGTGAGTTTGAATGGAATCTGCAACCACAAATGCAAGGTATGCCCCATAGAGGTCGACCAGCCGATGTGATGCCAATCCTGGACGCTACGATCTCATGTTTCCAACAATATGTCGGATTTAGCGGCCGAGCGAGCCGGTCTGAATATTGGTTCTTCAACCTGGCTTTCTTCATCGCAGCAATGGGTTTGCTCATCCTAACCTTTGCTTCTTTCTTTGTTGCTAATGCTCTTGTCAGTGTTATGGGTATCCTGTCCTCTGTGCTGTACCTCGGCTGCTTCTTACCATTGCTTGCGGTGTCAGTACGTCGATTGCACGATCTTGGCAAATCTGGTTGGTTGTTCCTCGTTGGATTGATTCCAATCGTCGGAGGCATTTTGCTTCTTGTTTGGTTTGTATCAGATGGAGAACCCTATGACAACGAATACGGGGCTGTTCCAACCAACATCCTTTGATCATAGGAAAGGCAGTTGTATGCATGGACTCACCATGTCTGCACATCCAAGAACGGAGGGAAGCGAAGGACTTGCTGGTTCTTCTTGAGTACCTGACCAATTGCAAATTATTATGCGTTATCGCGAGGGTTGAACACGGCTCTGAACATGATTTGGCCAACGGCGACGGTTGTGAAAATCAACGCTGCAACCAAAGCAATCATAGAACCGCTGCCAGTATCCATCTCTGCGGAGAAAAACAATCCAATCAAGACCGAGAGGAGTCCAAACAATTGGGTCCATAATAAGCATGATTTGAAACTGGTTCCAACCAACTTAGCAGTTGCCGCTGGCGTGACAAGTAAGGCGGTCACCAACAGGGTCCCAACAACTTGGACCATGCTGACAACGACCGCTGCGGTTGTGATGCTGAACAGCAAACCAATGTTGCGAACAGGAAGACCTTGTACTCGAGCAGAAATAGGGTCAATGGCCGTTGCAAGCAATCCGTTTCTAAGAAACATCAACAACACGAGAGCAGAAATACAAATGAGGCTAATGAAATCAAGGCTTCCTTCATCGATCAACAGAAGGTTTCCGAACAAATAACTGTGAATGTCTGAGGTGATTCCACCCCCTGATACACGGAGGATGACCAATCCAAGCGCTAACATTCCCGTCAAGAAAATGGCGATTGATGCGTCGCCAGTGAGCATCTCTCTCGATTGCATTTCATGAATTAATATGGCTGCAATCACACTGAACACCAGTGCATACCACAAGGGCGAGGTCGCACCAAGCACGATTCCCACAGCGACTCCACCAAAGGACACGTGAGCTAATCCATCACCGATGAGCGCTAAATTTTGAATCAACAAGAAGGTACCAAGAACACCTGCTACAATGGTCACCATGATGGCTGCTAACATTGCACGCTGTAACATGTCCATCGAGAAAAAGTATGGAAAAATCTCTCCGGGCATAAACGGCGCCATCGCTTCCAAAACAGGGGATGTGATGTCAAGCAATATCGAGCCAATTCCCATCTATTCTTCCTCCTTTGAATGAGTATTTGTGTGGTTGTGGCTGTGCATATCGTCATGGACATGGCCAATGCCTCGAAGATCGGCGAGGCTGACTAAATCAGGAAAATCTTCAGTCTCCCCATCGAAACGTATGGTTTCTTCCAAGAATATCATTCTGTGAGCTGTCTGCCGGATGGCGGCTAAATCGTGAGACACCATGAGGATGGTCTTTCCTTCGTCATGGCAAAGGTTGTCCAACAACTTGAGCAACGAATTTCGAGCATCGCGATCAATGCCGACTAAGGGTTCGTCAAGAATGATAAATTCCGCCTCGGATGCCAGGGCTCTTGCAATCACTGCACGCTGCCGCTGCCCTCCTGACAAACGTCCGATGTCTGAGTTTTTTACATCAAGTAAATCCACCATTCGAATGGCCTCTTCCACACGGGCTGCTCGATCTTTGTCGAAGAGTTGGAACATGTTTTTCGAATTGACGGTACCAAGTTGTACCAATTCACGAACGGTGATTTTGATGTCACGGGGTAGGTTCGCTGCGGCTTGAGAGACCCAACCAATGCTTCCATGGAGATTCTTCGACATGGGTGAATGCCCAAAAATCTTGACCGAACCACTTTGCGTCTTCAAGATGCCGAGGATGCTGAGAAGGAGCGTCGATTTGCCGCTTCCGTTAGGGCCAACCAAGCCGACAAATTCACCCTTTCTAATTCGCAAATTTATGTCGCTAAGGATCAGCTTTCCTGACCTTGCCACCGACATGTTCTCGATGAGGAGAATCATGTCTTTACCGTCTGCTTGCCGGATGGTAATGGCCTCCATATGCGAACCCCCTTGTTGGTGCGAGTGCCGTGCTGTATTTTACAACGCGGGGCAAATGGAACCAAATTCAAACAGACTTGGCGTTGAAGTAGTCAATCACCATTCGTCCAATGAGGAACAGAAATATACCCCCAACAAAGAGAACTGGGATTGCATCAACCATGTGCACAAAAACACCCCGCTAATGGTAAGTTTAGCAATGAGTCGTGATTCAACATCCCATTCCATCTGCAAGGTTCTCAATGTTCTTGCTCATCATGGACACGTAATCATCGCTTGAGTCGCTCGGTGCCATTTCCATGGTGTAAAGAATCTTGATCTCTACACCAGTTTCATCGACAATGCTCTGAACTGAGGATTGATCTGTGTATTCTTCAACGAAGAGGACCGAAATGCCTTCTTCATTGATGAAGTTGACCACTTTCGCAACATCTTCAGGTGATGGCTCACCTTCAGGATCAAGTCCGTGTACGGTGACGAATTGTATGTCATACTGTACAGCAATGTAGGAGTATGCGTTATGGTTTGCCGCCACCGTTTTTTCTTGCCCGCCTGCCGAACATGTTCCATCCTCGCCGAAGGCAGCATTGAATGCTGCATCAAGTGCGGTAAGTTCTGCGCTATAGGCGTCAGCGTTGGATTGGAATTTTTCCGCTCCGCTTGGGAAGGCTGCTGCTAGAGCATCTTGGACAACGGTGACCTGTGCCTTGAATGCCAATGGGTTAAGCCAGCTGTGAGGGTCGAAGTTTAGCGATTCTTCGTCCCCATGATCGTCGTGGTCGCCTTCCTCATCTTCGTCATGTTCGTCTTCATCGCCGTGGTCGTCATGGTCGTCATGATCATCGTGACCAGCATGGTCGTCATGTCCTTCATGGCCGCCCTCAGCCATCATCAGGTGGAATTCAATGTCTGCAGGATGTGCGAATCCATATTCGCCTTCAGCCTCGACATGGAGCGTCATGTAGCCCATTGGTGGGTTCTCCCAAGCATCCAGATCTTCGATGAAGTGTTCAAGTTCGCTCATGTTGAGCAATCCGTCGCCATCCATATCTGATTCATTGAATATTTCCATGACCATTTCTTCTTCGTGGTCGTCATGAGCATCATGATCGTCGTCCCCACCAGAAGCAGCCGTCCACATCAAGCCGGCAGCTTCGCAATCTGATTCGGTTGTGTGGCTCGCGTCCACGGTGTGCGTTGACATATCGTAGCACACCATTTCGGAATGGTGATCATCATGGTCGTCTTCACTTGCCCAAGCATTCCAGAACTCGTCCCAGGAAATGTGGTCGTCATCGTTAGCATCTGCCATGATGAGCGCTTGCTCAGGTGTTGGAACATCGCTTTCCATCAACTCAATGAGGTGGTTGATTTCGGTCATGTTGAGGAGACCATCGACGTCCATGTCTGACTGGTTGAACATCCACATGAGGTACTCTTCCATGTGTTCGTCTTCATCATGAGTTTCGTTCTCGTCGTGATGATCGTCATGGTCTGCTTCCATGCCCGCCCAGAATTCGTTCCATGACAGGTGGCTGTCGTTGTCGGCATCGAATGCTTCGATCATGTGTTCGGCGGTCATTTCCTCATCGTGGTGACCGTCATGGCCGTCTTCTTCCATCCACATGTGGCCAGCAGCTTCACAGTCTTCCTCTGTGGTGTGGTTTGTGTTGGTGTGGGATGCAGTGTCGTGGCAGTAGTCGCCTTCATGTTCGTCGTGATCATCATCTTCCATCCACATGAAACCGCCTGCTTCGCAATCTGCTTCATTGTCGATGTCGTTGTTGGTGTGATCGGCCATGTCGTGGCAAACCCCGTGTTCGTCACCGTGTTCCTCTCCATGATCGCCATGGTCGCCGTGGCCACCGCCACCTTCTTCGGCAATGTGTTCGACATCATTGCCTTGTGAATCCTTGAGGTAGTGCTGAGTTGCTTCGAACTCGTACGGACTGTGCGCAGTGTAGGCGGCAAAACCGCTCATTCCTGCTGTGTCCATGGTAAAGGTTGAGATGTCACCTGTGCCAACATGAAGTTCGAAACACGAACCGCCTGCTGCGATTGGCGTCATGGTCTCGCCATCTTCGACGACTGCACAATCTCCTTCGATGAGTGCTTCTACACCGCTTTCCAATGTGTGCATGGTCTCTTCTGTTGGTGCATCGGTTGGGATGAGGACCACACGCATGCTTGGATCAGCGTATGAACCATCGACCTTTTCCATGGTCCAAGTGTGAGTTGAATCAGACACGCTGAAAATTCCGGCCCACTCGAAAGGTCCGTCGCCGTGGTCGTGATGGTGGTGGGCGTGACCTCCTCCCATCTTGAGAACAGCCATTGTGAACTCTTCGGGGTGATCTGCATCAAATTCGAGAACGTATTCGCCTTCCTCTAAGTTGAAGATGGAGATGACCGAGTCTGAAGGGCAGCCTTCAGGATTTGCGATGGTTTCTTCTGCCTCGATGTGAGCATGACCTTCGTGTCCTTCGTCATGGTCATCATGGTCATCGTGGCCCTCTTCATCATGGTCGTCTTCATCATGTTCGTCGTGACCTTCTTCGTCGTGGTCTTCGACGTGGAAGTTAACGTTGTATGCCGTGTATTCGGCGTGAATTTCGACATCATCTGCGTGTTCTTCTTCATCAACAAGTTCGATGTTTTCGTATGGGCCTGCGGCGAGTGTCTTGCACAAGTCGTCCACAAGCACGCCTTCGTAATCGAGGGTGTCTTGTCCGTCGGGCATGGTGTGGACCTCGATTGAGGTCGGTGCGTCATCGCCCAAGGATGAGAGGGTAGCTTCAACCCAAGGTTCGAGCCCCAGCCCGTGGTAGAAGAAAACATCAGCGTTCTGCAGACGGATCAAATCAGAAGTCGATGGTTCGTAATCGTGGACAGGTATGTTGTCTTGGCTCATGTATTCCATGGTCACCTGGTCGCCAGCAATGCCTTTGACGAGTTCTCCGATGTGGTATGTTGAGACCATAACTACACCAAGGGAGGCTCCAGAATCGGTATCGGTTGAGGCATCATTTCCTGCATCCAAGCACCCTGCGAGGCTTGAAAAAATCAAAATTAGGCTGGCGAGCATGGCGCGCTTCCAATTGGCGTTCATGGTTGCCGGGCTTACTATTAACTATTTAGTAGGTACTATTAATCTGTTGACGGTGCATTATTATTCACGGTGCTTCTCCCTCGTAACATGAGCCAAATTATTTCGTTCAGTGCCGACAAAAATTTTGCAGAAGGTCTCGAAAGCCTAATCGAAAAATCTGGATATCAAAACCGCAGTAAGTTTCTGAGGGACGCTGCCTTGCACTTTTCTGAAATGCAACAACGGGGCGACCTTGCTAACATGGAAGCATCGGAGGTCGTCGAGGGTCACTTAGTGATTTATTACCAACACGGCATCGAAAGCAAGCTCATGGAAATTCGGCATTCAAACAACTTGCAAATGACTTCCTACAGCCACAGTTGCCTCAACCACAGTCATACTTGCGTGGACATCATGCACGCCATTGGTACCGCAGGCCAGTTCAGAGAGGCGATTGAACAACTGCAAAACATCCCCAATGTCGACAAGGTTTCAATGGTCAGCGCTCCAGTTCGAGAAGACGGTTGCTGTTGAATCCTCGATTTGCGGATGATCTTCGCTCACGCTATGGATGAATGGATGGAATGGAACATGAACAAATGGGTTCTCCTCACCTTGGCAATCTTTTCCGAAGTGGTTGCTACATCTTCATTGAAATCAACAGAAGGGTTCACGAAAATCCTGCCTTCATTGATTGTTCTGTTCGGCTATGGTGCCGCTTTCTATTTTCTTTCCCTGACGCTTGACACGATTCCAATAGGTGTCGCTTATGCAGTGTGGTCGGGCGTCGGAGTGGCAGGTATTGCCCTCATCTCGGTGTTTTTTTTGGACCAGCGACTTGATGCCGCGGCACTCATCGGCATTGGACTCATCGTTGCTGGTGTTGTTGTGTTGCGATTATTCAGCGATGCTTCGATTGAATGATTCGCACGCAGGTTGATAGCAATCTTGCCCGACGCTCTACCATGGGACCACTCGAATCGCTTGATTGGTTATCCCGATTCACCGATGAAACGCCTGGTGATCCTCAATCCGACGGTCCTTCTCGTCAAGTGCCAAATGCATGTTGGTCGAAGGCCACTCCCTTCAAGGCACCAAGCCCAACTCTGGCTCTGTGGTCAACAGAATTAGCGGCTCAATTGAACCTGCTCAAAGGCCAACCTGATGTTCTCGCAGGCGGGGTTTTGGTCGAGGGCATGGTGCCCTATGCTCAACGTTATGGAGGCCATCAATTTGGAAATTGGGCCGGTCAGTTGGGGGACGGCAGGGCGATCACGCTCGGTGAAGTTCGAACTCATGAAGGGGCCAAAGAGTTGCAACTCAAAGGCGCCGGCCATACACCGTATTCCAGATTCGCTGACGGAAAAGCAGTCCTCAGGTCTTCAATTCGAGAATTCCTCTGCAGCGAAGCAATGCATCATCTCGGCGTGCCAACCACACGGGCGCTTTCGCTGTGCACGACGGGTGAAAACGTGATGCGTGATGTGCTCTACAACGGCAATAAAGAATTGGAACAAGGAGCAGTCGTGTGCAGAGTTGCTCAGAGTTTCATTCGGTTTGGCAGTTTTCAAATTCATACCTCCACTGGCGATGAAGCCACGTTAAGAGCGCTTGTGAATCACACCATCAAGCGGCATTTTCCTCATCATTCAGTGGACAGCGATGAGGGGGTTGTGGCTTGGGCAAATGAAGTGGCAGAAACAACTGCGCTGATGATCGCTCATTGGATGCGAGTTGGCTTTGTTCATGGAGTCATGAACACTGACAACATGTCAATTCACGGCCTGACCATTGATTATGGACCGTATGGCTGGCTTGAGGATTACAATCCTGGCTGGACCCCAAACACCACCGATGCCTCACACCGTCGCTACAGGTATGGACAACAACCACAAATTGGTGCGTGGAACCTCGCTCGTTGGCTGGAGAGTTTGATTCCACTCATGCAACAACCCCAACGCCTCGAGCGTGTTCTTGATCACTACGGCGAAGTGTTCAATCAGCATCATAATGCTATGTGGGCTTCAAAACTGGGCCTTGGGGTCTGGCGCGAGGATGATCAGGAATTGGTGGTCCAACTCAATTCAGCCTTGCAGATTATAGAAATTGACATGACCATATTTTTCCGGACTCTTGCCTCGATTGATGCACCAAATGTGTCGTTGCTTTCCGATGCCCTTTACCAGCCAATCGGGGAAGCGGAGGCACCCTTGCAAGCCTGGCTGAGTGCATGGTGGGGTAGGGTGAATGGAGAACCAGACCGTTCAGCCATGAGGGCTTCCAATCCAAAATACGTCCTGCGGAATTGGATGGCTCAACTGGCCATCGATGAGGCGGAGAAAGGTGATTTCACTCTGTGTGAAGATCTTCATTCACTGTTAATGGATCCCTACGGTGAACAACCTGAACAGGAAGAACGTTGGTTCCAACGCCGACCTGAGTGGGCGCGAAACCGTGTCGGTTGCTCCATGCTCTCCTGCTCAAGTTGAACATGGCAACGATGGTGATAATTAGGTCGGAACCCAACCATGGCTCATGGGACAGAATGAGGATGTTGCCTCCCCCCCTCTGTCAATCGATGATGTGCCACCCGCACCATCGTTACCACCTGTAGGTGGTTGGCCACGCGCCATTGTGCTGAGGGTGTTGGCGCTGCTGATCGCAGGGGCCGCCTTGTACCGTTCGCAAGATGGCTTAGGCGCTGTGATTGTCCTGTTCATCCTTGTCGTGCCTTTCGAGCGCCTCTTTCCCCGTCATGCGCACCAGAAATTCCGTCGCCCACATCTTTCACTCGATGTTGGTTACGCTTTTGCCTCTCCATTGCTGCAGTCTGTAGGTCTAATTGCAGCGGTGTTTGTCGGGGTTCTGAGTTTTGCTTGGGTCCCTGGATTGTTGTTGCGGCCAGTGATCGAATTGATTCCCCAGCCTTACCTCCTGATCGTTGGGGTGGCGCTGTTCGACTTGGCAGGCTATTGGACGCATCGCTGGTACCACGAAGTGCCTCAGTTGTGGAAGTTCCACGCCGTCCACCATTCGCCTGAGCACATGGATTGGGCCAGTGGATTCCGTGCTCACCCGTTTGATGGCACCTTGATTGCACCCGCCTTTTTCTTCCTGTTGGCCGCAGGATTTAGTCCTGAATTTTCCGGCCTGATTGCGGTGGTGCAAATCGTGTTGGGGCTGTTTTTACATGCCAATGTTCGTCTTCGATTACGTCCACTTCATCGCCTGATCATGACGCCTGAGTTCCACCATTGGCATCACTCAAGTGAAGAAGAGGCTATTTGGAGTAACTACTCCACTTTCTTGCCGCTGTGGGACATGATCTTTGGCACATACTACATGCCAAAAGACAAACGTCCAACCATCTACGGTGTCGAAGAGGTGATGCCCATGACGATGGTCGAACAGCTTCGCTATCCATTGGTGGGCATGGGCAATCCCCTACGGTGGTTGCGCCATCCACTCAAATCCCTCAAAGCCATGTTCGTCGGTCTTTGGGGCATTCTTGGCATGATGAAGCGCTCGGCACTTCGCCCGAGAAATGAGCCGTTTGAACGCGCTGTGGTTCGAGTGCAAAACCCGCTTGAATTCTCCACAGAAGAAAACCAACCACTATGAGCGTCCAGCGCTAGCGTTGATTGGAGAGAACCATATGTCGTTTCGAGTTTGCATCGCATGTTATGGAATCAGAGTCTACCCGTATGTTGGTTTCATGACCGGTCAACGCTACCAGTGCCAAGATTGCCTGGAACTGATGGTGATCCCAATCGAATTTGATGAGGAGAAGGATTACAGGGATTTTGTCGCAGCCATGAAAGACGAAAGCGAGTGAACGCCATCCCCGTTTCCCGCCAGAAAACCCCGATTTTACCAGAGTGCGACGGGGAACGTTGATAACCATTTCAACCTCGATAGAGGACTGGATGGGATGCGTATGGGTGAGCGAAAGCAGGATGCTTTGAGCACGAACTTTTTGATTGGATTGATGGACGAGGTTCCGAAAAAGGAGGAATCAACGCTCCATGTTGGTGTCCGGCGCCGCCCAACGGTCAAGGGTGATGCAACCCTTGAACACCTTGCCAACAGGATCGTCGAGGAGGTCACAGTGTCCTCCTCACCTCGTCAATTGGCCACACAAGTGTTGAACAACGCAGGGATCGAGACCCGCACAAAGAAGCCACAAACCCAGAACAGTCATTTGCGACATGTGGGTCAAAGGGCTCGCAAAATCCCACAGAGTCCAGCTCGGAAAATCCGTAAGGTCAAGCGTGCAACACCGGATGCGCCATTGCCTCAACGTCGCCGTGGTCCACCTTCCCGAACACGTAACCGGCCTGCAATGGGTGCAGAACAAGAAACAGCACCACCCCCACGCCGTGTTCGCCCCAGCAAAAAGAAGCAAAGCCGTCGCAGCCTATTTCGTCGTTGAGACCATTTGCTCGACAAAGGGTGAAAAGGGGGATGCTCCTCCATGGGGTGTAGGTGGACTCAATGGACATTGCAAACCCAAGTGAAGAACACATGATGCTTCGTGAAATGGTCAGGGACTGGACGAAGGAACATGTCGAGCCACAAGCCTTTGAACACGACAAGCACGAACGATTCAATCTTGAACTCCTTCGTTCCATGGGTGAACTCGGACTTTTGGGCATCAGCGCTCAAGAAGAGTTTGGCGGAGCAGGCCTAGATGCCACAGCATGCGCTATTGTTCATGAAGAACTCTCGGCATCCGACCCAGGATTCGCGTTGGCCTATCTTGCGCACTCGATGCTCTTTGTCAACAACTTGGCATACAACGGGACTGAGGAGCAAAAGTCTCGCATTCTCCCAAAGGTCTGTTCTGGTGAATGGATTGGCGCTATGGCCATGTCCGAGCCAGATGCAGGAACCGATGTGCTCGGATTGTCCACCACCGCAGTTCAACGCGAGGATGGAACATGGTGCATCAATGGGCGAAAGATGTGGATCACCAACGGCTGCCTTGACGACCAAGGTACGCCTGCAGACGTGGTTTGGGTCTATGCCAAGACCGGCACTGATGAGCGAGGACGAGTGCAAATGTCGACCTTCCTCGTTGAAGCTGGTATGCCGGGATATTCGGTCGGGCAGAAGATTTTCGATAAGACTGGAATGAGGGCCTCAAACACAGCAGAACTCGTCTTTGATGATTGCATTGTCCCAGCAGAAAATATTGTCGGAGCCCCAGGTGAATCGCTCATCCACATGATGGGCAACCTCGAACTCGAGCGATTGACCCTCGCAGCGATGGCGCTCGGCATCGCTCGCCGTTCGCTCGAAGAAATGAACAAGTATGCCACAGAACGTTCAGCCTTCAAGACTCAAATTCGCGACTTTGGACAAATGCAACGCTACATCGGTGAATCATGGGCAAAGTACCGCGCCATGAGGGCCTATGTCTATGACACTGCCAACAGCCTGACGATTGGGACCGCTGGTCAACGCCTCGATTCCGACGGTGTCAAATTATTCACAACCACTGCAGCAAAAGAGATTGCAGACGCAGCCATGCAGGTCATGGGTGGCTACGGTTATGTTGCAGAATACCATGTTGAGCGCTTGTGGCGTGATGCCAAACTTTTGGAGATCGGCGGTGGTACGCTTGAATCTCATCAGAAGAACATCACTCGGGATCTGTTCAAGGATTCAGAAGCCATCACTCGATGACTTCAATCGTTTCTCGGATGCCAACTAAGCGCTTGGTTGACCGCCAAGCGGTTGCGACCATGCTGCCACCTAAAACGAGGCCAATCGCCAACACAGTACCCCAAGTCCATACATTGGAAACGGTCGTCATCGAATCGTTGTTCATCATTAATCCCATGAGGGTCGTTATTCCAACCGCCAATGCGGTTTGTAAGCGGATTAACATCGGAATTGGTAAGCCTGCTCGAATGAGTCGATGAAGCAGGTACAGCACCCATAGGAATGAACCAATGGCCCAGACGGCTAAATCCGCTGGGTAAGCAGCGGATAGAGTCCAACCTTGTTCAGTGACACCGTAGTCCAGTCCGACCAAAGCGACAACGAACATCATTGAAGCACCCAAAATGTGAAGGATTTCTCCCATTGCTTCTCCGGCACTGATGAATTGCTGATTTTTCATCGCTTTCTCATCAATCTCCATGATTTCTTCAGGCAGTTCCACCCCTTTGGATTGAGCGTAGGTAGCCATCATTCTGTTGCGCTTTTCGAGGCTGTCGACGCGCGATGAAAGCCGTTGCATTTCCTCGAGAAGCAATAACTGGTTTGTTTGTTGTTCGTTGACCACATTCATTCGTTGCTGTTCAAATTCAGGGAGCACAACCATTGGAGGTACGTCGTCAAAAAGCGGTTCGGAACTCAGCGCCTCTTTTGTTTGGTGGATTTTTTCCTCCCGTCGAGCCTCTCGATTTGCTTTGGTTTCTTTAACGGTTTTTTGAACCGCTGCATTGGCTTTGCTAACTGCGGTTTTACTCGCTTCGGTTGCCTTTTCTACTGCATTTTTACTGGCCTCACCGGCTTTCTCGACAGCGATCTTACTTGCCTCGGCTGTTGCATTAAGTCCAGCACGGGTCGCAGCACCTGCTTTTTTTGTGAGATCGGCAAGCTTTGTGCTTGTTTCTTGAAGACGGTCTGACAAGCTAGGGGCCACTGACTCTTCTTCGCTCATGGTTGAGGCTTGAGGTCCGTTGTTGTCAATCCTTCGGAAGTTAATATTCAACTGGAACAGGGTCCAACATCCGCCATAAAAACCAGCAAGCAGCAGTTCTGTAGGGCGCCCATCGTTCTGCAGTTTTGACTACTTGGTCATTGGTCTCAACGCTCGGATCGAGAATCTTGACCGCTTTGATTAACCCAATATCCCCGATGCTGAACACGTCGGGCCGGAGCAGAGCAAAGATGCAGACCATTTCTGAAGTCCAAGGTCCCACTCCGCGAAACGAAGTAAGGTGAGCATGGATTTCTTTGTCAGAAGATTCGTTCCATTCGAAAGTAAGCAACCGTTCGGCATCGCTTGCAAGTCCGTGGATGTAGGATGCCTTGGAACGGGATAATCCACACGAAGCCAATTCTTCTGGTGTTTTCTTGGAAATGCTGTCGGGGTCTATGCAACCGACAAATGCTTCCAATCGCCCCCACACGGCATCGGCCGCAAGCACAGAAATTTGCTGGCCGACAATGGCTCGAATGATGGTGGAAAAGACATTCCCCTTACCCCTGAGCCCACTCTCAGGATACCGGTTGACGATTGGTCCAAGCAATTTGTCTTGCCTCAACTGCATCAATGCATCTTGCCACCACGAAGGTTCACCAAGTTCCATGGTATGCGAATAGGGGTGGGGGTTTTGAGGGCTTGTGTGTTGGCTAGGGCATGGACGAAGGCATCTTGGAGTGGCTCCATCTCAAAAACGTAGCACGCGCTGGTTGGGTTCGTGCAGGCGTCGAATCACCAGAATCTGTGGCCGCCCACTCTTGGGGCATGAGCTTGTTGGCCTTGCATCTTTGTCCACAGCACCTCGACCTAGCCAAAGTATTGAGCCTATGTTTGGTTCACGATCTTCCTGAGGTCCGTGTTGGTGACTTAACCCCGCACGATGATTGTTCGACCAAAGCGCAGGATGAACGTAAAGCGATGGAGGAACTGGCACCTCAATGGCTCAGTCTTTTCGATGAATACGAGGCCAGTAGCACTCCAGAAGCTGAATTTGTTAAACAATTGGACAAACTCGATATGGGCCTCCAGGCAAAAGTCTACCAACAGGAGCAAGGCATTGATTTGGACGAATTTATTTCCAGTGCGAAAAAGCGCATAAGCGAATCGAAACTCAGTTCTTTTTTGGAGTAAGGTTCCACATTCTCCAGCCGACAAAAACAAAAGGGTGAGCCTACCGCCCTTGTTTCATAGCCCGATAGTGTAGGGGTCCATCATGGTGGGTTTTGGTCCCGCCGACCTCGGTTCAAATCCGAGTCGGGCTACCTCTAAATTCCAACCCCTGCGTTCTGCATGATGAGGCGCATGCAGCCCCTCGAACACACAATCGCTCAACAACGCCGTTGGAGCAGGTTGATGAATCCCCTCCGCTTCGGCTGGTCGTTGAGTCACATGAGCATCGCAAAAATCGCCGTATTAGGAGCAGGGCAAATGGGGAATGGTATCACGCAAGTGGCTGCTTGCGCAGGTTATACGGTGACCATGATTGACATCGAGCAAGCCTATGTGGACAGGGGAATTGCCTCCATCGAAAAATCCCTTGCTAAACTCGTCGCAAAAGGCCGAATGACGCAAGAAGAAGCTGACGCAGCACGTGGACGCATCTCGACCGCCATCGATCGCAATGCATGTGCTGACGCCGACTTGGTTGTTGAAGCAGTCCCAGAGATTTTGGCATTGAAACAGAGTATTTTCAGCGAACTTGATAGCATCTGCAAACCAGAAACCATTCTTGCATCAAACACCTCATCCATCTCGATTTCTACCATTGCAGAAGCGACCAATCGCCCTGATCGTGTCATTGGAATGCATTTTATGAACCCCGTTCCAATCATGAAATTGGTTGAGATCATCAATGGGAAGGAGACCAGTCCAGAAACGAACGCCGCAGTCATCGAAGCCTCGGCGACCATGGGGAAAACAGCACTCTCTTGCAACGATGCACCGGGCTTTGTCTCAAATCGTATTCTCTGCCCAATGCTCAATGAAGCAATCCTCACCCTGCAGGAAGGCGTTGCTGAGCCTGAAGCCATTGACGGCATCATGAAATTGGGTATGAACCACCCAATTGGCCCCCTTGCGCTCTCAGATCTGATTGGTTTGGACACAGTTCTCCACATCATGAATGTCCTTCACGACGGTATGGGTGATGACAAATACGCTCCTGCTCAATTGCTGGTTGACATGGTTGAGCAAGGAAAACTCGGTCGTAAAACGGGCCAAGGGTTTTACACCTACTGATGCGGGTTTAGGTTGTGTTCACTAAGGTTCAGGATTGGGCTATCGCCCGCTTCATCCACTCAGTGAATTCGAATCCTGAAGTGCACATCCTTGACAGGAGGGAAGCAGATGCTCGCCTTGATTTGATTGGACGGCTTGTCGTTGCCCGAGCGGGATTAATTGGCCTCATTCTTGGCCTGCTCCTATTCGGCTTGGCTTTTTTCCTGTACGAGCATCCCTCGGCAAGCGATTTGACAGAGCTTCAAATCATTTTGATTTTGACGGTATTGAGTTCATTTGCTACGGCGTTTGAATTGTTGTTCATTTACCGGGATGCTCTTCGAACGGCGGCACGGATGGCGAGCATTCTCGGCATCCCAAAAGAAGAACTCGAAACAGTGGACTTGGAACATTCCATTCCTCACTGGCTGATTCACGCTGCCCTTGGTGCACCTGGTTTCAAGGCAACCATGTTTGGTATCGATCCACTTGCCCATATCGGAAAACTCGGTCATGTTCTTCGCAAAGCCTTGGGAAAAGTTCGCATTGTTCTTTCAGCAACGATGTTCAAAATCATTCTCCGACGATTGTGGGCTCGGCTGATCGGACGGGTTGCAGTTCGTGCCTATTCGATGCTTGCTGCGCTCCCATTCTTTGTTTTTCTCAACATGCTTGGGACGCGTTCGATGGTTCGCGACATGCGCTCGAGACTCGTTGGGCATGAACTCACGCCCAAACTCGTCGTTCATGCGTTTCCCGAGGGCATCAGCAACATTTCTCCGGGTCTATTCCACGAGGTGTATGAAGGACTAAACGAACAAATACAAGCTGCTCGTTTCATGCACCCAAATCAAATTCGTTTTCTCATGCTGTTGCCTGAACCACCGGCGAAGACCACCGAGAGAAGCGTCGAAGAACAGCGTCGTGCTCAAAGGTTTCTCCTTGCTCTTTTTTGCATGTCTGGAGATGCAACGCGGCGTTGTCGCCCTCTCCTCAAGGCCATAGAGCAAAACCTCGGCCAAGACGAATCATCCCTTGTGCGGCGTGAGATTGATGATGCAATCCATGATTTGACACCACTCACTCGACCTTGGTTGTGAACGGCAGAATCAAAATCCCTTCATCAATGGCGGACCATGACGCTTCCAACTTATGTTGTCACCGGTGCATCCAAGGGCATAGGCCGGTCTTTAGCAATACAAATGGCGCAACAAGGTTACACTGTCTTTGCTTTGGCTCGCCCTTCAGATGATTTGACCGAGGTCGAAGGGATCCTGAAAGCCTCCTCAAAACACTCCATGAGCATTGAATGTGATTTGGGTCATCTCGATTCTGTAGCTGCTGCAGCAGAAACCATTGACGCTCATACAGACTTCATATCTGGTCTTGTTCACAACGCTGGCGCAATCGCACCTGTGAAGCCAATGCAGGCTGCGAACGCCGACGATTGGTCTCGAAGCCTCCATGTCAATTTGATCGGTGTTCAAGCGCTGACTCAACATCTCTACCACCTGTTGGGTGGTGTCCACCAAAGCAGAATCACAACCATCTCCAGCGGTGCTTCTTTGCGTCCCATTGGTTCTTGGTCAGCATATTGCGTTTCCAAGGCCGGTCTCGATATGTGGGCCCGCTGCATGGCGGAGGAGGGCCGAGCGAACAACATCAGTTGTATTTCTGTAGCACCCGGTGTGGTTGATACAGGTATGCAGCGTGAGATTCGCTCCACGTCTGCGGAAGATTTCCCATCGCTTCAATCGTTCATCGATCTACACGAGCAGGGGCATTTGGTGGCGAGCGATACGGTCGCAAGTCAATTGATGCCGCTGATTACTGAGCATTCCATGGAACAATCAGGGCAACGCTTTGACGTGCGAGAGTTGTGATTTTGATTGGGAAAAGTGCGAAGGGTGATAAGCCAGCACCATGAGGGCTCGTTTAGAGGGATTCTATGCCAGGAACCGACCGAGTTGAAATTCGCACCCTAAAAGTTGGACGATTTTGCGTCGTTGACGACGAAGCTTACAAAATTCTTAGCATCTCGAAATCAAAGCCTGGAAAGCACGGATCTGCTAAGGCTCGCCTCGAGTTAGTCTCGCTGTTTTCCTCCAAGAAAATTTCACATGTCGGTACCGTAACTGACAACATCAACGTTCCAATGATCGAAAAAGGAAAGGCAATGGTGACCCACATCGAAGGGGAAGAAGTTCACGCCATGAACATGAAAGACCACTCGATGATGATTCTACCAATCGATCCTGACATTGAAGTCGCATCCGGTCAAGAAATACTTTGGATGGAAGCACTCGGCCGATACAAAATCGAACGCTGATTTGGTCATCCACCAACAGTGCCAACTCTGTTTGTCCCAATTCCGGCGGGTAGCGTCTTGTTTCAATACCATTGATTTTTCACCTTCGCCGGATATGTATTGATAAGCCGAACGGGTCCATCGGTGTCTATGACCGGTGGAGAAACAGCAACAGCAGAAGTTCCCTATTCAGTGGATGCCGCACTTGCAGCAATGCCCGATGCAGATAAAAAAGCCCTTCAGGGCTGGTATTGGTATGATTGGGGCAACCAAGCTTACGCACTAACGGTCATGACCGTCATCGCACCAGCACTAATGGCCAATTTGTACAACTTGGCCACAGGTACTCAGTCTGGTGACGCATTTTATGCGTACATCCTCACAGCTTCGATGCTGCTCGTTGTCGTCACCGCACCGGCATTGGGTGTGATTGCAGATCGAATGCCGATCAAGAAGAAGTTGCTCAAATGGTACACCACAGTTGGTGTGATCTTCACTGCACTCATGGGGGCAGCCCCATATTTCGGACCGGATGGGTACATCATCCTCGCCTTGCTCTATTCGATTGGTACCGTCGGGTTCACAGGTGGAAACGTCATCTATTATTCCTTCATGCCTTACCTGGCAGACAAACGCTGTATGGATCATGTTTCAAGCCGTGGTTATGCCTATGGGTTCATGGGTGGCTCTTTGCTGCTGATCTTCCACCTTATCGTGCTCATGGGTCCATTTGGCTGGGACACAAACTTCCGCCTAGCAGCGATCTTTGTCAGTTCATCATTGTGGTGGTGGGGCTATGGTATGCTGATGTTCAAGTGGACTCCAGAACCAGAGATTCCATCCCACATGGAATGGCAAGGCATTGGTCATGCCACCAAAGTGGCTTATCTGCAAGTTGGTCAGACCTTCATGGAAATCAAGAAATTCAAAGTCCTCGCCCTCTTTTTGTTGGCTTACCTTTTGTTTTACGACGGTGTCAACACCATCGCCAGCATGGCGAGTGCGTTCGGTGAATCGGTGCTTAGGCTCAATCCTGCGATGAACATCTTCTTGCTCTTAACCGTCAACATTGTAGCCATTCCAATGACCTTGCTGTTTGGCAAGTTGGCCAATGTAAAGGGCACCAAGTTCGCCCTCATGCTTTCATTGTTGATTTACTCCGCAGTTGCAGTCGTGGCCGCAGGGTTCTCTCCGCTGGAACTTGAAGCAGATTCCGCAGTTGAAGACTCCGAGCGATATGACTTCCAATTCAAATGGGTTGACTCCATTGACGGTGAAGCCGTTGACGAGCCCTACTATAAGCTCGATACACTGTATGACCGTGGCTATGAAGGCTGGATTGGAGAATCGTCAGAAGGCGATGATGCGTTTAGAAATGCATTTGAAGAAAATTTCCCTGAACCGGATTACAGCACTGAAGATGCGGGTTCAAGCACGTTCGGTGCGGGCATCTTAGTTTGTTTATTCATTCTCGTCATGCTCGGTTTACTGGGTGGCGTGATGATCTTCATTCAAGATAAGGAATTTGGCTTCCCTGGGGCTATTCTGATTATGCTGATTGTTTTGGTTGGCCTCTTCGGTGCATCAATCCTCGCTGATGAAGCGAAGAGTGAAGAAGAAGTGATCAAACAAATTACACCTCTCGACGCTGCTGCAATTGTGGCGCAATTCGACAACACCAGCGACCATAGATTCTCAATTGTGTTTGTTGGTGGTCCTGAGGATGGCAACGCTACTGTAGGTGACACACACCCAAGCGTCGTCGATCAAGGCGGACCGGTTGATGGCTATGCTACATTCATGAGGGATAACCTATGGGCACCACTTGGGATCAGCGTTTCGATGCAGTGGATTATTCTTGGTCTGTTTGTCGGTGTAGCAATGGGTGCGGCAGGTGCACAAGCTCGTTCGATGTTTTCGATGCTCATTCCGGAAACTCGGACCTCTGAATTCTTTGGTTTCTTCGGCTTCTTAGGAAAGTCTGCGGCCATGATTGGTACCTTCCTGTATGGTATTGCCAGTTCAACCTTCGATAGCCGTGTGGCGATCTTAACCATCACAATTGTGATTCTTGCAGGTACGTACCTGACAAGTCGAGTGGATCTTGAAGAAGGGATTCGAGTGGCAGCTGAAGAAGACCGGTTGGCCCGGGCTCAGGGCATGGTTGGCGCTGGCGAAACAGCCACCCAGGAATCCAAGTAAGCAAGGTCTAACGGTAATGGAGAGGGATGTTGTTGAAACTCTTCTCTGTGGTGCAAAACCTTGGTTCTCTGATTGTGCTTGGTGTTATGATCGTGGTGTGGGGTCTTCCTGCCGCTCCAGCATTCCTGTTTTTCCGCTGGGCAAGCGAGGCCGTCATCACTGAACCATCATGGATTGAGGCTTCAATGACAGGACTTCTGCTGTCAACATCTGCAGTCATCTACATGATTTCGATGTTGGTGCTGTCTGCTGCATTGCAGTTTGTATTCACCATCAGAATCAGCGAGAAAAAGGTCGTACCGCTCCAATCAGTGACCACCATTCGTTGGGCATTCTGCGGACAAATAGGCCGCTGTACGCGTCCCGTATTGCAGCATTTCGCTCCCTCTGTTTTGGCTAATCTGTATTACAAAGCCTGTGGGGCTAAGGTGGGCAGTGGAGCACAAATCAACACACCAAACTTGAACGACCCCAATTTGATCAGCATTGGAAACAATGTCGTGATTGGCGGGGCTGCAACGCTCAATGGTCATTTGGTCGAACGAGGTGAACTGGTGTTGAGTCCAATCACCATCGGCGACAATGCCCTGATTGGAACAGGTGTGATGATTCAGCCAGGTGTTCAAATCGGTGAGGGCGCAGTTATCGCTTCGCGTGCTGTTGTTCCAAAGCACAAGGTGATCCCTGCTGGTGAGGTTTGGGGTGGTATTCCTGCGGTCAAAATCAAAGATTCTTCTCGCCGTTGAATGTTCAATGCAGTGTCCATCTCGAGCGTTTTGATTCATCAATCAACAGCAATGGTCTTGAAGTGCCTACGGGTACGGCAATCTGTGCGCCATGCGCACGCTGGATGTGTCCAACGATGGGTGTCGAAAAATCTGCATACCGCCAACCCGTAACACCTCAAGGTCTGAAGGCCATTGAGAAGGGGACGTTAACATGGTTAGATGACGACATGTACAACAACCTCAACACTGGGGTTTTGGAACAATACCTTGAGGAAAAGAACCTCGAAGAATCGTTTGAAGTGTCGCATTGGAACACATCAAAGGTGCTTTACGGAATTGCTATTGGTGCTGTGTTTTCTGGAGTTACTGCCTACATTGGTCTCAAACTGGGTCTTGCGATTTCCGCAGCGTGGTACATCGCTTACTTGCTTGGTATGGCCCTCAAATGGTCGCCTTCTGAAGTCAACATCGCAACTTCAGCGACCACCGGTGCCACGCACGCATCAACTGGTTTCATTTTCACCTTCCCAGCAATTTTCCTTCTGGCTTCTGATGCTCGCTATGAATTAGCAACCGGACCGCTGATTTCGAACGCCGATACGTTCAATTTAGCCTTTGTCGGAATTGTTGCCAGCATGTTTGCTGGGTTCTTAGGCATCATGTACTTCATCATCTTCAGGCGGGTTTGGCTTGTTGAAGATCCACTGCCATTGCCTGGTTTTGAAGCCACACTAAAGATGCTTGACATCGCCTCCGACGTCAACACAGGCGCTGTGGAGCACGCACGCGAATCACTCAAAACAATCGGTGTTTGGACCAGCGTCACCATGTTTGGATTGTTCTTGGTCGAATACCCCCTCATTTGGATCGGGGACCGCAAGTTAGCTCTGCTTGATTGGCTCGCAGAAACATTGGCGATTGGTGATTATGGGCTGGCCAGTTTTTACTCAAGCGGTAAGATTCACCAACCCTCCGGCATTGACAGCGAAGGGGTGTCGCTTGGGTACACCAATTGGACTGAATCAACTGCTTGGAATCCATTTGCCTACACCTACGTCGGAATTGCCCTGACACCTTCCATGTTCGCCATTGGCTGGTTCATGAAAACCCGTGTNGCATTCCTTGTCAACCTTGGAACACTTGTTGGTTGGTTCTTCCTCGTGCCACTTGTTGTTTGGTTCAACTTCCCAATTTACGATGCAATGTCGCAGTCCAACGTCCCCATCCAATCCTATGCGAGCGGTGGTGGCGCACCGTTGCAGATGATTGCCTTTTCGAATTCCGTGCGAACCATTGCGATCGGTTCCATTGTTGGAGGTGGAATGTTTGGTCTGGCTAAGATGTACAAGACCTTCCTCAACATCTTCTCCGACATTGGGACTGCCTTCAAGGGCGAAGGCAGCCAAGAGTACATGGAAGGTAAGGGCTGGTATGAATGGCCCCTCAAGCACATCCCAATCTTCATGGGCGTGACGTTCGTTGCAATGTTGCTGATTTTCACTGTTGGTGGGTTTTCCGTCCTCGCATCCTTGGTGTTCGCAACAGTCCTCATCATGACGACCTTCTTGCTTGGAGCAATCGCAGTCCGAGTGATGGGTGAAACTGGGATTGAACCTGTTTCTGGTACCTCATTCATTGTGCTTTTGATGCTGCTCGGTGTCTTCCTTAACGCACAGGATTTACTCGAACTCAACACCCAAGACGCCGTTCTCTTGGGTCTTGTCGGAACGACCGTGTTCGGCTCCGCTATCTCAATGTCTGGAACTGTGATTGGCGATTACAAGAACAGCTTGTACATTGGCAACCGACCATATCACATCTCAAAGGGTAACATCATGGGTGTAGTTCCTGGTGCAATCATTGGTGCTGGTGTCGCCATCTTCCTCTCAAAGCAACTTGCGGATGGAAACATCTCACTGATGGCTCCCCAAGCAAATGCATTTGCTACCTTCTCGGTGATCTTCGCAGAGCGTCAAGGCAACCTCTACTTACTTGCCCTCGGTTTCTTGCTTGGAATGTTTGTCGAATGGGCTACAGGAATGGGCACTTCATTCGGTCTTGGTATGTACCTCGACGTACCTCACACCCTCCCAATGCTCATCGGTGGTGTTGCTCGTGATTCATGGGAAGAGAAGAAACTCAAGCCTCGCATCGATGCCATCAAAGAGAAAGAGGGAACGACTGCTGCAGAAAAGAAACGAGCACTCATTCTCCTCAGTACATTCATGGTGGCGGCGGGTCTGCTGACGGGCGAAGCCTTCTTCGGCACAGAATCGAGTATTCTTTCCTTTATTGACACCCTTGTCCCCAACCCTGATGGTGCAGGATGGTACATCGGCCGCATGGTTTCCTTCATTGGATTGAACCTCGCCATTGGTGGAGGAATTTACCTTCTGTTCAAGAGAGCAGGCGTCATCGGCGGCGAAAAGACGGTCGACGCAGTCTTGGAAAACTGAGCGTGATTGAATGAGCCAAACCAAACCCCCCGCATGGGTTTGGGGACTCCTCGTCGCTGCGGTGTTCGGCGTCTCGAGCGCTGGAACGCTTCTTCAACAAATTGACTTAGATCCCTTGCTGAAGGCATCATGGCGCTTGCAATTGACATCCGTGGTGTTGTTTCCATTCGCCATTTGGCAGTGGCGTCAACAACCAGAGGCGATTAAGCAACAGATGTTTGAACGCCGTACCCTTGGAATTCTTGCGTTGAGCGGCCTTGCGTTGGCGTTGCATTTTGGTTCTTGGGTGGCTAGCCTGAAGTACACCACCTTGACGCATTCTTTGCTGTTCGTAACGGCCCATCCGCTCATCGTTGTAGCGGGTATGTTTTTTCTTGGGTTCATGGCAATTGGTGTTCGTAAACCAACGTCGCGTGAACTCGCTGGCGCCATGATTGGATTCTGTGGCGCAGCATTGACGTTGTTCGATGAAGGGACAACACAAGGGGACCAGACGGTTACAATTTTGGGGGATTCGCTCGCTTTGTTGGGCGCACTCACGGTGGTTGGCTACATTGTCTGCGGGCGTATTCTTCGTACGTGGATGCCTATTTTCCTCTATGCGTTCCCTGTGACGCTGTTAGGAGCGGTGCTTTTGCTCCCTGCTTCGTTCTTAGTGGAGGACGATTTTGCCATCCATGGAGTCTTTGGTTGGGTTCAATCAGAGTTTTTCTATTGGTTCCTTGCCTTGGCTTTGATCGCAGGCCTTCTCGGTCATACAGGGCTGAACACCTGCCTGAAGTACCTCTCACCCCTCGTGATTTCAGCTTGTGTCACCTTGGAGCCTGTCATCGGTTCCTTCATCGGATATGTGCTGTTTGACACGGATTTACCGGGGCGTTGGACTTGGATTGGCGGGGCGGTATTGATGGTTGGTTTGATGCTGATTGTTACGGCCATGCCCAGTGAGGAAGATACGAAGGATGAAACGGCATCGGTGCATCAGTGAAGTTGAGCACCATGGTCAATGACACTCCCGAAGCCGGTTGGCTCCTCCTCACCAACGATGACGGTATTGAAGCACCTGGGTTTCGATTGCTTGCCCAAGCTCTGAATGAAGCAGGCCATGCCATCATTGCCTTCGCACCATCGGACAACAATTCTGCAGCTGGAATGCGAATCAATTTGATGAAACCAATGAACCTCCGTGCCCGTGATGACTTGATCAGTGAATGGAGTTTAGATGAAAGCAAAGCTCCAGTTCGTTTGTTTGAATTAGACGGAACGCCATGCGACACAATGATTGTCGCCTTAGACGGTGGAATCGAACACGTAGCACCGAACATCGTTCCTCGCCTCGTCGTATCGGGTGTGAACCTCGGGCCAAACATGTCGCAAGATTCCTACCATAGTGGTACCATGGGAGCAGCACGTGAAGCAGGTCTGTATGGGATGCCAGCCATCGCCTCCTCTCTTGGTTCGTTTGAATTAGAAGGGATGGAACAAGCGGTGAAGGCCACCGTTGATTTGATTGAAGTCGTCCTTGATGTTCTTCCATTGGTTCCTGAAAATTTACGGCGACCCCATGTGGATGTGTCTGCCAGCCATCTCACTCGATGGCCTGATGTTCCAGACCACCCGGCTTGGCGCGATGACCCAAAGCATGCACTTAGGACTGCATTCCGCCATGGTGAACTGATGCTCAACCTCAACGTACCACCTGCTTGGAATGGCGAAGTCACAACCACGCGCCTTGGCATGCGCTGGTACCGCAATGCCGTCAGTTTTGGGACTGCAGAAGCAGATCAAACGGCCTTGTTCACGATTGGAGGGGCCACGATTGACCACACTCCAGTGCCACAAAGCGACTGCGACGCAGTTGATGCAGGAAGAGCGAGCGTCAGTTGCTTACCAGTTTGGCCTCAGACACATCCATTGGCTTTGGATGATGGTTTGCTCAAGTGGGTCTTGGAAGCATCGGAAGGTGGTTATCCTGCTTGGATTCAGTCGTGATTGAGGTTCAACTCAACACCTTCATCCATCAGAAAGTGGCATACAGCAACGGCCATGTGCCCTTGAAGCCAAACTTCACCTAGCGATCGCATCGCCATGTTCGCTTTGAGTTCGTCATTCAAGGGTTGGTCATCACTTAGGACAAATCCAACATCGATTCCTTCAATTTCAAATGCGTCTCTATCTCCTGTTGCTTTTGAATGCGGCACACTAACCGACGGCAGCACCGCATTAGCAGCCCAAAGACGTGGAGCGTCTGCTTCGAGGGCAATGGTGGTCGCATCGCCCCACTCACCGAGGGTGTGACTGATGTCGCCTCCACTGTCATAAATTCCGGAAGACCGTTCAATCCACTGCCCTCGCGCCGGCAAAGGCAACTTGATTACTTTGGCAATCTGCCCTGCCACCGCTCGTTCCTCTGCATGAAGACCCTTCAATTCAGAACCAACAAATTTGATCCGACGTGAAGGTCCTGGCCCGCCCATCAAATGGAGGGTCACTTCGGTATCATGCCTCAATCCATGGCTTGTTAGAAGTCCTGCCATCAACGCACGAACAAGCACGTCCATGCGTCCTGCCGCACCTGCCATGTCGTTCAGTGGCAATTTGCCTTTGGACATGGCTCGATGACCGATGATTGCAAATCTACGCACAACCACACCTCAGCGTTCGATGAAGGTCCTGATTGCATCGCACATTTTTGATTCATCTTCAAGGACAAAATGACTGCCATAAGCATCGACAAGGTAGCCTCGTGGTTTCCTTGAATCGCCTAAGTCCTCCAAACGGTTCGCAATGACGGCTGTCATTCCTGCTTTCTCGATTTGGGCGGTTGCTCGGTAGATCAAATCTTTCTGCTTTATTCCCGATTCTAGTTTGAACCCGATTCTGACTGCATCGGCACATCGTTCCTTGAGCGCCAAAATGTGTTTTTCGCTCTCCATGAGTTCGATGTTGAGTGAACCTTGTTGGCTGGCCATCTTCCCCTCAGCCGGGGCTCCTACGACATAATCAAGCACTGCAGCAGCATGTACCCAAGCATCGATGGAGTCGTTGGCAAGAGCGTTCAATTCCCTCAGCATTTGCTGAGGTTGAGGAGCACGGATCACGAGCGGGAGCCATGCTGGTTGTGAAGCAGTTGTGACCCCAGCGACACATGTAACATCGTGTCCATGCCTGTAAAGATCGTCAGCGAGAGCAAATCCCGTCCCACCACTGCTGTAATTTTGTACGAAGCGCACATCATCGATGGGTGATTGCGTCGCACCCAAGGTAATGACAACAGATTTTCGATGAGGTTGGGTCCTGTTCATTTGGTGGCAAAAAATGGCTACGGTTGTTTCATGGGCGGGGGTTTTACGCTTCCCTTCTTCTTCTTCACCCCAAAGCACATTGATGCCGTTTTGGCGTGCCCTGTGAACAAGGTCGTCGGTCATTGGGTCATTCGCCAAATCAATGTGCATGCTAGGCACCATCATGATTGGAGCGCCACGGCTTCGTGCAACACTAAGCGCCATCAACAAAGGACCGTTTTGCAAGCCGTGAAGGTAGGAAGCGAGGGTCTCTCTCGTGGTTGGAACGACAAGAACTCCATCGACTGAATTGAGGGCTTCCATATCGCCATCCCAGTCGGTGATGACATTGCCTTGTGTGGCCCAACGGACAGCAAGTGGTGTGATGATTCGCTGAGCGGCCTTCGTCATGACCACCGTTAGGGTCGCACCATGACGACGCAACTCTCGAGCAATCCGCACCGTGTCGACGGCTGCAATTCCTCCCGTCACACCTAGCAAAACATGGCGGCCTGCAAGGGCTGTCCCTTGTGGCTCAACATCAGTGTCTCGCACCGCCATGGTTCCGCCACACTGCCAACCGACATGATTGCTTCGGCGTTGATGTGTACGGATGTTTCGACCCCAGAACCATAGCCTCAATATGGGCCGGTCTTTGGAAAAGCCATGGCGGGAGGACGAGGTGACGACCTTGTTGTTGCGGGGATGCGCCCACAATCCTTCGGAAACGCCTCGAATCCTTATGACCCAATTCACCGTGGCACCACATTCATCTTATGGATTGACAGCCTCATTCTTCTGTTTGCAGCTTACGGTACACTCAACGCTGTAGCCCCCGCTGCTCAAGAGGGTGTGCTCGCATTCTTGGCTGCGTGTTTGACGGTGACATCGCTTGCCTACCGGCGCAAATCCAAGGCAGCATATTGGGTCGGTGCTGCCGTGATCAGCATCGCCTCGTTCATTTTCCTCGTCTACGCACTGCTCTTGCTGATTGGGAGCAATTTCTTGATGGCCTTCCTTATGATTTGGGCCTGTTTGGGTTCGTTTCGTAGAGCTGCGACTCATTTTCATCCTGGTTACAAGCATGCATACCATAACAGCACGGAAATCATTGCAGATCTACCGCTTGAAGCAGGGGAGATGTATGCTGCCTGCCCAACATGTCTTGCCGTGCTTGCCATCCGTCCAGCAATGCTTCATTCAAGTGATCGATGCCCGCATTGCCAAAATCAACTGGTGAGCGATGCGCTCACTTCAAAGTATGAGCAAGAATGAACCTGCGGAATACGTCGCTTCAGAACTTCGGTTTGACGAACACTGAGGTTGTGTTTTCGAGGTCAAGATCCTCATCGTCGACATCGTCCTCATCTTCGATGGAAGCATCCGTTTTCTTGCTTCTTTTCTTGCTTTCTGCCGATGCCTTGTTGCCACTCTTTTCCAAACG
The DNA here is from genome assembly GCA_003602645.1 of Candidatus Poseidoniales archaeon. Classification (GTDB taxonomy): domain Archaea; phylum Thermoplasmatota; class Poseidoniia; order Poseidoniales; family Poseidoniaceae; genus MGIIa-L1. The sequence continues at coordinate 42,823 of QQSI01000021.1, read as the reverse complement.
GGAAATTTGTTTTTGCATCAATTCGAATTCGATTTCCATATCGTCCATAAGGTCACGAATTTCTTCCATCCGTTCGCTCATGCGCGAGGACAACTTCTTGAGTTTCCTGAGTGTTCGCTCGTTTCCCATTAAGCATCACACTTCCAGTCTATTGGTATGAATCGATCGATAGCAGAGCGGACTCAGCGGGTTGCGAGGGTGAGGGACGACCACATTTCTTCTGGGACTTCCATAGCCAAACGCAGGCCACCCATAGCACCGAGTCGGACTGGGTCGTCGACAACGTGAACATTGACATCGCCCATGTCAGACAATCGTCGCTCAATCATGGCGCCAAGACCCTTGATGCCTGATCCGCCACCAGCGAGCACCATGTTTCGGCGGAACTCGTCGTGGTATTCTGGGTTTGATCCTGCGATGAGAGCTTTGACGTTCTCCACAATCGGGTCTACGATTGCTTCGCAAGCTGCTTGGACACAATCGGTGATATCGAGGTTCATTGCTTTTCCATCAATTGAGAAGTCCACCATAATTGGAGATTCTGGGGTGTGGGTTCCGACAAAGGAATACTGTTCCTTCCAGCGTCGTGCCATATCCTTGGTGATTTGAGCACCGTTGTATTTGGACTGAATTTCCTTGATGAGGCCTCGGTCGATGAAATCGCCTGCGTGGCCAGTGTGCATTTGGTCGTCAGGTCCTGGAATGGTACCATACACTCGGCAAAGGTCAGCGGTTCCTGCGCCGATGTCGATGACGAGGGTGTGTTCAATCATATCCAGTGCGTAAGCAACTGCGAACGGTTCAGAAATGATCATTGCAGCGTTGACAGAGCCTGCGGCAGCATCAAAAATTGCGGTCTTGTCGACATAGGATGCTTCAGCGGGTGCTCCAATCACTGCGACTACACGGTCGTATTCCTCAGGGTCAGAGAGACCGATGAGGTGGGTGATGAAGTGAGCGATGAACTCTCGATCTTCCTGAGTGTCCTTGATGACACCTAGTTCAAGAGGTCGGAAAAGGTTGAGTGCAAGTCGGTTCTTGAGGGCTTCCTCGCCGAAAAGGACATCTCGCTTGAGGAAGTTTCGTGCAATGGGATCCTTTGGAGTTCCAATCACAGTGAGTTCTTCCTCTTCGTGGCTGTCAGATGAAACCATCACAGAACGGAAGGTTCCCAAATCAATTCCAATATACAATACGTCTTCTGCCATAGCACTCGCCTATCCTCGCCATCTCGCCCTACCTTATGAAGGATACCTCGCTGTTGGACACTCTTCACCAACGAAAATCTAGATTCTGGCTTCAAGATTTACAGCCTTTAAGTTTCTATAGACTCGCATTCACAAGGTTAGTTTCAATTTTACGCGAGGCTTAGCACCACGATTCACAAGTTTGGCAATACCATGCTGCGTATTCCGGGTAGAGTGGTGCCATATTTCCACATCCTGTGCATTCTTTTAACGCCTGATCGCCGCAGACTTCGAGGACCATTTGGATATGATAGACATCATCAATTCCGAGTTGCTGTCGCATGGACCAAAGCAATTGGTCCTCACTCGGTGAGATGATGCCATCTTCAAGGACAAGTTCCACCACGCTACGGTAGTCTTCGAAATCTTGCACATTTCTTGCATCAAGAACAACGCCGTTCTTTTCTGCAACAATATCGGTACCCCCTGGGTCGTCGACAAACAGGACGAGCGATTCCGGTTTGAGGTTGGCATCACGCAGTTCAAAGGAAATTCGTGCGCCATCCAAATTTGCATACACAAGTTTGGAATTGTTGTTGATCAAATTGCAAATTGACCGTGCAGTGTCTTTTGCCGTTCGACCCTTTCGCCATCCATTTGGATCCGCCACGTTAAATTCGTAAAATTCCGTCCCCATTCCGGGATATTCCAGCCTGATTTCTTCACCGCCATCAAATCCATTGGATACGATGGTGAGCGCAGCGACTTCTGTGGATACAATGTTGTCGTCGTCATCAAAACTAATCATCAATGGCTTTCGGTCTTCTGTTGCGGTGTTGAAATGCCCCTGCATACCTGACATCCACTTTTCTTCAAGTCGGCCTAGGGATGCTTCTTGTTCTTCAGTAAGGTTGCTTTCGACACCCAGCACGCCTGCAAGGCTTCCCGATTCGACTTCTTTTTTGAATTCCTCAATCATTTCCGCATCTTGTTTGTAGGTTGGTGGCGCCGCACGTTGGGAGGCAGACTCATAATTTGGATCGGCCCATTCATGATTGCAACTGCTGCACATGAGGTACCCTGCCATTGTTGAGGGTTGGGCTTCGCCGCCACACCTTGGACAGTCTCCACCCTCAGTGTATTGCAAGTTATCGATCGCATCGCGCCGACCTTTGCGTATGTTCCCAAAGCCTGCCATGGTTGAGCGAGGCGATTGGCTTTCTATCAATTCTTTGGGCGATATTGTTGCCTTCGGCCTCATGAATTGGCGGGGATGGCTTTCATACCGTACCGAATAAGGCCTTCTTGTGCATAGATCCTGCGCACAACGAAGGAGACTTGGTCGCCGATGCTTGGTTCGTACTCCGCATCATCAGCAACAAGGAACACACCGCGTGGACCCTGTTCAAACTGAACAAAGACCGTTTGAATACCACCCAGAACCGGGGCTCGTAATGCAAATTCTGATGGGGCTCCGGCAGCGCTTAATTTGGTCCATGATTCAACAGTTGCTCGAGCCATCAAGGCTTGGTTTGCTGTTGGAATTCTCGCTCCATGCTGGTCGAGTTGTCGGGGTGGCCAGACGAGTGTGTCACCTGAATGTTGAGCGAGAAGACCTAACCGTGCACTGGCGCCTTCAACATAAGCAGACTCAGAAACGTAAGCGCCTTGAGATACGTGAGTTGATTCCAATTCACGACGCCATGCAGCAGCCATATCTTCTGCGAAGGTTGGATCAAGGGATTCCAAATCAGCAGGGCCATGGAAGGCTAAATCTCGCTCAAGGTTGTTGGTGAACACCAGCGTGGCCTCTTCACCAATGAGCAGGTTCCACTCGCATGGAGCTTCGTTTTCTTCATCAGACATGACTGCAACACCGGTGGCTGCTTTGACGGCATGGGTGTTGACCAAGGGCAAACTTCTGACCGATTCGATATCGATTCCACGGCTGAACAACAGATGCAGCCCGGCAATGGCCATCGTCGTGTAATCCGAATCTGAGCCAAAGGCGATGGTGCCATTGAGGGTAAACGGTGACTGAATCATCAACGCATCTTCATCGAACATTGCCAGGTAACCCTGCCAATCTATCACTTCTTTCATGTTCGATCCCTCCCAAAGACGTGAACAGCACATGTTGCCCCTGACCCGCCAACATTGTGAGTGATGCCGATTTCAGCATCACGAATTTGACGCGCTTTCTCCACATTGCCCCGCAGTTGCTTGAACACCTCAACGGCTTGACCTGTGCCGGTTGCTCCTAATGGATGGCCCTTCGACTTCAGTCCTCCGCTTGGATTGATGCAAACATCACCCTGATTGCGAACGCCCCTTTGCTCACGAGCAAAAACTCCACCTTTGCCATGTTGGGCAAAGCCAAGGTCTTCCGTAGCCATCAATTCTGCGATGGTAAAGCAATCGTGAACCTCTGCTAAATCCACATCCTTAGCTGTGATTCCTGCACCCTTGTAGGCTGCAGCGGATGCTTGTTGTGTTGCTCTCACCTGTGTGATGCTTGGACGATCGTGCAGAGCGAGGTAGTCGGAACCTGCCCCTGAAGAACGAAGCCAGACCGGATCGTCCGTGAATTGCCGCACCACATGGTCAGCAGCCAAAATGACAGCAGATGCACCATCGGATGTAGGGCAGCAGTCGTAGAGGGTAAGTGGGTCTGCCACCATGAAGCCACTCTGGGCCTTCTCGAAGGAAACTTCCTTGCGGATGTGCGCCATTTCGTTTTCAAATCCATGCATGTGATTCTTGACGCTGATGTTGACGAGGTCGTCGTGGCTTGAACCATGTTCATGAAAATGCCTTCGAGCCATCAATGCATAGGTTCCGGGAAAGGTGAGACCTGCAAGCCGCTCCCATTCAGTATCGCCTGAAACGCCAAGCCAAAATCTCCTTCGTTCTGGGGAAAGATCGTTCATTTTCTCGATACCGCCAGCCACAACCACATCAGCTTGCCCACTCTTGATGGCCATCCATGCGTCACGAAGAGCAAAACCCGAGGAAGCACATGCGTTCTCGACACGTCGGACGGGTATACCCTCCAAACCAGAGTGTTCTGTCAACAGGGCCGCTGTGTTGCCAAGTTGGCCCCCGCCAAAAGCCACGCTCCCGATGAATGCTTCATCAACGCAGCGTGGCTCAAAGTCCTTGTCCACACTCGCAAAGGCCTGTTCGGCTGCTTCAGCCCACATTCCTTTCAAACCAGATGGGTGATTCCCATACTTCGTTTGACCAGCGCCAATCACGGCAACATCGACCATGAACCCTCCAAGACTCCACAGCATTTGATTGAGTCGGTTCAAGGCATTTTGATTCACCAAAAAAATATGATTCCTGCGTAGGTACTAAAAACAGGTCACAGCCGCACATGAATCATGCTACGACAGTGCAACAGACACGGACACTTCAAAGGGGCCAACTGCCCAATCTGCAACGAAGAAGGCAAATTCATCATGAGCGACCGTGAATCCAACTCACTCGGGCGCATGCTGGCCCTCGTTCTTCGCCACGCTCCAGAAAAATTCAACGTCGAAATGGACATCAACGGATGGGTTAACGCACGGGAACTTTCTGAAAACATCGCAAAGCAACGCCGCCACTACCATTGGCTCCGCGGATGGCACTTCGCTGCTATTGCTAGCGCAGACGACAAAGGACGCTACCAAGTCGAAGGTGACATGCTTCGTGCCACCTACGGTCACTCGATTGAATTGGAACTCGATCTTCCAACCGATGACATCCCGGAAGCCCTGTACTGGCCGTGTGAGCCAGACCAAGTTCCTACCATCATGGAACTCGGCATCACCGCAGGCGACAGAAAGCATGTTCACTTGTCCAAATCGATTAGCAACGCAATGGAAGCAGGACACGTTCGAATCAGTCGCCCTGCTATCCTCGAAGTGGACACCGTTCGAGCAATTGCCGACGGCCACGTCATCTACCGAGCAGGAAAAACAGTTTACTTGGTGGACGAGATGCCAGGAGAGTACCTCTACCAAATCGAAGAAGACGACCCAATGGTTCTCGAAATCATCGCTCAGTGGGAACTCGCAGAAGCAGAAGAAGAGTGATCATCACTTTTCTTGCCCGCAAGCAGGGCAGAAATTGAGGTCACTCTCTAGATGTGCTCCACACCCAGTGCAGTGCATGCTGCCGCTTTTTAATGCCTCAATCTTGTTCACCGGAGGGGCCACTGGGTCGCCTCCTTTCGGTTTGATTAAACGCAATGGATCAAGACCGTGCTCTTGTAATTCTCTGTAGCGATTCCCGAAAATTATTGCTTCTTGAATGGCGGCTTCGAGTTGCCATTGACGTTGTTGCTGTTCTTTTGCATCCGAGATTTGTGTGGATTCTTCGAGAACAGCTTGCAAATGTCGCATGAAATCGCTTAGACTCGGACCTTCTGCCATATGATGCGCTTCCAGCCGAGCCTCATCAATGCTTGGTGCTAAAATCCCTCCATGGGTCAACCTCATCAATCGCTCCCTTCTGGCACAACCATGCGTGAGCGTGTTGTCATCAAATGGGGAGGAGGCCTCATCACGGACAAAACCACCCTCTGCACACCAAATCTGCCTGTTATAGAACAATTGGCAGAGGTTGTGAAGCGATGCATCGATTCAGGAGTGGATGTAGTGCTGGTTCATGGTGCAGGTTCCTTTGGCCACCTCAGGGCGAAACATTGGCGTCTCAATGAAGGACGAGTGGTTGCTCCATTCACACCGGATGAGTTGTGCACTTCTCAGGATGAAGCCGTGCACCATGTGCGACAAGACATGCTAACACTCAACGCTCATGTGCGCTCAGCGTTGGACGACATCGGCGTGGCTACGACAGTTCATCCACCTCATGAATGGGCCACTGGGACGGGTGAACACTTCACTGGTGATCTCGGTGTGTTCAATGCCGATGAGGGGGTTGTTCCGATCACCTTTGGCGATGTTGTCCCGGTCGATGGCGATCTTGAATTCGGGATTTTGTCGGGCGACGATTTGGTTCTTCGATTATCGACAGAAGTGCCCGGCGTGCGTCGATTGGTGTTCGCTATTGGTGGAGTGGATGGATTGCTTCGTGTCCCTCCAGACCAAGCCACTTACGATGACCTCATCGAACATTGGTCGCCATCAGTGGCTTTCGAAGGTGCTCACTACAGCGATATCGATGTTACAGGAGGCATCGGTTTGAAAGCGTCTAGAGGCGCTCAAGCAGCAGCCCAAGGCGTCGAAGTTCACATGGTGAATGGTGGACATGCTGACCGAGTTTACCAAGCATGCTTAGGCAAACCGGTCAGGGGCACTCGCGTCTCCAGTTAACACACAGCATCGTCTTTTTCCACCCCGATGAAGAGAACTCTTCATGTAGCGACCGCGCATCGAAGGACTAAGGATTGCTATGACAGGGTATGAAATATCGGATGTCCCAACCATCGAACTTGGCGATGATGAGCAAAATTTGCTTACTTCACTTGGTGCGGATGCAACTCAATCTGCCCTCATGGCGGAAGCGATTATCTTGACTGATGAATGGGATCGAGTGATTGGCCCTGGTTCAAAAATCGCTGCTCACAGGGATACAGGAGCGTACCACCGTGCTTTCAGTGTCTTACTTTTTGACAGCAACAACCGTCTTTTGCTCCAACGCCGTGCTTCAGACAAAGTCACCTTTCCTGATGTTTGGGCAAATTCGTGCTGCTCTCACCCACTTCATAGCGAAGAGGAAATGGATGAAACGAATGCGATCGGTGTGAAGCGTGCTGCAGTCCGAAAATTGGAACAGGAACTTGGAATCGCACCGAATCAAGTTCCTTTGGACGCCTTCCACTTCATCACAAAAATGCGATACAGCGCTCGGATGAACGAAACCTGGACCGAACGAGAAATCGACCACATCTTGGTCATTCAAGCAGACGTGGACCTCACACCAAACCCAAATGAAATTTCAGAAACACTTTGGGTGAGTCAAAGTGAATTAGAAGCCATGTTGATCGATGAAGACGGGACGGCGGGCGTCATTGCTCCATGGTTCCGATGCATAGCGGCCCGCGTCATGAACGACGCGTGGTGGCAAGCCATAGGTGATTCTGAGGCTCTTGGCGCCTTGGTTGATGAAGAAATTCATGACATGGGCGATGTAAGTCACATGCTTCCCGACGCTGTCGGTGCAGACTTGAAGACGGCTCTTGCAGAAGTGAGGCCTCTTGTTGAGGCACGAATTAAACGAGCGCTTACTCACACCTCCCATGCACGTCTTTCAGGTGCTATGATGCACCTTGTTGAAGGGGGTGGCAAGCGCTTGCGGGCGTGCATGCCTTGGATGGTTGCACGTGCAGTGGGCGATTCTCACGCAGGTTTGCTTGACGTAGGAGCTGCCATCGAGACCATCCATAACTTCACCCTTGTCCACGATGACATCATGGACGACGACGATGTTCGAAGAGGCCGCAATGCGGTTCACATCGAATACGATCTTCCAACGGCCATCAATGCTGGTGATGCCATGTTGGCCATCGCCTTCGAGGCTATGGCTGTGGCTGAAGGCATAGAGCACGACATGCTTCCATTTCTTGTCAAGCGCATCGGGCGCATGGTTCGAAGGGTTTCAGAAGGGCAACAACTCGACATCGATTTTGAAAGTATGGAAAGTGTGACTGAAGACCAGTACATCGAAATGATCACCGGAAAAACTGCAGTGATGTTCCTCACTTGTGCGGAGGTAGGAGCCTATCTTTCCGGTGCGGATGAAGAAACGGTCCAATGCATGCATGATTGGGGTCTCGCAGTTGGTCTGTGCTTCCAATTGATGGATGATTTGATCGACGCACTTTCAGATTCTGAAACGCTAGGAAAACCCTGTGGTTCAGACATTGCCCAAGGAAAGCGCACCCTCATGGTAATTCACGCTCTTCGTCAGCCCGAAAGTGACACTAAATCGACGTTGCTCTCCGTTCTGGGCAAAGGCGATGATGCAACTCAAGAGGAAATTGATGCTGGGCTCAAGGCTTTGGCTGACTTAGGTTCGATTGATTACGCACGTGAACGGGCTGTTTCGTATCATGCTAAAGCTCACGACTGCCTTAATCAAATTCCAGATGGCCCTGCTTTGAGGGCATTAAGGGAGTTGACAGATTTCCAACTTGAGCGAATCAGTTGATTGGCTCGATGTGAATGGCTTCATTGGTGTGGAGGGTTCCTTCTTTCAGCACCTCGGCATACCAACGTGTGGTTTGTGCTTCGCGTTTGTGTGATAGGGATTTGAACCTCCCATCAACAAACGAGGCTTTGATGGTTTTACATGGAGGCGCATCACTTGTGATTCGCAAGGTGACATCCTTTGTCTTGATGACTGCACCTACATCCAATAATGTTCGGGGGATACCTGCAATCAACATGTTTTCTCCGGTTGTTCCGCCTTCAATTGGGTGCCCTTCGGCTCGAAGTTCTTCGAGAACATCCGAAGTCAGAAGGCAAACTGCTCGACTGGGCCCACCGTGGTGTTTGCGGTCATTTTGACGATCACCAATGCATCCGTTGAAGGTGACTTGCAGATGCTCAACAAACCGTTTGGGTACCCCGCCAGTTGGGGATGCAAACAGGCCCACAATCGAGCCTTGCATGTCCTTCACTCAGCGTAGTAGGATTCGGGGTATGGTTCTGGCTTGAGTCCCTTGCGTGTTCGAATTTGGCCAACAACCTTGTCAAACAATTGTGGAGGTAGCTGCTCGAAACCTAGATTTTCTGTGTTCCAAACCGCACGTCCCTGAGACGCAGCACGGATATCGTTCGAGAAACCAAAGGTTTCTGCGATTGGAAGGACACCGACAACAGTGGTGACTTCACCTTCAGATGGCATGTCTTCGATGATACCTCGTCGGTTGGTCACTTCACGAGTCACTTGACCTAGCCAGTCGTT
>QQSI01000021.1:0-33556 GCA_003602645.1 Candidatus Poseidoniales archaeon | reverse complement strand
CCCTGAACTGGTTCATCAGCAATCGGTCCCTTCACACAAACAGCGTTGAATGCTTCAATGATGAGTTCACGGGTTTCGTGAAGTCCTTGAATACCCTTTGTGTCGTTCACCAAAACATTGGTTCCGTTAATGGCATAGATCTTGCGCATGAGGTCCTTGTCCATGCCAAGTTCGCCAAACTTGTTTCCGGTTTCCTTGGCATCGTTGGAACGGACTGGTCCGTCTCCAAGTTCGCCATTGCGAAGGGCGGCAACGACCTCTGGGCTGAGTGCTTCAATTTCGAAGAAGAATCGGTTGTGTCGGTTTGGAGATTTCCCTTCAAATGCATGTCCACGGTTGCTGCCTTCGATACCTTCACGGTAAACGACAATTGGTGGACTGACTTTGACCTTGATGTTCTGCTCTTCCTCTATCCGATAAACAGTGATTTCAAGGTGGAGTTCGCCCATTCCAGCAAGCAATGCTTCTCCAGTTTCGGCGTTGGTGGTGACTTGCAACGATGCATCGGCCTTAGCCAAGGAGCGAAGAGCGTCAATGAACTTTGGTAGATCCTTCATGCTCTTTGGTTCCACAGCAACGGTAACGACAGGGTCAGAGTAGTGTCGAATGGCTTCGAACGGTGTGAAATCTTTGTCGTGGGAGAGGGTGACACCAGCGGCAGCCGAGCGGATACCAGTGAGTGCAGCGATGTTCCCTGCAACAACCTTCGGCACGGTGATTCGATCGCCACCAACCATCATGCTCACTTGTTGAACACGTTCTGGCTTTGCGGCGCCAATGGCGAAGACTGATTCACCTTGTGCGATAGCACCAGAGTAAATACGGCCGACTGCNACTTCTCCTGCGTGAGGGTCCATCCAAATCTTGGTGATCATCATGGCAAGTTCTGCCTCAGGGTCACAGTTCATCATGGACTTTCCAATTTCGGAGTCGAGGTCACCAGTCCAGATGTTCGGGACACGGTATGGCTGTGCTTCGACAGGACCTGGCAACTTTGTGACTGCCATGTCGAGAAGAACTTCGTGAACGGGCGCTTTCCCAGCAAGTGTCTTCTGGTCTTCGTTGTTACAGTACTCGAAAATTTCTTTGAACGAGATGTTGGATTTTGCCATGTAAGGCACGGTAATTCCCCAGTTGTGGTAGGCAGATCCGAACGCAACAGTTCCGTCAGCAACGGAAACTTGCCAGCTCTTCTTGAATTCTTCAGGAGCGAATTGCTTGATCAATCGGTTCACTTTCTTGATGGTTTCAGTGAATCTGGCCATCATGTCTTCTGGAGTGACTTGCAGTTCGTTGATCAGTCGGTCCACCTTGTTGATGAACAGAACAGGCTTGACCTTTTCTTTGAGGGCTTGGCGAACAACGGTTTCGGTTTGAGGCATTGGTCCCTCAACAGCACAAGCCAGAATGAAACAACCGTCGACAGCACGCATAGCACGTGTCACGTCGCCACCGAAGTCAACGTGACCTGGTGTGTCGATGAGGTTGATGAGGAAATCTGTGCCCTCTACAGCGTGAACCATTGATGCTGATGCTGCGTTGATGGTGATTCCACGTGCGGACTCTTGTTCATCGAAGTCAAGAACACGTGCTGCCCCAGCAAGATCACTGGACATCATTCCTGCACCTGCGATGAGGTTGTCAGAAAGGGTTGTCTTTCCGTGGTCAATGTGTGCTGCGATGCACAGATTACGGATTTGTGGCAAAATGTGCATGACCTCTGTGGCCTTCTTGATGTTGTCTTCCTTTCGTCCCATGAAATCACCTGTGACTTCTCGTCAATCTTGGCCACCTGAAAGGGGTTCTTAAGTACCTCGCAACCGGGGCGAAGAAAGCGGTGCTGTGAGCCAACACAGGATGGACTCATGCCATCGAAAAAGCCGGGTGTCCCCCGGGCGATCAATTCCTTGAATTGCTCAGCGAGCAGATGCTGCGATTCGTTCCAACTCTTCCTTCTTCGACACAGCGTATGAGGTCACGTCGCCAGCTGCGGCCTTGGTGAGTTCGTTGGTGATGCAACCGGTCAAGGTTCGCTTCGATTTGTGAGTGCCTTGTTGTGCCCCCTTTGCGAGATTACGAAGAGCGACGTCGAGGCGTCGTGAGGGGGAGGAATCGACAGCCTTTGGTTGAGACACAGCGCCGAATTTGATCCGGGTAATTTCTTCCATTGGTGCAGCGTTGCAAAGGGCGTCAACAAACACTTGCAGTGGGTTGTCGCCAGACTTTGCAGCGATGGTGTCTAGAGATGTTTCAAAGGCTTTCATTGCACCTTGTTTCTTCCCAGTGTATGGACCGGTTCGCATGAGTTTGTTGATGTAACGCTCAACCACAGAGAGTTTAGCCTTGCCAAACCAAGCGTTTGCGTGTCGCCCACCGGTGTGGGGCACACCAACGGTTGTGAGGTTAATGTATGGAGCAAGTCCGGGATCTTTGCAGGTGATGCCAGACGCATCCCACTTTCCGAACACGAGGGTTCCAATTCCGGCGATTGGCCGAACTTCTTCGACTTCCTCTTGAACAGCTTCTGTAACGGTTTCTGTTTCGGACATAATGCACACCTCAGCGGACAGGCTTCTCCTTTCGGCCACGGACCATCTCATCGAGAGAAACGCCGTTCACTTGGATCACCTTGTAGCGGACACCAGGAATGTCACCGTACGAACGACCCATGCGTCCGCCGATACCTTCGACCATCACTTCGTCGTGTTCATCGATGAAGTTGATTGCACCATCGCCAGGAGCGAAGGCGGTGAGTTTGTTGCCGTTCTTGATGAGGGAGATCTTGACGGCTTTGCGGATTCCGGAGTTTGGTTGTTTTGCCTCGATACCGACCTTTTCGATGACGATACCCTTGGCTTGAGTGGACCCTGCAAGCGGGTCGTGCTTTGCTCGAGACTTGAGCATTCGCTTCTTGTATCGGCGGTCAGACCAACGGAATTTTTGGCGGTCTTTTGCCATCTTGGCACCAGCGAAGAGTCCTCTACCCATGATAATCACTGCATTGAAGCACTTCGCCGACTTGAAGCCCCTATTTAACAACAACCATTCAGGCCGGTCAGCCCTCTTTCAAACTCAGACCTCGGTTTGGATGAATTTTACTCCGATATTGGCCTTTCCGAGATGGATTAAATTCCCTCAGCCACGAGTAATTTGTGAACGAAAGTTCAAGCGGCGAATGCCGGTGGACACGATATGGCGTTTCGTGACCACCTCGGTGCAGCCCACACTGAATCTACCCCGGTGAGCATCATCCACGGCATGTGGGAGCACTCGAGAGCCTCACATCATGCCTTGACGGTTTTCGACAACTTGGTTGAGACACCGGGTCATCGAGCAGCTGTCAATATCCTCACACGCGACCGCCTCTGTGAAGCGATTGGAATCTCGCCAGAGGAATACATCGACACACTGGGTTGGGCCATGGACAACCCGAGTGAACCGGTCATCGTCGATGCCTCTGAAGCCGAGTGCTTCGATAACATTCAGGAAAAAGTCAACATCATGGACCTACCTATTCCTCATCATTGGCCTCAAGACCGTGGCCGCTACTCCTCCGCAAGCGTGATCATTGCCGAAGACAATGGGATTCGAAATATGTCGTTCCACAGACAATTTGTGAGGGACGAAAATCACCTCGTGGTTCGTCTGGTTCCTCGCCATCTGCGCACCATGACCATGAACGCCCGTGAAACAGGCGGCGAGGTCAACATCGCTGTTGTCAACGCACCTGACCCGGTCGTGTTGTTGGCTGCAGCAATGTCGTTTGATGACAACATCGACGAATTGACCATTGCTGCTGCGCTGCATGAGAAACTCTACGGCAAGCCCCTTCGTTTGACACGAATGCCGAACGGTGTCTTGGCCCCGGCTGATGCAGAATATGTTCTGTGGGGGAGGATCACTGGTGAAAACGATGACGAAGGTCCTTACGTTGACATCACCGGTACTGTGGATGATGTGCGGCAAGAGCCCGTGATTGAAATCGAGGGTGTCATCCACCGCAATGACCCAATTTTCCACGCCTTAATTCCTGGAGAGGCCGAACACAAGACACTGATGGGGTTGCCAAGAGCACCAACCATCAAAGCTGCCGTGAACGAAGTGTGCGAGTGTTTGGATGTCCACATGACAGAAGGCGGCTGTGGTTGGCTTGCTGCTGTTGTGAAAATTCGGCGAACAAAGGAAGAGGACCCAAAGAACGCAATTATGGCAGCGCTCGCCGGTCATCGCAGCATGAAAATGGTAACAATTGTCGATGAAGACATCGATATCACCGATCCAGTGCGCGTCGAATGGGCAAAAGTGACTCGTTGGCAACCGGACACAGACACGATCGTTCTGTCTCATCAAAAGGGCAGTTCCCTTGACCCGTCGCGAGACAGCGATGGCCTCACTGCGAAGGTAGGGTTTGATGCTACCTTGCCTTGGGGCGTTGACCACGAGGGTTTCAAATCCGTTCAATGATGCGAATCTTCCGCAGGTTTGTTAGGTGAACCTCACCAGTTCAATTCATGTCGGGGGATAATGCATCGCTGCTGCAACACCCTCGGCGCAACCTCGGCAACCGGTATCGAAGCCAGGCTCAGAAGTTTGCCCGTTTGGCCGCTAAGGATGAAGCACGGTTCGCAGAAAACATGGCATGGGCGGAACAAAACGCACGCCAAGCCCTCCTTCACGACTTTACAGAAGAACAAAATTGGCGCTGCCTTGCCGATTTGAAATTGATTCTTGGGGACAGCGAGGGCCTGGAATCTCTTTTGGAGGACTTATTTGTTGTTTTAGGGCGGGATCCAGAGCAGGTTGCTCAACTCAAAGGCATAGACTTCCTCCTTGTTGGCGGTGAATTGCTCGAAGCAGCGTTTCTAAAAGACCCACTTGAGCCAGATGCTTGGTGGTCGCTCATTGAATCGATGGAAAACACAGATCGAGCCGTTTTGGACTTCTCAAATCGGTGCAAACGTCTTGATTTCAGCGATCAACGAGCCAACATCGTTTACGGTCGCCGTTTGGAACGGCTTCGTTCGAGCGGTCGAGAAGATCAGTTCATTGAACTTTCACGCCACCTTTTGGCTCACCGACCGCACAATCACGAACTGTGGATGGAACTGGGACGGTTGTATGAACGTCGTGGAGAAAGCGATGAAGCGTGGCTTTGTTATGACCATGTGCAGAATCTTCGACCTCACACCAGCCCCCGCGATGAATTCCTTGCACGACTCAAGATGGGAATGGATGGGGTTGAAGCAGGACCATGGACGCGTCCCAATGTGGAGAAGCGTTCAGAATTTTTGACACAAATGCAAAACCTCTCTCAGCGTATTTCAGTGACCCAACCACAAACACCCCCAACAGTCGAGGCCATCGAAACGCAATCAAAGGACCCAGATTTGGTTCGGCTCGAAGCGCTGTTAGAAGCAGGTGATGCTTCTGAGGCATTTTTCTATGCAAGACGACTTGTCGCCCAAGGGGAAGCATGGGCGGAGGATTGGGTCGAGAAGGCAAAATCTGCATTCGAGGTCTGAACATGGGCTCGGAAAATCCCGTTTTCGTGTTGGCATGGGTGACCGTTCGTGGGCAACCCCCGATGAAAATTGGTGAGGGTGAACACGTGTTGTTTGTCAACCACCCAACGCGTGGTTGGGAAATTCCCGGCGGCCATCTAGAAGCAGGGGAAACACCAGAGGAAGCCCTTCTGCGAGAACTCAAGGAAGAGACTGGCATTGAGGGTGAGTTGATGAAGTGGAACAAGTCTTACTATCCAAAAGGATGGGTAGCCCATGTGATCACGGATGAAACACCACTTGATTCATGGTTTGTTGATGACGCTAAGGTTGCCGAGGTTCGTTGGTGGAAACAAGTCCCTCCGGTGATTGAATGGACAAAAGAAGAATTTGAAGACCTTTCACGTTGGCACTGCGAAGCTGAGTGAGCTCTAGCGTTTCAGAGCATGGTCAGTGTTGCCAGTCGCAAGCCCCATGCTGCTTTGAGTTCCTCATCCTCAACACAGGTTTGAGCGATAGCTGCAAGCATTGAATCTTCAACATCATCAGGGTTCTTGAGCAAGGAATCGAATGTATCCATTCGTCCGAGCCGTTGAGAAAGCGTCAACATGGCACGCAAGTCTGGTCGATCTTCACCCGATGTTGATTCTGGAAGTTGTGAGCAACACCAATCGAAGACCCCGTTGATGTCATCCGGGTGAACCTTGAGCACCGGTTCCTCATCCTCTGCACTGCGAGGCTTTGCATCCTGCACTTGCACATTCATCCGAACAGCTTTGTCATCAATGCAATCGCTCGAAAAGTCGAGGAATAAAGCCCCAGCCTCTACCGCCATGTTCGTTTGGTGAGCAAGGATGGCGTGTGTGTGAGCATTCCAAGCGTGCCTTGCTGCATCAAACATGTGCCCAAGACCTGCTCGAATCCGACTTGCACCAAGTCGAGAAATGGCAATGGTCTCGTGGGCATGATTTCCATCACGCGGGATTTCAGCATAGGTGGTCAGTGCCATGAGTGGTTCGCCGGCGGCCATGTGAAAAGCAGCCTTATTGATCAGTGAGAGGTCATGGTCTCGACTCGCCTTCGCTACCGAACTTAGCCGAGTTTCAGCCCATGTGAGGTCCTCAGAGGCTCCTTCCGAATCTCCCATTTCGTAACGAGTAAGGCCACGCTCCATGCGTAAGCGCCCTTCAAGAGCGAGGTCGCGAGTTTCCTTTGCTCTTGCAATTTCCAATGCTTCATTGATCGCTCCTTCAAGTCGATGATCGCCAAGCATTCTTCGTCGAACAAGGTTCAATGTGGCTTCTTCTGCAGGCGAAAGTTCCGGGGTTATTACCGCAAGGAGTTCTGCAGCATCCAAAAAAAGAGCAGCCTCTGCCAATGGAAGCCATTTATTCCATTTCATTTCATCGCGCCATTCCGTGAGTGTCGCGATGTCGACAGGACCTTCTTCTCTCCATTTTGAGATGAAAAAACCAGGGGCTTTTGGCATATTGATTTCAGTCATGTGTCGTCCTCCATGCGTTTGGCGATAGCCACTTGTGCAATGAAGGCAGATTCTGCGGCAATGCGGTCTGTTTTCCCAGACCATCCTGCAGCGCCATCGTGCCCTCCGCCTTCTCCACCAATTCGTTCGGCAACAGCCGCCATCAGGTGGCCAAGATGAAGGCCCTGTTGAGTGCTTGATCTTGGCGCACGCGCAGTTAAGCGGGTTTGCCCATCTCTAAACCTACTGACAAGAGCGATTTCTGCCCCCGTTCCAACAAGCATTCCAGCGAGTCGTCCTTCAAGGGTTCCTGAATATGTATGGACAATGTTCCATGCNCCAGATTCAATTGATTTAGCTCTCGAGAGTCCCCGTAGGAGACTNCCNCTTTCGCTTGGAGAAGTGGTATCAGATTCTATAAACTGNAGGAATGAAGCGTAATCTATGCCGGAATGTTGCAACATTTGATGGGCGGATTCAAAAGCNCCCTTGTCGGCGTGTCGAAACCGTCCTGTATCAGTAATCAATCCCGCCAGCAGCATTTTTTTCACGACATCCGAACGGGATTGTGGTGAGTATTCGAGGAGATATTTGTCAATAATTTGAGTGGTTGCCCTCACGTTCCAACGCAGAGCCATGTCCTCTTTTCCAAGCACCCAATCCGATGTGGCATGATGATCGATAATGCACACCGGGACGCCAGAGGGTAATTCCACCCCGACTTGTCCCGGAGCGGCAGCATCAACAATGATTAGACCACCAATTTCAGTAGGCCATGAGGTGTGCTCTGATGCAATCTTTCGGAACGGAGCCTGAAGTTGTTCTACGACTCTTTTGGCAGTTCTACCCAAGTGAACACCACATGCCATCAAATTAGGATGTGACGACGCAAGGGCGATCGCTGACCCTACCGTGTCCATGTCACCATTTTTCCCAGTTAACACTGGCACAGGGCCGCGTTCACATGCAGCACTCAGCCACTCGTGAAAGGCGTGAAGATCATTTGAATCCACTGTGGTCATGCTCACTCAGATCCTTTGAGAACAGCCTGCAACTGCTCATAAGTTGCCATCAATTGTGCTTCCCTTTCGGTAAACCGAGTCAAATGTTCATTTAGGGTGGCAAGGGTTTGTTGAAGTTCTTCCAAAAGGGCCTCACGATCAGAAACTTCAACCAAGACGCCGCCCATTTGTTGATGGAGGGCGAGATGGTCCGGTTGATTGCGAACCGAGTCAACGGTGGTCTCGAGTTCGACCACTTGCGCCCTAAGGTTAGCGACTTGTTGACGTGCTGCTTGTACTTCGCCGACCACGGCTTGGAGTTGTTCCATGCTGTCCATAATTTCACCTCAATCGTCGGCCTTAGATGAATCCTCGCCTCGAGGCGAGTTACCCAAAACGGCAAGCAAAGAGTCGACCGCAATGAGACCGCGAACCCGCGTGTTCCACATGGCTCGCAAATCCTTTGCTTTGGATTCATTCAATGAGAATGAAAACGAAGTGGAACCGTTGTGCCATTCAACACTTTCATCTGTGGCTAAAGCGTTCGCCAATGCTTTTGTGTTTGATTCACTGCTGGATTTCACTTCAAGAGTGAGGCGCCAGTTTGTCGTCACGGTAATCACCGCTCAAGTGCAGCTTCACTCTTCTTCAGAGATCTCGCCGGCCGCCATTGCACGCTCGTAATCCATTGCTGCTTGTTGAGCAATGTACGCCATGTCAGCGGTGGTTGCACCTTCGATGGAGCGTCGTAGAATCCTGTTATTTGCGTCAGAGGCTCGGGTGAATGGTTCCCAAGCGCCGCCAGCGAATGTGTGTCCACACTTGCCGCATGCCCAAATGCCAACTGACTTTCGTGTCACCTTGCGGTATTGACAAACCGGGCATGTGTACTTGGCGTTTTTCTTAGCCAATGCTGATCCTGCGTTACGTCGAACGGAAACACCGTATCGTGCCCCAAATCGTGCTGTTGCGCCTGCTTTCTGTGTTCGCTTTGCCAATCAGTTCCCCTCCTGGTTTGCCACGAGTTCTCGCAGTTCAGAGCATCGTAGATGCGCCACTTCGAAGATCTCGGCAAATTCTGCGGGCGTGAATACCCCTCTTAATCCCTTTTGCAAGGAATGGAGGTGGCCTTCGTCACCTAGAGTGATGTGGATGCGCTCATCGCCACCCAATTCTTCTTCCTCTGATGGATCGTAGATATAACGTCCACCAACACGAGTAAATGAAGACATAATCGGTGTGCCATTGACCTTCAATGTGTAGTCTTCACCAACGTCGAAACGCTTTGCTGGGACCACTGCGGTACGGAGAGCAGCGATGGCTGCGAGTCCACATGCATCGAAGATGTTCCCACCGTCTGAAAGAACGTGGATGTCAATCATGACTCCCCATACCTTTTCGCCGGGGACAATGCAGAGGCTTTCCATGTCAATGCAGCCAGATTCACGGATACCGCGGTCGACAACACGGCCGAGTTCGATGGATTGGGGCGATGGTGGTCCTGGCTCATACTTTCGGTGAGCCACAGGTCGTAGTTCAGCTCCGCACATGAGGGATCCTTGTGCAGGGCGGTCTGGCCATGGAGTTCGGAGTTCGAATTTGACACCAGCGTAAACGATGGTGCCACCCATGACAACCTTTGCCGATCCTTCGGCGTTGTAGAGGCAGTCCGTTTCGAGGGTGACTTCACGTCCTTCCCAACGCCCACGCCCGTCGAGTCGAAGATCATCTTCAGCGAGGCGAGCAAGCTCTTGGCGGAGCAATGTTGGTACGAGTTCGACCATCAGTTTTCACCTCCTTCGTAACGACGCTTCAAAGCATCAACCATGATTTCGTGAATCTCGGCTGCAGCCTTGAAGTTGTATTCCATAGCGAGGTTGAACTCATCAGGGGACAGGTCTCCATCCATTTGAAGGAATGCGATTTCACCAGTGTTTGGAAGGATTCCAACCGGTAGGTCAGCTTGTCCATAGTTGTCTTCTGCTTTGTCAAGGTCGAGCACAACAGTGTCTTCGACCTTTCCTGATGCAACACCTACGATGAGGTCTCGCATAGGAATACCAGCGTCGGCAAGAGCAACGGCAGCGGCAGTGATGCCCACGCAACGTGTGCCTGCTTCTGCGGCTAGAATTTCAATTTCAACACGAATTTTCGATCGTGGGTATCGTTCCACGAGAACGACAGACTCGAGGGCCTCTGCGGTAACCTTAGAGATTTCACGAGAACGTCGGTTGTATCCGGGGCGGATTCGGTCACTGGTCGAAAACGGAGCCATGTTGTATCGAACATCAATGACAGCACGATCTTGGCGCTGAATCTTTCGAGGATGCGCTTCCATTGGACCGTAGACCGCAGCAACAGCCACGTTCAATCCGTGGGTGACCATAGCCGAGCCATCTGCAGCAGGTAAGACACCTGCTTCGATTGCGACCGGTCGCATTTCGTCAATTTTTCTTCCGTCGAGCCGTAGCCCGTCGTCTCGTAGCAGTTGTACATCACCATATCCACCCATCAAGCATCACCTTTTTTTGGAGCATTTTGTTCAAGAGCAGACAATTCTGCTTCGAATGTTGTTTTGTGGCCAGAGGCCTCAGTCAGAGCAACCGCTTTGCGGGCCCATGCGGTACCTTCAGCATCGCCATCAATCCAAACACGTCCGTTTTCACCGATGATGATTCTGGTGTCAGAGGCATCCCGCAGGCGTTGAACGGTTGCGTTTCCTTCGCCTCGCAAACGGTCGATGTGGTTGATTGGAACATTGACTACAGTTCCTTGGTTAAGGCGTCGCAAGCCAACACCTTTCATAGTGAGGACCACATTGTGACACTCATCGACTTCTTGGACGCGTGCCAAGACGACGTCACCAATGCCCATGTGTTGCCGTGCAGCGCCAAATTCGACCTTCCAGGGGGCAAGGGACATTGGAAGAAGTCCTTGAAACGGTCCGTTGATGTTCATGAACCAAAGGTTGTTTCGGACTTCGGCCACGACAGCGACGATGAGGTCCCCGGACCGTGGCATGTAAGCACTGTTGATCGGATCAACCGAGACAGTGTTGTTGAATTCTTTTGTCCACCCGAGTCGGGTGGCAATGATGGTATCGTTTTGTGCGATTGCACCGCTTCCTACGCGCTTCCCAGCGAGTGGCCCGATGGCCATTCCTGGGGTCACGAGGCGCAGCTCGGCGCCGTTTTGACCGTTGGACATTTCTTTCTCTCCATTCTGCGCCACCGACCAACCCATGATAAAGCCGACCCTCAAGCAGACTCTGAGTTGACGGGTGTTGTTGTGATTCAATTCAGAGTTCTTTGACTTCTGTATCCGAAGATTGCCTCATGATTTGGTCAATGAGGTCGGGCTTCATTCCTGCCGGGCATTCAATGACCGCTGCCCATGATCCATTTTCCAACCACTGTTCTTTTTGTTGATAAGGTCGAAGAATTCTAGAAACAGAACCATAGGCAGAACCTGGGACCTTGAAGGCGAGTCTGACCGACTCGAATGAAAGCGGTATCATTGGCTTCAGTTTGTCGATTGCTTCCTTGACTTGATCTTCAAGGCGCTTGAACGGGTCGACAGAATAGCGTGATTCGTCGAGGGCGAGTTCAATTCGAGTTTTTGGATGGGGACTTTTTGTTTTCGGGTCTACAGCCTGTACGTGGATTTGGTGGACAATCTGTTGGCGCATCCGCTCGACCATTGCTTTTCGTTGCGCTGTTGTCAGTTGGATGCTTCCTTTGTTCAGAATCGTTGTCGCAATGGTACGAATATCTTGCGTCCCAAATGTGTTTTCGATGGCTTCTGCTGTCGGCCGTTCACCTCCACGAGCATCGTGAAAGACTTCGTCCATGGCCATGAATGCGTTGAGATCAACAGACTCGGGGTCACTCTTGAAGGCGTCAACCAAATCAGGGTTGAGAAGAACTTCGTAGCGTTTTCCACCTTTTTCCATTCGTGCAACAACGGCATTGTCGAGACTCACCATAGGACTTCCTCGTGTCAAGAGAGGCTAAGCCAGCCTTTGATGATGGTGGTTCAATTTCAGTCATCAAGCGGCTTGAGCCGGTCAATCTGNTTGTTGACTTCGCCACGGTCGAGCACTCTGTACCCTTCTTTGTCGATGACGGTGACTTCAACAGCTTCACGGTTCAGTTCGGTGTCATTAGCCGATCGGAGCGCTTCGAGACCGAGCTTCATTGCTGCATTGAGTGTGAGGCCTTCTTTCCAATTGGATTCGAAGTGCTCAATGACGGTGTTGCGGCCGCTGCCGATTGCACCTGCATGATAGGATTGGTATGCACCGCTTGGGTCCGTTTCGTAAAGGTGAATGCCGTTGTCATCAACCCCACCAATCAACAATGCGGTACCGAACGGGCGAGAGCCTCCGTACTGGGTGAAAGATTGCTTGAAGTCACATATTTTCTTGACCAAAACATCGACGGGGACAGTGTCTGCGTATGTGATTCGGTTCACTTGTGATTCAACACGTGCCCGTGCCACAAGTTGACGAGCATCGGCGACAAGACCTGAGGTGGCGATGCCGATGTGGTTGTCAATTTTGAACATCTTTTCGATCGATTCAGGAATAATCAATCTGCTTACAATGCGCTTGTCACACACAAGAACTACGCCGTCACGGAACTTCAGACCTGCAGTGGTTGTACCACGCTTCACGGACTCACGTGCATATTCAACTTGGAACAATCGTCCGTCTGGGCTAAAGGTGGTGATGCCGTGGTCGTATCCTCTTCCGCTTGGTTGCATTTTAATTCCCTCATCTTTTCCGTTGAATCGACGCTTTATGAGGATGCGGGTTCTTTCAGTTGAACCGACACCGCCTTGAAAAGGTCGCTAACGACTGCAAGAGACCGCCACCCATTATGAACCCTCACACGGTTGAAGACCCCTAACCTCATGTGAAAGGGCCATGTCCGGTAATCGTGCGAGTTGCAGTCTTATCTTCGGGTGGCAAAGATTCCGCTGCCGCATGGTGGTGGGCGCAATGCAAAGGCTGGGATGTTGTCGCCTTGGTAACAGTGGACATCACTGGAGGGGACTCGTGGATGTTTCAGATTCCTGGCACACACCTTGTGGAACACCAAGCTCAATTAGCTGGAATTCCCTGGATGAATGTAGCAACTCCAGGCGTGCAGGAAGAGGAAATAGACGATTTACAGGATGCACTCTCAACCCTTGACATTGATGGGATCGTCAGCGGTGCACTGCGTTCTGATTATCAGAAATCCCGGTTGGAACGAATGGCGCAACGCCTTGGCATTCGCAGTTGGACTCCTTTGTGGCATCAGGACAGCCTTGAACACATGCGAGGTCTTGTTGAACATGGCTTTGAAATTATGATCACATCCGTAAGCTGTGAAGGCCTTGATGAATCATGGATTGGAAATGTCCTCACAAGCAAATCACTTCTACTCTTAGAACAGCAATCAAAGGCGTTCCGATTCAATGTTGATGGCGAGGGTGGTGAATACGAAACGCTCGTTATTGCAGGTCCTCATTTAGCAGGTCGACTTCATGTTCAAGGAACCGTTCAGTGGGACGGCACGAGAGGGACGTTTGAGTTCGACGATGTTAAAGGCGTGAAGACGTGATCTTCATTCAATTGCAGCACGGGCCAACGCCACGCACTCGTCAACCAATTCACCTGAAACGCCGATGTGATTTGCTGGGTCAAACATGGCTTCGAGTTCATCAGCGCTAAAAGCAGCAGCGATGGCCGGCGTTCTGCTGCAAACATCGATCAGTTCTTCCTTGTTGGCAACGGCAGTGAAGGAGGCCTCACGAAGAATTTCGTGTGCCTCATCTCTGGGGATTCCGTGTTCAACAAGATCAATCATCACTTTTTCAGCCATCACAAGGCCTCGCTGTGATTTGATGTTCTCGAGGCATCGCTCGGCATCGACCCACATGTTGGTTAAGACATCTCGAGTTTTGGCAATCACATCTTCGCACAAGGCAGAACCGTGGGAAAGGGTAAACCGTTCACTGCTTGAATTCGCTAGGTCGCGCTCATGCCACAAAAGTGCGTTTTCATAGGTTGGAATAATCATCGAGCGAACGATCCGTGCAAGGCCTGAGGCGTTCTCGGACTTGATTGGGTTCTTTTTATGGGCCATTGTGGAGGAACCAACCTGCTTTTCGATGTCAAAGCCTTCTCCCGCTTCTTGAATTTCTGAGCGCTGAAGGTTTCGAACCTCTTGAAGGATTTTCTCGCATGTTGCTGCAATGTTGGCCAGCCAAGAAACGTATTCGATGTAGCGGTCCCGACCGACAACCTGTGTGGTCGCAAGAGGAACGCCAAGCCCGAGGTGAGTGAGGATAAGGCGTTGGAGTTCACGTGCATTTTCACCTTGTGCAGCACCTGTTCCTACGGCACCGAGGAATTTTCCAACGGCAATTCGGGGGGTTGCTTCATCGAGGCGAACGAGTTGTCTTCGTAACTCATCAAGCCAAACAGCAGCCTTCAATCCAAACGTGATCGGGACGGCCGCTTGACCGTGGGTTCGACCGAGCATGACGGTGTCGCGTTCTCGTTCTGCGACATCAGCACACACCCCGATAAGGAGGCACAGTTGTTCACGAAGCATCACGATGCTGTCGCGCAGTTGCAATGCCACGGCGGTGTCGACAATATCGTTCGAGGTAGCACCAAGATGGATGCACCAACCGGCTTCACCGGCCGCTTCCGCCATCGCTTTTGTCAATGCCATGATGTCGTGTCGGGTCTCTGCTTCAATCTCTGAAACCCGTTCTTTGGTGACTGAAGTAGGGTTTGCTATGGATGCGACAATGTCGTAATCTGCTTTAGAAACTCGACCGAGTTGCATGTGCGCCCAAATCAAGGCCCGTTCGACTTCCAGTTGTCGTTCATGGCGGCCTACTTCGGACCAAATGTGCTTGAAATCTTGGCAGCCGTAGCGGTAGTCGAGTGGGCAGAAGGACATGGTTGAAGGCTCACGCCTCGATTCATCAACCTTGCCGTCAACCATCCATGCCAAATCTTGCGGTTTTTTCGCTTTAGGATGTGGAGTTGAGCGCTGCATCTTCTGCCATCGGCCGCATCACCATTCGGATCAAGATTACTGCTGCGATGGTCGATAGAACGAAAAACAACCCCACGTAATCCGAAATGTTGTACCACATCATGACGACCCCGAGAAGTGATGCATAGGCGATCAATTGGCACACGGCTGAGGCGGTTTGGAGGCGATTCATGTGGGCCTCACTTAACTTTCCTTCATGCTCAAGAATGAAGGTGTAAATCAAGAAATAAATACCTTGGAAAGGAATTGCTGCGGCGATGATGGTCAGGGCGATTTCGCGAATCCACGAGTAAGTGCGCTCCTGTTCAATGCCTTGGAAAAGCATGAAAGCAGTGTTCGTACCAAGGAGTGCCGCCATGATGGTCCAGCGCTTATCTTGAGAGGATGTACGGCTCTCAACATTGACAGAACCTTCATCCATTAGAGGCGGCAAATGACATCAAGGGTTTGATGTTTACCGTACAAAGATGCAAAGGAAAACCGGTTTCCACACCGCTTTTTGTTCACCGTTCACGCCGAGGCGATCAACTTGATGATGAGGCCAGTCACGCCTGCAACGATGAGGAGAAGAATCATCATGGCCAGCGGGCCGTACTGGTTCTTGTCAGCCACTGCTGTTCCAAAGAAACCATCCCTTGAGATGGCATGTCCAAAGGAGGTGGCTTCCTCAAATTCAGGTAGCGGACGGCGTGGAATCCGTTCTCCTTCTCGCACAACGAGTTCGTCGCCCATGAACTCCGGTAAGGCCGGTAGGGCATGAAGGTTGCTCTTCACTCGCTCATCGGAAGTATATTGCACGGTGGACATAACGGCATTTCATGACTCGCATGTCGTTTCCACATGACGGAGGTCGAATTCATCTTGCAGTTGAAGGCAGCACTGGCGGCACAACATTAGGTTTGCACATGGCTGCAGACGCGATTGACCAAGGGGGTCGTGTGCTTTGGGCAGCTCCGGAAATGCCAGATGGGGTGCGATTTGGTCAATTATTTGAACACCTAAGTTTAGCGGATTCATCAAGGTTTCACGCCATGAATCTTGTGGGTTCATTGACCCAAGCAGTGGATGTTTTGGTTGAGACATCGACGGCATTACCAAGTGTTTCTTTGATCGTATTGGACGATTGGTGCGATCAAAGCGGTCGAATTCCGAAGACCCGGGTGAAGGATGTCAGCACTTTGGGTCAGTCACTTGATTCAACCATCACACTTCTGTTGATCAGCAAAGGCGGCATTCCAGCAGGCAATAACGAAAAAAGCCTGAATGTTCGATCGGAAACAGCGATGATTGAAGGTGGTTTTCAAATTTGGACCCTCGAGCGGCCAAATGATGGCCCAGGTCGTTTGATCACGTGCGGTGACAAGCGTTACGAATGTCGCCTCACTGATGAAGGGTTCAAACTCAATTAACCGTCCTTGGGTTCATCTTCACCAAGTAATTCGGCCATTTCATCGAGAGCGTCTTCATCTGGTTCATCAAATTGTTCAGGGTTTTTTGCACCGCCCTCGAGTGCGTCATCCCCCGCAATTTTTGGTGCGGCTGCTTCAAGCATTTTATCGCGATTCTCACCTGCCTTTCGAGCGATAAACCAAGCCATCGCCAAAAACATCAGGCCTAGGGCCACATAAGCAATGGTCTTGGTCGTCTGTTCATCCACCATGAAGTTACTAAACTCGGTTTAGGTTTAGCCATTTCGGCCCTCATCTGTATCTTCATTCCATTCTAATGGTTTCGCGAGGTGGCGTCGAGCGTCCACTGGTGGTTGTGTCCAAGCACTTGCCTCCCGCTTCATTTCAATCCAGGCCTCCTCTTGTCGGTCTTTACAGATTGGACAACGGACACCTTGTCCCTTTCCCATTGATTTCATACGTTGATTGCAAGGAATGCAGATTGGGCGTTCCTTGATTGGTTTTGGCTTCCGAAGGCGAAGTCGTTCGAGATGAATCACGTCTGGCTCCGGATTGAGTCCCATTCCATCGATTTCATCGCCAGGAAGCAGCGACTGTGCTAGAAGCTTGACATCTCCAGATTCAGCAAAGGCGAGCCACTTCCCGGCGTTGGTTTCAATGACAGTTGTGCCACGGTTCAGCACTTCGATGGATTGAACCTTGGCGTTGTGGACCTGCTCAAGATGATCATCAGTTGCTTGGTTTGTACAAAACACTCGCCATGCAATCGACGGTTCGGTTGCTTCTGCTGCGGCCAAAAGCCTCGCAGCTTCTTCTGCCGTTCCTTCTGTTCGGCTTCGAACACCAAACAGAACGGGACAAGTACCACGGGGGGAGATGAGGCTTCGCTCTGTTCGTGGGTCTCGAGTGAGGAACGTCCCAGGCAATTCATCAGCTCTTGCTAACGCTTTCTCGCACACTGTGCGCTTGGTGGTTGACCATCGTTCCTCTTTTCTCCAGCACACTGCCTCCCATGTCGGTTTATGTTGTGGCCACAAGACTGCTGCCGTCGCTCCGATTCGTCCCAATCCACCCCAACTCTTGGTTGCCTCAGGAATAGAATCGAGTGGAACATGACTACGAACCGCATCGAAATAAAAGGACGAATTCTCTGTGCGATCACTGAACCACACCATGCCAGGGTCTGTGGCTGATTGAACTCGATTTCTGCTGTTTGAATTGGAAATTTTTCCTTGCAACGGTTGCAGGTTTTGCAACCAATATTGCTCGAGAAAGCGAAGAAATTCAGCCTCATTGTCCGGTAACAGTTCGACGGCCACGGCTGCATTTCCCCTCGTTCGTTGGTGAGCGTATGGCCAGAGTCGAACCAGCCTCAAGGTGCCAACCCTCACATCATCAGGTAAAGCCTCAATCAGTGCATGAAGGCTGAATGTCGTGCATCCTTCGTCCACCGTGTCGGTGTCATCAAGCCCTAACCATCCCATCGTATCACCTCAGAGGATCAAATGAGTCACCCAGGTCATTAGCATCAATCAAACGCTCGACGACCCCCTTTAGGCCAATGTTCCAATTGACTTTGAAGCAACGCACACCCTGCGCCCATCCGGCGCCCATGTCGCTGTTTCGGTCCCCTACCATGGCATCAAATGGATGACTGGGCGTTGTTTTCTCTTTCCACCAGTTCACTTCCCTCCCTGGAGGAACTTCCATCACCAGTTCTTCAACTGGAGGAGCCTCGTGCCGGAAGAGACGTTCACCCAGCCGTAGCATGCCGGGCATAGGTTTCCTGCATTCACAGCGATCACGGTGTCGATGTGGGCAAACCAACACTGCATCAAAGTGAGCATCAGGGTCGATTTTTTTCATCATTTTTCTCATGGCATAGTGGATCTCATGAATGCGTTCTACGCCCCATAATCCCCGCGAAATGGGGGATTGATTGGTCACGATACAGATGAGATATCCTGCCCTACGCAACTGGCCAACACCCTCTGCCGCTCCATCCAAGAGTACCAATTCATCAGGTGTGTTAATGTAATTAGGACTCCCAATGTTGAGGACCCCATCGCGGTCGATGAACGCAATGCCACCATGAGTGGGTGCACCATCCGGAAGCGGTGCTGGGGTGAATTGGACAATGATACCCCGCATGGTCGTTCCTATGCGACGCATTTGAAGGCGTTTTGCTTTGGTTGGGGTTTGGTTGAAATGCAACCGCCTCATGGTCGTCACCATGCTGGTGTCAAATGAGGTCATCTCAATCATTGGCGCAATCGGCCTTCTTTTCCTTGCTGTCTCTTGGCACCGAAGAGAATCCTCCACAGTATGGATGGCTCAAATCGGATGGGTCTTTGTTGGCTTATTTTTCTTCAACGACGCTGGCCTCTATTACGCTCATGACGACTTGATCTTGACGTTATTTTCGGTCATGGCCCTTCCGATGGCAGGGGGCATGGCGCTTTGGGAGCACAAAGCAGATGACGAACGTACACGCTCCTCACTGGTTTGGGCTCGTGGGGCGGTGGCTTATGCTGGAGGTCCATACTTGCTCATAGCACATGTTCCTTGGTTGAGTGTTCTCGCAATTTGGTTTGTTGCCGGCCAAGCTGCGTTGTTTTTGCGGGTTTCTGGCGGCGACCATATCGTCATGGGGGACACTTGGGTTAATACCCCTCAGGGTCAGGTGACGTGGGAGGCATTCGATGGGAATCGATGGTTTATGGGCTCTTCAACTGAAGAATACATGTTCCAAACAGAATTGCTATTGGTTGATGGAAGTGCTATTGGCATTAATTTCATCTTGGCGTGTACAGCCTTGCAGTCAATGGTGATCTTCATCGGGGCTATTGCAGTGCTCGACATCGATTGGAAACGACGTTGCCGAGTCTTGCTGCTGACCGTACCACTGATTCACGTTCTGAATTTATTCAGAAACGCCGGTTTGATTTGGTTGCATACAACCTATGTTGATTGGTCCCTTTGGGGGATGTCGGTGTTTGAATTTGGTCACAGTTATATTGCCCGTTTTGTTTCCCTCTTTGCAATGTTCATCATGGCGCTGATCATGTTTGACCTGTTACCAGAGTTGCATCGGCACATCGTGCGTCTGCTCAAACCCTTCGGGTTGCTGCAACCCAACCGACAACAACATCAGCGTTGATTCCACTCATCAGTAGGTGATGCACGGGTCCACATGGTCCCGCTTCCAGCAGGGTATTCNAGAACTTCTGCACCTGTGGCGTCAAGCATCCCCATCAACTGGGCGGATGGTGCGGTTGTGGCACTTCTCGCTGGCTCAAGCAGGTCTGAAAATGCGTCCATAGAGGCAACTACGTTCGTTGTTTGTGAAGGAGGTGCGAACATGACATCTGAAGCCTGTTGCTGTTCAGAGGCGGAGCCATAGAGGTCTTCGTTTTGTGAAGGCTGAGGTGCATTCATTGGCGCTTCAACTTCTAAACCGAGCATCTTTGAGGCGATGTCTTGTTGTTTCATGTTGTCCCAATCTTCATCTAAGTCATTGCTGCCTCTCGAGGACCCAAACGCTGCGAGGACGAGGATGAAGGTAACAATCGCACCGATCAATCCAATGGAACCGTAAATCAAGTCGTTTGAGACGCTTGGTGCCAAGTCTGCATTATCACCAACGCCATCTCCATCCGTATCCTGGGATTCTGAAGGGTCATTCGGGAATGCATCATCCTCATCAACAACGCCATCCCCATCGCCATCAAACGCGTCAAATGTGGTCGTACAGACGATGGCTTCAATTTCGATTTCTTCTTGATCAATGAGGTTATCCTTGTTGGTGTCGATCGCCTTCACATCAAACTTATTTTTGAATTCTATATCTGGGAATGTCTTGACAGTGAGTCCATCACTTCGGGGTGAAAGTTGTGAGGAAAGCAGGTTCATCTCCATGGAACATGAGCACATGTACTGTAAGGCTTCGCGGTACTCAATCTCACCATCTCCATTGAGATCCAGTGTGGAGAACATCACATCCTCTTCACCGGACATCATTCTAAACTCACGCTCGTTGACCGCGCCGTCCTCATCTGTATCTGCCTGTTCAAAGGCATCCCTTGCCTCTTGTTCGCAATCAACACTGATCGCTTCACCAACTGGTGGCTCATCAGGTTCATCCACAGGGGGTAATTGAGAATCTTCCCAAATAGCAAGGATGCTCACATCACTGATTGCTTCCTCGGCATAGAGCGTGATGTCAAAACGACCGTTTGCCGGCATTTCGATGAACAGCGTGTGCTCGGTACCTTCACCTTCTGAATTCATCTGAATCATTTCACTGTCGAAGCCACCAAGGTCGGGTGATCCTTGTCGCCCATTTGGTTTTCCATCCCCTTCCTCTTCAGGGAAGAAATCATCAAAGTTGAACATCAGGACAACGCCTTCGCCAATCAATTCT
Organism: Candidatus Poseidoniales archaeon; assembly: GCA_003602645.1. Lineage (GTDB taxonomy): Archaea > Thermoplasmatota > Poseidoniia > Poseidoniales > Poseidoniaceae > MGIIa-L1. Next base: position 12,678 of record QQSI01000021.1, on the reverse strand, counting down.
AAGCTACCCGACCCACCATAAGTGTTGATTTCGAGGTACACACCGGGGTTTTCCAATTCAACGAAGAACAGTAAGTTTTCGTTAGCTGGTGCTTCTAAGCCTGTGATTTCTTCACCATTGAACAACTCAATTGGAGTGCCGTCATACGTCCAGATGTATCGCTCTTCAAAGGAAGCGGTGATCATGATGTTGGCAAAGACATCTTCAGTGCTAAGGAGAATGTACCATGTGCCGGGTGTCGGATCATTGAATCCTATTTTGTCGCCTGCACCAGGGCTTGAGGATTGCACATCGAATTCACCAGCAGTTGGAAATTGTTCTAACCTCATGTACATGGTTGCTTCGCCGTAACCTTCGTCGAGATCCACTTCAATTCGCTCGGTTCCTGTTGGTACATCGATTTTGAAGTATTGATCGAGGCCATCGTATCCGGTAAGAGGGCCATAGGCCACCCCAGGTTCCAGCTCGATTGCGTCTTCAGGGTCTGTGTTGTCTGGTGCAAAGGCCATCGTCGCAACTATGGTGTAATCGAAGGCTCTCCCGTATGTGTAAGCAGTAACGTAGTAACGCCCCGGCTCCACATCATACAGGGTGGCGTCATGTTCGTTGCCCTGACCAGAATCATACACTATTTTGCCTTGGTTTGGGTTATTTGTTTCCGAAGTGATCGGTTCTTCAAAGAACCAAAAATCGAAAGGATCGGGGACGGTTCCCCATGACAGACCGACGTCGATGTTCCCTGTACCGCCATACGTGCTGACTGTGAGGCTGCTGAGGTTTTGTTGCACGTCGACGTAATAGTACAACACCCGGTCTTCAAAATCACTTTGACGACCGGCGTCGATGGTTTGTCCTGTGACTGGAATCCCGTTGATCAATTGGGTCATTTCATCCTCAGATGGTGGCGGGTCTGCTATGGTCCACTCTGCGACCATTTCAAATCCGTTAATGTCGGTCTCGGGGACGATTAACACCCACCATGTGCCTTCATCTGGCCAACTAAATTGCTCCCAAGCGTAGCCCCACATGGCCTCTATTGAGCCATCATGATCCCAAGAACTTGGGACTCGATTGTGTCCGAAGTACACATCAATGACGATTTCCTCATCCTTGAATTCGGTAGGATAAAGGTTGAAGTAGAGTTCTTTTGTCATTGGTTCGAGTTCAGCGAAGAACAGGAGGTTATCGCCGGCTTGGCCTGAGATGCCCTCGATTTGCTCCCCGTTTTCAATTTCGATGGCTTGAGCAACAATAGTTCCGTCCGGCATAACCCAGTCTGCACCAAAGATCTCGCCCACTGATTGACCGTCGAGGTCGGATGTTTCCATGCCCTCCCCTTCAGCAAAGGTCCAATTCGACACCCATGTGACTTCATCGCCTAGGAAGGATAGGTTTGTTCCAATGGAGAGGTTATCCATCATGCCATGGAAGTAATTGCATTCGCATCCTGCCCCCATGCTGGCAATGAACAACTCATCACAATCGTCCCCTGCGGTGAAGCAATCATTCGAGCCAAAATCACCAGCAGGAATGGTTGCGTCCTCTGCAGAGATGGACCCTGCAGGGGCTCCGTTGATTCGAAAGTGCCCTCCGATGTTCTCAATCACCTCGATTTCGACATGGGACCACGTCTCGACAGGAATGGTCTGATTCGAAGTTGGATGTTGGGAAAGACTGTATTCAGATGCGTAAGCAAGTTCACCATCATTGAGGTACATACCCCAACCATAATCCCCTTTCATGGTGATGAATTGAATCCCATCGTTGGAAAATGGGTAGACCCAAGAAGAGAGGACAAGGCTTTCAGTGATGTTGAGATGATCGTCATGTGGAATTTCTATTCTGTCACCATCATCTGCGAAACGCAAGGAGTAATCTGCTCCCGGGCCGACTTCAACAACGCCGTAGACTGGGAAATACTGCGGGTCTGTTTCCAAATCGTTCCAGGTGCTCGGCATGATGTTGCCCATATTGGTTCCTGCGATGTGCACATAACCCTCATACTCGGTTTCGGAAGGCTGATCAGTGCCCCAATTTCGATAGTAAAAAGGGGCACCATTGTGCCACTTGTAGGTACCGTCTTGGTCAACATCTGCAAGACCAGTCCATAGATGACGAGATTGGTTATCCCAAGTGGCAAAGGTGTCGAACACCCATTGATTTTCTTCAGCGTCATCGATTGTGACAAGGAATCCATCCAAGCCTCGGGCCACCTGTGCTGCAACCGTCCATGAACTCTCGCTCAACAAGTAGTAGGTATGGTTGTTTGCTGGGTTGACGGCGCTGTTGAGGATGATCACATCCTCGACTTCTTGAGCGCTTGCTGTTCCAGCAAGTGGGACCAACACACTGACAAAAAACAAGCTGACTAGCAGCAAAGCCTTCTTTCGCATGCCAACACCAAGGTATGGCCACTCTTCAACACATTGGTGCCATGTATCGGCGATTCAAGATGGAATTTCACTTGAGGCGTTTCCCACCGATTCGCAATTCTGTTTGGAGAGGCATCTGGTGCTCCCAAGCGAATTCTTTAACGATTCTCCATGCTTTTTCCGAACCTTCGTAGTCCTTGACATCAATGATTTTGTTCCGGGTGTTTGCCTTGAAGGCAGCAATTGGTTCTGCGTTCTTAAAGACCAAATACGCTGAACCAAATCCAAATCGCTCCTTCATGATATCAGCAAAATATGGGGCAATTGGGTCACTTGGAGGTAGCACGAAATCCCTGATAGGTGGGATGTTTTTCGCCTCTTCAAGGAGGTTCTTTCGTCCCCAACATACTTGATCAAGTTCATCGATGAGGAATCCTTTCACCAGCGTACCGTCGTCTTCAAACGAGGTGAGTACTGCTTTGATTTCTTCTGGCTTAAACGGTGTGCCGGCGAGCCTAAGCAATTGCTTCAACGTAATGACTGGGAAATCTTGGACCAATGCTCGTATGTACTCTCTTCGTAACTCGATTGGGTCGATGCCTGGCCGGTCCTTCACAGTTCTGAAACCACCGCGGAAATCTTGAACAATGTGCCCAGAGCGGATGAGTGGTTGAATCAGTTTTCTAAATTCTGATTGGGTTAATGCGTGCCGTTCCTTGAACAAGTTGGGGTCGGAGTTGCTGCTGAAGAACTCCACAATATCCCAAAGTTCCTCTTCAAACGGTTGGCCACGGATGGCCAACAAATTCTGGAAGTGCTCGTAAGTCGCCCAAACTTGGTGGCCTCTCAAGTTGATGCCTTGGTGCAATCGATTGGCGCTGGCCATACTTTTGAGGTCCACGCGGTACAACTCACATCTTCCACGTAGAGCGAAATCATCACGGATTTCTGTCACTTCTTTAAGTGCCAGTACTTCGTTTTCCATCCGCGTCTTTTGGTGGAGGTTATGGCGGTGGAACAAGGCTCGCTCGGCGATTTCCCTTGGTTGAGGATCAACCACGCCACCTCGAATCATACGCTCGCCAGTCATTTTGAAACCGATACGTTCCAATGCTTCTCGAGTCGTATCACTAAGGCTTGAGACCGGCTCGCTGTTGAAGTTCGATAAAACCGCAACATCGACCAATTGGTCAGCGTGATTATCAAGAAGGAGTTGGAAAGCTTCACAAAATTCATCGATGTAAGCCGTTGGCACATGTAAGTCTTTGATGACAAGATAATCATTGACCTTGAACATCAGGACCTTGCCAATTGGGTCAATGCCTTTGAACACTGGTAGATACCAACCTCTGTCGAGCACGCTTCGAACTTCCCAAATAAACCGCGAAACATACGGATCGGATTGAGTTAAAATACGCATTGAACGATCCTCTCTGCGAGGTTGCTGCAGCAATTCGACTTCCTCTGGCATGCAATAGAACGCTTCTGGATCTGGCACCAATGCCATGACCTTGGCAATTCTTCCATCCTTTTCCAAATTCATCAACGCTACTGTGAGATCTTCAAACGAACGGGTGACATAGAATCGGAGGGTATTACCCTTCACAGGCCCCATTCTTCGTATCACATCAACCAACGCACTTTCGAAGTCCAAAGGTTCGTACACATCGTGAACTCGGTGGAATAAGGAGAGCCTTCGTCGACGTCCAGGAACATCTTCAAATTGCTTTACAACGAGCATTTGACGTTCGAGATTGGACATAGCATACTTGATGTCGCGTTGGAGCGATCTGTGTTCCTCTCCCTTTGGGAAATCCGCCATGATTTCTTGGCGGGTGACGTTCTCGCCAATCGGAATGCGCTTGAGCAATTCTTCTTCCATTGGTCCAATCCATGGTTCGGGTTTCAAACCAAGCAGCATGGGAATGGTGTCCTTGGTTGTGTACCCCATTCTGTTGTGCAGCAACCGTCCCATAATGACGTCGGAATCAAGTTGCATGTCTTGCCAATCTTTGAACCGGAAGTCTGTCACTCTGTACAGCAGCTCCTGTTGTTTTTGAAACAGCACATGGGAATCGAAGGCAGAAAATCCATCTTCGTATTGTTGGAATGTTTTGTCCAATACGAGGTTTTGAACCCATCTGTATTCAACAACATCCTCTGAACTGTCAACCAACCTGTGTTCGTCGATTTTCAAAATATATTCAGCGTCGTCTGTTTGTTTATAGAATCCAACTGAGAGAACGTTCCGTGTTTCTAACTCGTGAAGGATCTTATCGACCATGGCCCGAGGGAACGGCAATCGCTCTTCCAACTGGTCACCAGTTTGTGGACCTTCGCTTCCGAGCATTTCGATGATCTTGACACGCATGGCTTCATGGGGGTCACCGAGAACTTGGTCTTCCCATGCCGTAGGCTTCCGTTCTGAGAACGCTGTTGCAATTTTGTAAGATAGCCCGCGTGTGTGAAGTTCTCGAAGATCATTGACTTCCTTCCCACCATTGACTGCTAAACAGCCAAGTGTTCCATGGATTTCAGCCATGAAGGGTGAAAACCATTTACCATCCAGTTGTTCAGAACCCGTGCCATCGAGCTTGGTGATTTTTCCATCATCGGATAATTGCGTGACCCACCCACGGATTGTATCAAGTTCGATACCGGCAAGTTTCTCTTTGTACAACGGGTTGTGGAACTCAGGATCTAGTCCACCGCCATGGGACATGAGTGTCATCAATTCTTTTGCATTGGCAGGAATGGGGGCTTTGTCGAGGTAGAATTTATCAAGTTGTTCTGCGGTTAATTCTGTGGCCAAACTGCGTGTGCCAAGCAGTCGTTGTAGGATGGCAGGATCGATGTCCTTGACGAGGTAAGCCCGCGTTTTCATCGCCATCAAATCCTCAAACGCCGACATGAACAACGACATGCCTAACCGAGAGGGAACGGTGACTTTGTTGTGCACAATCCTCGCATCACCATCCACACAAGAGCGGAGGAAGATTTCCAAACTCTTCATGTCGATGTCACCGAACATGATCTCATTTTTTGCCTCACGCATGAGCAAACTGTCATCGATTGTTCGATGCTTATTGAGGAGGGCCTCGGCCTTTTGTTGGAATTGCTGTGGGCTGATTTCCTCAGCTCCTATTCGCTTAGGAATAATCATTGAACGACCGGAAACCTCTCTGAACCGCTTGGCAAAAATTTGTGTGTTGACGACATAACGCTCAATCACTTCATTGTGGTTGTTGTTCCGGAAGGCAGCGTACATTTGACCTGGATCAACCTCTTCGGAAGTTCGAATCAACAAACCATTTTCATCAAAAGACATCTCGATAACCGCGATGTTGTTTGATTCAGCAAGACCGGCCATAAAGTACCCAAGAGCGGTGTTGAATCCTCTTCCTCTGCAGGTTGTGATCATGTATGTTGGGTGACCGCCAGTGAGCACTTGTTCAACTAAAATTCGGTTGGGATCTGGAACTTGGAACGAATCGAGACTATGCTCTTCCAAGTGCCTTGCTATGGCGTTTGAAACATCGTTCGAAAGGCCGTATGCGTCACGAAGAACAATTCGTGGGTCCTCTTCACGTCTCAGGGAAACGATGCAATGCCCGATGAGATCGAGGAGGGCGTTGGACAATTCCCTTGAGCGGGATCGTGCCTCTCCTGACCAGGATGGAACGGTCGGTCGATGCCCAGTTACAGAAGCGACATTGACACGAGTCCCCTGAATGTTGGTGACTCGGTAGGTCGAACCACCAAGTAAAATCACATCCCCACCACGTAAATTCGATACGAATGATCCTGAGAGTTGACCAAGAATTGAACCCTCTGCGTTAAACACCAAATAGGAATTATCTGGAGCAATGGTTCCGATGTTGGTGTAATAGATCATACGAGAATAGCCACGTTTTCCGTAGATGTTTTCCTCCCAATCAACCCAAACTCTTCGCTCTTCCTCGAGCATATCCAACACTTCAATGAAGTCATCGTACTCGAAATTTCTATAGGACCATGCATTGATGATGATTTCATACGCCTCATCAATGTCAATTTGGTTGATAATGACTAAACCAATCATGAATTGAGCAACGACATCCAAACAATTTTCAGGGAAGTCAAGTCGATCCATATCGCCTGTTTGAATCGCCGCTTGAAGCGCTGCAAGTTCCAACAAATCATCCACACTTGATGGCAGGAATCTCGCCCTTGGTATACCGCCTACGTGGTGTCCTGCACGACCAATTCGTTGCAATGCAGTAGCGATGTCACCCGGACTTCCAATCTGCAAAACCAAATCAACTGAACCAATATCGATTCCCATCTCAAGGGAGGATGATGTGACCACCGCTCTGAGGTGTCCATGTTTGAGTTTCTTCTCCACATCGAGGCGAATTTTCTTGTCCATTGACCCGTGGTGGCCAGCAACAAGGTCGCCGAGATAAGGACGCAACTTTAGCACGATGTTTTCCGTCATTTTTCTCGTGTTCGCAAACACCAGTGTCGTGTTGTGTGCAGCAATCAAATCAGCGACTGCCTCGATGTTTTTATCGAAAATTTTCATCACAGATAGGTCGCTAAATTTGGGGTCTGTAATGAGAATATCGAGATCTAGTTCCCTCGAACCTGAAACTTTAGCAATACAGACTTTGGTCGATTCTGTACGGCTTTCTTTGTCGTCACTGGCAACGAGGAATTCCGCAACGGTTTCAAGAGGTTCCATCGTAGCTGAAATTCCAATTCTTTGGACAGGTCGGGTCAATAGCGTGTCAAGGTAGGACAACGTAAGAGCAAGATGCACACCACGTTTGGTAGGGACCAATGAATGCAATTCGTCGATGATCATGTACTCGACTTCACTGACGATGGGCTGAAACCTCGGCGATGTGATGGCAATGGCCAAGCTTTCTGGGGTTGTGATGAGGATGTGTGGTGGGTTTCTCAGCATTTTCTGCCTTTCACTTTGTGGCGTGTCTCCCGTTCTTAATCCGACTCGAATCTCTTGAGCTCGATCGGGCAGGTAGCGGTCTGAAATTTCTTTCAAAGGTCCTAGGAGGTTTCTTTGAATGTCATTCGCCAAGGCCTTAATCGGGGATATGTAGACACAGTACACTCTTTTTTCCAGTTTGCCATCGAGTGCACGGCGAACCAATTGGTCAATGATTGAGAGGAAGGCGGTGAGTGTTTTACCCGACCCTGTTGGTGAACAGAGCAACAGATGTTCTTGGTCAATAATCGCAGGAATTGCTAGTTTTTGAGGTCGGGTGAAGTCTGGAAATTTATCCTTAAACCAATTGCGAACGGGGGGGCATAATCGCTCCAACAGTGCCTCTGTTTCCAGAGGATTGTCGAGGTACTGGATATTTGCCATTTTTTTACTCACTTTCCCGTGACTCGGAGTCCGTCGGAAGGAGTAAATTAACCTATTGTCAATACCGTTGAATCAATCCTTGAGTCAAGACCAACTCAAGCCCAGCGCAGTCCGCCTTTTTTCCACCGATTCACAGGTTCAGTGGCTGGTGGTGGAGGGGGTTGAAGGAGTGGAGAATTTTTGGCGCTTGGTGGGCTCTTGACTTCATGGAGTGCCTGAGTTGGGCAGGACCCTATGCATGAAAGGCAACCCACACACTGTGATTCAACGACCACAACCGGACGCTTTGGCTTGGTGCGCTCGGGTGGTGATTCCATCAATGGTAACAAAGCTTCGAACGGACAGTGAGGGATACAGAGGTCGCACCCTGTGCAGTCTGCCTCGATGATCGCCACCATCGATTGTCCCATGGCAGCGGTAATTCGCCATGCTTCTTAACGCTACGCTTGGGCGTTTTGAAGGTGTTTTCGACGGTGAGGTTGAAAGGGAGTCCACCATAGGGTGGCTGAGGGTGGATTCGATGCAACATGACGCTGAGCGGCTTGAGCGAATGTCGGGTATGCTGAAGCGCAGAGGCGTGATTCTCCCGGCATTCGAAATTCACGGTGGAGCCAAAGGCCTCTATGACTTCGGCCCGGTTGGAGGTCGACTCCGAAACCGTGTCAACCAAACATGGATCAACCATTGGCTTTCGCTTGGAAACATTGTCGAACTTTCATGCCCTACCGTCACCCCCTTTGCGGTTTTGGAAGCATCGGGTCACGTCGGTGAATTTTCGGATTTTATGACGGTGTGTGGCCAATGTGATGAAGCGAGCAGAGCGGATACTCTGTTGGAAGACGCCCATTCGAACCCCGACTCACTCAACCTCGGAGAACTTCAGAACCTTCTTGACAGCGCACAACCACCTTGCCCAAACTGTCAAGCCGTTGATTGGAGTCCAATCACTGCTCAAAACCTGATGTTCAACACAACCATCGGTGCAGGTTCTTCGGGCCGTCCCGGTTTCTTGAGACCGGAAACTGCTCAGGGAATGTTCACCTCATTCCCAGCTCTATTGCGTCACAATAGGGATCGCTTACCCTTTGGGGCCATCCAGGTTGGAAAGGGATACCGCAATGAGATTTCACCACGACAAGGTATGATTCGTTTACGCGAATTCAATATGGCGGAATTGGAGTATTTCTTCAATCCACATGTCGATCAAAACCATGATTTTTCTCAGTGGTCGAATACTAAATTGGAATTGATTCCCGACGGTAAGGATGCCATCAAGTTGAGCATCCCCGAAGCTCTAGATGAAAACATCATTCGGCATTCCACAGTTGGTTACTTCATGGCTCAAACCTACGACTTTTTGCTCAAGGTAGGGATCGACCCCGAACGGTTGAGATTCCGACAACATGAGGCAGATGAAATGGCCCACTACGCAAGCGATTGTTGGGATGCAGAAATTTTTGGATCCTATGGCTGGATTGAATGCGTTGGCATTGCACATCGTGGGTGCTATGATCTTGAAGCACACGAAAAGGCGACCGGAAAAACCCTCAGGGCTCGTAGAGAATTTGAACAACCAAAGGTGGTGGAAATTGATGGATGGACCATCGATGGTGCGACCGCTGGTCCTGCCTTCCGAGCCCTCGCTGGTGCGGTCAAAAAAGCCGTTGAATCCCTCGATGCCCAAGTGGTATTTCCACTGTCAATGACGCTCCCAACTGGTGATGAAATCGAAGTTAAAGCGGAGCATGTTAAACGAGTCCAACGCACAGAAACCATCACCGGTGAATGGTACATTCCGCACGTCGTGGAGCCAGCGTTTGGTATCGACCGAATTATTTGGCACATTCTCGATCATGCATACGATGAACAAGCAAAAGACGGTGAGCAGTACACCATTCTCCGTTTGAGTGACCACGTCGCACCTGTGGATTATTGTGTGTTTCCTCTGTTTGAAAAAGACGGCATGGGCCAATTGGCCCGTGAAGTCCATCGAACATTATGTGCATCACCAGGACTTGTATCTGTCTACGACAGCAGCGGTTCTATAGGCCGGCGTTATGCAAGAGCGGATGAAATCGGTGTGCCGAATTGCATCACCGTCGACCACCAATCCCTCGAAGACCACACTGTTACGGTGCGGGATCGCAACAGCGGTGAACAAAAGCGCGTTCACATCAAGGACCTCGTTTGAAACTTAACAAACCCCTCGCCGCTTGCGTGGTACATATTGAAGAACCCTCGGACAAAGGTATGGGCATGCCTGAGGTGAGCGACTGGACCGAGCGTCACCGCCCCACTTCGGAACGTCATCTCGAGGGCAATGAAGTCCAACGTAGGAAAATAAGAGCATGGCTTGATGATTGGCAAAACAGCACACCAAAGAAAAAATCAATTCTGCTGGTTGGCCCACCTGGCGTCGGTAAAACCTCTGTTGCTCGTGCAATTGCTCAAGACCTTGGTTGGAATGTGATTGAACTCAACGCTTCGGATGCACGCAATGCTGCCGCCATTCGCAAGGCAGCAACCCAAGGAAGCACACACCGCTCCCTTTTCCACGATCCGAACGCAAAAAAACAACGAACATTGATTCTTTTGGACGAAGTCGACCATATTTCTGGGGGCCTAAGGGCGGTGAGTCAGGACCGCATCGAAAAAGCAATGCAGGGCGAAGACGATGCAGGACGAACCACTACCTTGAGTGGTGATTCAGGTGGAAAGGCAGAACTGTTAAACTTGGTCTCTAACACAAAACAGCCTGTCATTTTGGCTTGCAATGAAATCATGGGCCTGTGGGGTAAATCTTCGAGTTGGCGCTCAACACGAGACCGCTTCAAGCCTCACATGGAAATTATCACATTCGAACGCGCCAGCAATGAAGCGTTGAGTCGGATCGCTAAGCGGGTTCTGCGGGAGGAATCCTTGGACTTTGATGATGCTGCAGTCCAAGCCCTGGTGAAGAGCAACCCCGGTGATTTACGGGCTTTGGTAAGGGATTTGCAGGTGCTCTCCTCAACCGCCCAAGGCTCCATCACAAAAGCCATGGTTGAAGCTCAAGCGAGTTCGGGTACCCGGGATTCAACATTGGAAGTGTTTCCCGGCCTCGATGCTCTCTACCGTTCAAACAGCGCTGCTGAGGCCATAAAATTCGGTCGTTTGATCGATAAGCCTCCAAGTGAACTTATCAATTGGGTTCACTGGAACAACGCCTCACTTTTTCCTGAAAAGGATTCGATTGCTCGGGCAAACCAAACGCTCTCCGTCGCTGCTCGAATGCTCATGGGTCAATACCAAAACACGGCTCATCGCTCGTGGTATTGGAGCGGACAATTGGCCAGCCTTTCCGCATCAATTCCAAACAAAGTCGTGTTTCGGGACCGAATCTATTCTTCTTATCCGGCATTTTTGCGGCGTCAAGCATCATGGGTCCGCCCAGCAATTGTTGAACGCCTGTCAGAATTTTCAGGGTCGAGTAAAGCGGCCGTTCGCGATGAGATGCTTCCACTTCTTTCTGCCATGATCAAAGACGATCCGAACATAGGCGATTCGACTTCGTTTGACCTTTCGATTCGGCTCGGTTTCTCAGCTGAGGAGCACGCCTCTATGGCAGGACTTCCGCTTTCACGACGGTCCACTAAAGAATTGATGAAATCATACAACGAGGCACTTGATGCACATGTGGCTGCAACCGTGGTTGAACCGCTCGAAGAACTGCCAGAAGAACCGCTCCCTGACGCCCAAGAAACTGAGATTGAAAAGAAGGACGACAGCAATTCCTCTGGACAAATGAAGTTGTTCTGAAGCTCAGTTTTTATCGTCGTCTTCCATGAGTCGTCGGTACAGCGCAATAGCAGAACGGTCGGATTGGACCTTCTCTTCCTTCCTCCATGTGTGAGGGTGAATCAAAATGACGGCTGTGAGCAATTCCAATCGACCAAACCACATCAAAATGGAAGTGATAATGAGGGCCCCTGAATTCATGCTTGCCCACGTGTCGTGAGGGCCATACTCGCCGAGCGCTGGTCCCGTGTTGCCCAATGAGGAAGCAACAACTGTGATCACGCTCTCGAACGTGTTGTCCGGCATGAAGATCGCTAGAATGATGCTTGACAGGCCAAACAACCCAACCCAAACGATGAGCATTCCAACAATAAGGCCGATTTGGTTGCGCTCAACCACTTCTCCATTCATTCGAATTTGATCGATTTTACGAGGCTGGGCAATTTTCACGAGTTCCCTCATTGCAACCTTGAATGCCAACGTGACGCGAAGGAGTTTCAATCCGCCTGCAGTTGAACCGGCACTTGCGCCAACAATCATCAAGACGAAAATGATGAGGTGGGTCACAAGCGGCCAATCACCACCATTTGAGTAATCTCGGTAATTGGTGGTCACAAACCCTGACGAGGTACCAATTGATACGACATGAAAGAGGCTGTGACGCAACGATGTACCGATGCCAGTACCTGAACCAATTAATGCTGCTGCGATGGCTAAGGTGGCAACAAGGATGTAAATGAGGTAGTAACGGAATTCCTCATCACCAAACGCCTTCCTGATTTCCCCTTCTTTGATGAACCACAACAGGGTAAAATTGATTCCACCAATGAACATGAAGGCTATAACGATTGTTTCCACTGCGATGGAATCAAAATAACCAATGCTTGCGTCGTGCGTTGAGAATCCTCCTGTTGGAAGCGTCGTCAAGGAATGGTTCACTGCGTCGAACCAATCCATTGGCGTTGCCGTCCACAAAAGGATGAATTCAATACACGTCAGAACAATGTAAAGCGTCCACAAGGCAATAGCTGTCTGCTTAAGTTTAGGCCGCAACCGTGACAACGATGGCCCAGTCAATTCAGCACGTGCGAGGGCCATTCCGCCACCTATGACTCTTGATAGCAGCATCATGCCAAGCATGATGATTCCCATGCCACC